>JAZSMA010000054.1:0-16697 GCA_045535655.1 Candidatus Nanosyncoccus sp.
AGAAAGTAGTAATTACACCACGAGGGTATAAATACAAGCCAGCATTTTTGGGGGAGACGAATCAATCTCCAGCGGTGATTGGAATGGGTATTATAGTCGAAAATACGCCACTTTATTTTGATTGTGCAAATGAAAACGGATTAGCAATCGCAGGATTAAATTTTCCTGGTTACGCAAAGTACGAAACGGCGATGGTGGGAGATAAAACTAATGTTGCAGCTTATGAATTCCCGTTTTGGGTGGTTTTAAATTTTAATACTGTAGATGAGGCGGAAAAAGCTTTAAAGGAAGTTGCGATTGTAGCAAAACCAATAAATGATCAGTATCCAGTTTCGGAACTTCATTGGATTATTGGTGATGCTAAGAGATCGATTGTGGTGGAATACACTGAAAAAGGCATGGAAATTTTTGAAAATAACGTAGATATTTTGACAAATCAACCGGGATATGGATGGCATAAGGAAAATTTACGTAATTATATGAATTTGTTCCCACAGATGCCAAAAGAGGTAAAATGGGAAAAGGCAAAAATGACAGCATTCGGAAGTGGTTCTCTGATGCGAGGGTTGCCAGGTGATTATTATTCCCCGTCGCGATTCGTGCGGGTGGCTTACTTGAACACACATTATCCAATAAAAACAACAGAAGAAGAAAATGTATCACGTTTATTCCACACACTTACTGGAGTGGCGATGATTGACGGAGCAGCGGCAATGGCAGATGGTCAATTTGAAAAGACGGTTTACACTGGTGGATATTCAACAAAAACGAAAACTTATTATTATAACACCTACGAAGATCCTGCAATCAAGAGTGTTGCTCTGTCTGATTATAACCTTGAGTCGGCGGAGCTAATCGCTGTATAAAATTATTAGATTTTATCTTTAATTAAAAACGCTAAATGTTTTGGGGCGGTGTTGGTAAGCTGGACAATATCGTTTAGTGTTGTATCGAGAAAATTAGCTCTGAAACCTTGTTTGGACCAAGTTTCAATTACTCCAATAATTTCATTTTCAAAGATACAATAGAGTTCATCTAAATCTCTGGTGAGATTCCAGACTATAAGAATGCGGGTTTTTAAAGTTTTGAGGATTTTTTTGGCAAGTAAATGAAAAACTGCAACATAAGAATTATTTACAGGGGTGGCGATTTGTGGTATAATGGAAATATGAAAATAATTACGACGCCAGACGCGCGTCTTAGGGAGAAGTCAGAAAAGGTACACAAGATTGACGATGAAATCTTGAGCGTGATTTCTGATATGCGAAAATTATCGCTGGATTGGGAGGCTGACCATCCTTACGAATTATCGGCGGCGATGGCGGCGCCCCAGATGGGAGTAAATAAGCGCATCATTATTATTCGTGACGATATGGAGGATAAAAAGAATGCGACCTTTACGGCGTTGATTAATCCAGAAGTAATAAAGGCAGAAGGTAAAATAAAAACTGACTATGAGGGATGCCTTTCGGTTCCTTCGATTTATGGCATGGTGCCGAGAGAAACGAAGGTTCGAGTAAAGGCAAAACTGGAAGACGGAACAGAGGTCAGGATTAAGGCGACGGATGAGTTGGCACGAACACTTTTGCACGAAATTGATCATTTAAACGGAATCTTATTTATTGATCATATTAAAGGAGTAAAAGACGCGTTTTATGAAATGAATGATAAAGGGGATTTGATACCAGTTAACTACGACGAAAAAATTGCCGGAAATAAAAAGCTCTGGGGCGAGGAGTAGTTGTCAATGGAAAAGGTGATATTTTTCGGAAATGGGCCATTAGCAGAATATGCGCTAGGAATTTTAAAACAGAAGTGCAAGATGATTTTTCATGCGAAAACGCGGGAAGATTTGGCGGAAGTTTGTCGACTGAAGCAAGAGTTTCCGGAGGCACACGGGGTTTTAGCATCGTTTGGAGTTTTAATAAAGAGTGAGGTCTTAGATTTATTTGAACCAGAGGGGATTTTGAACATTCATCCTTCCCTTTTGCCTTTGTACCGGGGAGCATCGCCGATAGAAAGTGCAATCTTAAATGGCGATAATGAATTTTCTGTATCCGTAATGAAGTTAGAAAAAGAGATGGATGCGGGGCCGATTTACTACCAGACTACTTTATCGAATTTGCCACTTTGTAAAAATGATATTTACAAAGCATTAGCGGAAACTGGGGCGAAATGGATAGTGGAAAATTTAAAAAATTTGCCAAAACCGATTTTACAAAATAATTCTAAGGCAACTTTTTGCGGAAAGCTTACGAAAAATATGGGGGTTTTAACCCCTGAAACAGATAAGGCAGAGCAGACTTTGCGCAAAATTATAGCTTTTCAAGAGTTTCCAAAACCAAAATATACGTTTTTTGGCATTTCTTGCACTATCTTAAAAGCGCATATGTTGGAGTCGGATGAAACAGCGCTTCTTGTAATCCCCTGCGCTGATGGACGTTCTGTTGCTATAGATAGATTGCAACCAGAAGGCCGAAAAGCGATGGATACAAAAAGCTTTATTAATGGTTATAAGAAATAAATAGATTTTTACTTTTTATCGTTGATTTTTTTATGGCGATAAAAGAGGGCAACTGCACCACCTAATAATATGAGGCTGATAATTGTGCATTTTATAGCGGTATTAGTGTTAACGCCTCCGGCAAACCATGAGACAGCATTACGGGCGTAAAAAAGACCCACTACGATAAAAATTACGATAAAGAACCAGCGGATTGTAGTAAAAACAATAGCTTTAGGATCGTCGTAAGTTTCTTTTTTGACGGAGGAATCCTTATCTTTATTCTTATCGTTATCTTTATCTTTAATAGATTTTTTGGCTCTTTTAAGGCTGATGGCACATAAAGTAGTCAGGATAATACCAAGAATAAATACTAGACATGCCGCGACGATGGCTCCTAGACCGCAAAATGCACATCCTAGTTCATAACAATCATGGCACATAACCGATTCAAACAAAAAGTAGAAAGGAACAGATAGAAGAATAATAAAAATGCCGGCAACTAGTAGTGCGATAATTTCTGTTTTCTTGTTTGCTTGATCTTTTTTAGCCATATTTATCCTTAAGTGTTAACAAGTTTAGTGCGATTAGCGCGGATTTCGGCCTTCATTTCTTCGATAGTGCGAGTAACAATTTCGCGATAGTCGGGGCGGTTTTTTTCGAGCCATTTGGCAGCTTCAATTTGGTCAGTAATCATGTCGAATTCGTTTAGTTGAACTTCGGTGAGACCTTTAGAAATACGTTCGCCGATGCGGACTTCAAGTTCTTCTTGGACATAATCTAAAAACTGCTGTTTTTGGTCTTCCGGCATGGCCGAAAGTCCCATTTCTTGTAAGAATTGTTCATCGAATTCCATTCTCGCTCCCAATTATTGTTACATTTATATAATAACGCACATGTTTAAATATTACAAATCAAATTTTGTTGTGATCATATTTCCCTGAAAAAATCATGACACATTCTACTAACCCCCAAATATAAGAAGCCAAAGCTAAAAACGACATAATCATACCTGCGATTGATAGTAGGCTAATGATAGCCCCTATACCAGAGCTACACCCGGCATCACAAAGCATAGCTAGCATCATGGCAAAGACTGACAGACAACTTAGTAAGCTCATTAGTATATGGTATTCTCCTTCTTTTTTACGGCCTACGATAAAATCGTGAATGCCGAGCGCCCCAAGAAATGGAATGAGAATACATAGAATAATTATTGTAGTATCGAGGGCGGAACGCGAAGAATGTTTTTTAGGTTGAGCTACTGGCTCAGTTTGGTTGGTTGGGGCTGCATTAATTACTTGATTATCCATGGCGTTATTATACCATGAGCTTTAAATTAAAGTGTGCGTTTTTTGGTTTCGCGAGTAAAGAATTTCAGGCGATCGCCAATTTCAAGATCAATTTTACTAGCGGTTTTTAAGGCAAGGCCACCAGTTTCGCCAGCGATAAGTTCTTTGACGTCAATTTTCTCTTTTTGAACGGAGGTTACTTCAACTTCACCAAGGTAGGTTTTATTGCGAATCACACGGGCAAGATAACCAGGTTTTAAATCACCGGTCAAAACCTCGCCACCGGCAATGATGTTAGTTTTTTCGGTGCGGAAAACGCCGAGAACTTTTAATTCCCCTTTATCTTCTTCAATGATTTCGGCATCGAGCAAATTTTCCATTTCATGTTTGGCGTCGTCTAGGAGTTCATAGATGACTTTATAAGTGCGAATCGGGACATGATCACGCGCAGCCATTTTACTGATGTTGATTGGAACGGAGACATTAAAACCATAGATTATAGTATTTTCGCCGGCAGCCATGTAGACGTCATTTTCATTAATATCGCCAACGCCGGTAGAAACAATGTTTAAAGTAATTTCACCTTTAGTGTCGATAAGACGAAGGCTATCTACTACGCTCGTAACCGACCCTAAAACGTCGCCTTTGACGATAACGTTAAAGGTTTTAGTATTATCTGCAACATTCATCATACGAAGAAGGTCAGAACTAGTTACGTTCGCGTCGGCAGATTCATTGGCAAGGGCTTGGGCATGAAGAAGCGCCATTTTACGGGCAGTTTTTTCATCTTTTACCTCTTCGAAACGGTCACCGAAATTCGGAAGTTCCTTAAAGCCGGTGATGGTGACTGGGGTAGAAGGAGTAGCCTTACCCTTTGGTTTACCTTTATAATCTAGCATGGTGCGGACTTTGCCATAGGTTGAGCCAGCAACAATAAATTCTCCAACTTTTAGTTCCCCACCAGTAACTAGAAGATTAACAACCGAACCTTTACCGACCTCCATATGGGACTCAATGACAAGGCCTTCGGCCGGAATATTGACATCGGCTTTTAATTCTTCAATATCGGCGGTAAGCAGAATCATATCGAGGAGTTTATCGAGGTTCTGGTTCATCTTTGCGGAAATTGGAACCATGACAATATCGCCACCCCATTCTTCGGGTTGGAGCCCGTTGTTAGAAAGATCGGCCATGGTCCTTTGGACATCAGCGCCCTCGCGGTCAATTTTATTAATCGCGACAATAATTTTCGCGTTGGCTGACTTCGCAAAATTAATTGCTTCGATAGTCTGGGGTTTTACGCCATCATCGGCAGCGACGACAATCACTACAATATCGGTTAACATTGCACCGTGCTGGCGAATGGCGGCAAAAGCTTCGTGGCCAGGAGTATCGAGAAAAGTAATTAATCGGTCATCATGTTCTAGCTGGTAAGCAGAAATATGTTGAGTAATACCACCCGCTTCATCTTCAACGGTTTTCTTATGGAGAAGAGTGTCTAATAGGGTAGTTTTACCATGGTCGACGTGGCCCATGACGGCAACAACTGGCGGGCGCTCAACGGCTTTATCAGATAGTTCTCGATGAAAATCAGAAGTTTTAGTAGAAGTATTTTTCCTTTCTAATTTAACGTTCTTAAGACCAAGTTCTTCAATAATAATAGAGGCGGTTTCGAAATCGAGACGCTGGTTAATCGTCGCGACAATGCCATTTTTAAAGAGAGTGCCGATAAGTTCAGTCACAGAAAGACCAAGAGCTTTAGATAGCTCATCGACCGTAATGGAACCGGCAATTTGGATAGTCTTCTCTTCCATAACTCTCTCCTTCCTCTTTTTTCGGCGGGTCCTGCCGACTTTTTCTTCCCCCGCTCGGCTCTCGCGGGGGGCCCCCTAAAAAGTCGTCACCCGCCGATAAATCACAAATATGTCTTAATAATTTTATCACAAAATCGAAAAATATGCTATAATGGGGACACGATCCCGGGTAGCTCAATGGTGGAGCAAGAAGCTGTTAACTTCGAGGTTGCTGGTTCGAGTCCAGTCCCGGGAGCCACTTCAAAGCCCTTCGGGCTTTTTTCGTGCATCAAAAAATGGACTCGGACCTCCGCTTCGCTCCGGTGCGAGTCCAGTCCCGGGAGCCATATTGGACGAAAGTCCAATTTTTTAATAATATATATTTTTAATAATTCATGCTATAATTAATAATGAAAGGAGAAATTAATAATGTATACGGCGACCATTACGAAATCTGGGCAAGTGACTTTGCCGAAAGAGTTGAGGGATTTTTTAGGAGTTAAAGTTGGGGATAGTGTCACTTTTGATAAGGTAAAAGACGGGGTTGCCATTCGTCGTAAATTGACGAAAAAAGAATTTTTTGAGGAGATGGATAAAAATCTCAGCCCAGAAACTAAGAAGATAATTAAAAAGAGAACGGGAAAAACTGTTAGCGAGATGATTGATGAATATCTGCGGAGTCCTAAAGGTCAAGAGGAGATGCGGAGGAATTATGCTGTCTGATTCTTTAGACACTAGTTTGATTGTTCATGGGATAGTCGGGGATACAGCCTCTTTACGCGAGAAGGTTTGGGACTTTTTAAATAATTCTGATTCTCGACATCGCGTGATGGATATTGCAATATCAGAGACGGTTTACGTTTTGGATAAGTATTATAAGTTGCCACGAGTCGAAATCGCGAGAAAAATGGCTTTGTTCTTTAACCAATTCGATGAAAAACTCGACTATGATCGCACAATTACCAAAATGATTCTGCCGTTTTGGGTTGAGCACCCATCTTTATCATTTAATGATTGTTATATGGTATTTAAGGCCGAATTTGAGGGGGCTGAGCCGTTATTTACTTTCGATAAAAAACTGGCAAGTCAGCATCCATCGGCAAAACTAATTTAATGTGGATTATGGTAGAATACTGTTATGAGTAGGTCTAAAAAAACTGTAAAGGACTATTTAAAAGAGAAAAACAAGTTTGCATTGTTCGTGTTTTTGGTGATTTGGAGCTTAACTTTTGTTGCTTTTATTAATACACTTGTCCTTGGCGATTTCATGAAAATTGGCTTGGCATTTGCGGCGCTCGTAATATATTTGATACCGATTTTTGTTACCTATAAATTTAAAATTCATTTACCGATAACTCTCGAGATTACCTTTTATCTTTTTGTTTTTGCCTCTTTAATTCTTGGAGAGGTATTTGCTTTTTATGGGCCGTTCCCTTTTTGGGATATTATTTTACATCTTCTAAGCGGTTTTGTGATTGCGGGGATTGGACTATCTATTGTTGAAATTGTAAATAAAGGCGAAAAATCGCGTTTATTTACGCTCATTTTTGCGTTTTGTCTTTCAATGACGTTAGGAGTGATGTGGGAATGTCTAGAATTCGCATTTGATATAACGGTAAGAACGGACGCGCAAAAAGATGCGCACGTCCGACAGATATCTACGATTACATTGCAACGTGATGGCGGGAATCGACCAGTAAGGTTAGATAATATTGAAAAGACGAGCATTTATCTCCAAAATGGTGAGATTGTAACAATTGACGAAGGGTTTTTGGATATTGGAGTTATGGATACGATGAAAGATATTTTTGTGAATATGGGAGGGGCGGCTTTGTTTTGTATAGTTGGAGCTTTTTATCTTAAAAATGCCGATAAAAGCGGTTTTGCAAACAATTTTATGGTGACAAAAGATTCATCCGCCAAATAAAAGCCTAAAGAAACCGAGAGAAACGGCGAGCATAATAATACCGGCGGTAAGAACGCCAAGCGAAATGGCGATAACGGCCTTCTTAAAGTCTAATTTTAAAATGCTGGCAGCGAGAGTGCCGGTCCAAGCGCCGGTTCCTGGAAGCGGAATAGCAACGAAGAGAAATAGCGCGATAAAAGTGCCGTAATTCCCTGCTTTTTTAAGGAGTTTTTCGCCGGCCTTTTCGCCCTTTTTGAGACAAAAATTACAAAACCTCTTTAAAGGTTGCCACTTTTTCTTGACGCCCCAATTTAAAAACTTTCGAGCGAAGAAATAAATGAACGGGATGGGGATCATATTGCCGATAATGGCAACAATTAAAACGAGCCATTCAGGAAGACCAAGGTCCATACCGACGGCAACTGGAATAGCCCCACGTAGTTCGACGAGCGGAATCATGGAAATAACTAAAACTATAAGGATTTTCCAGAACATATAACCATTATAGCATTATTTTAGTGTTGACTTAAGTTTTCTGATGCTGTATTATTGTATTAGTTAAATAATACAATAAGAGGTAAAATGAACGATTTTGAAAATAGCTCACCAGTATATCTTCAAATTGCGGAGCAACTAGCCACGCAGATTTTTGGTGGGAAGTTAGCCCCAGGGACGCAACTTCCTTCGGTCAGAGAGATTGCGATAGCAAAGCGAGTGAACCCGAATACTGTACAAAAAGCCTTGGCTAAACTTGAAGAGGAGGGGCTGATTGTAACCGAGAGAACAAATGGTAAGTTTGTGACGACACTTAAAGAGTTAATTATGGAAAAAAGAGAGGAATATGCGGCGGAATTGACCCGAAATTATGAAAAAAAGATGCATGAAGTAGGAGCGGAAATTCGGATGCCAAAAATTATGTGGCTAAATGAAGGTGCGGCAGAAATTTTAGAAAAAGTTGAACAAATGAATGAAAAACCTGAAGAAAGGAGCAGACGATGGTTCTTTTAGCATGCCGAGGATTGAGTAAAAAATATGGTCAAAAACAGGCCTTAAACGACGTAAATATAGAGGTAACAGCGGGTAAAATCGTGGGGCTACTTGGACCAAATGGTTCGGGTAAAACGACCCTCATCAAACTGATAAATAATTTACTCACGCCGACAGCGGGTGAGGTTCTAATTAACGGCAAGCAGCCGGGCGTGGACAGCAAAAGCGTGATTTCCTACTTGCCGGAGCGGATTTATTTTAGTCGGAACATGAGCGTAAAAAAGACATTGGAATTTTTCGCAGATTTTTATAAAGACTTTGATTTGAAGCGGGCGCGAACGTTATTGAAGGATTTAGACTTAGATGAGGACCAGCGAATTTCGGCAATGAGTAAAGGAATGCAGGAAAAAGTCCAACTAGTGCTTGTAATGTCTCGGCGAGCGAGGCTCTATATCTTGGATGAGCCACTCGGCGGGGTCGATCCAGCAACGAGGGATTATATTTTAGACACAATTCTAACGAATTTTAACGAGAAGGCGAGTTTGATTATCTCGACGCATCTAATTTCGGATATTGAAAGAATTCTAGATGAGGTGATCATGATTAATAAAGGACAGGTAGTTTTACACGAGGAAGCAGATGCTTTACGGGCAAAATATAAAACCTCAATTGATGAGATTTTCAGAAAGGAGCTCAAAAATGTTAGGTAAATTACTGAAATACGATTTAAAGGCGAATTTTAAATTTTTGGCGATTTTCTATACGTTAGCGGTAGTGTTTGCAATAGTGACGCGGATACTTTTCGCGGTCAGCGATTCCCTTTTCTTGACGATTCTCGCGTACGTTTTTAACGGGGCGACAATTGCGATGATTGCGAACATTTTGATTAATAATTTGATGCGAGTTTGGGTGTATTTTAAGGGGAATTTGTATGGCGATGAGGGATATTTAATGCATACTTTGCCGGTATTAAGGAGAAGTTTATTCACGTCGAAATTTTTGATGGGTCTAATTACTATGGTTGCTAGTTCGCTAATTATTATAGCGACAATGGCGATAGCGTGGCTAACACCGGAAAGTTTTGAGGGGCTAAAAAATTTCTTAATGCCAATGGCGGAAATATTAGATAGCACAGCGATTGAGATAGTATTACTGATGATTTTTGTAGTAGTTTTGGAAGTTTTAGTCATGCTTTTCTCGGGATATACAGGAATTATTTTGGGGCATAAAAAACTTAGCAGTAAAACAGCATGGTCAGTTTTGTTTGGATTTTCTTGCTATATAATAATTCAATTAATAATTTTACTAGGGATGTTTGTTCTGGCCGGGATAAATCCAGAGATAGGCGAGTCTTTATTCTCTAATGAACAATTAATTCCAGATATTAGTGCTTTAAAACCGATTTATATTTTATCGATTGTATTGTATTTCATTTTAATAGCGATAGACTATATATTGTCCGAAAAATGGTTTAGGAAGATAGATTTAGACTAAACTCGCTATTTCTGTTATATAATAGAAAAAAGGAGAAGTTATGCTTGCAGATGGAAAATTACTAATTGGAAAAACAGAAGATGGAACGGAGTTATCTATCTTGCCACAAATGGCAAATCGTCATGGTATTATTACGGGCGCATCGGGTTCTGGAAAAACGATTACTCTTAAGGTAATGGCGGAAAGTTTTTCGGATGCAGGGGTGCCAGTATTTTTGGCTGATGTAAAAGGTGATCTCGCCGGAACGGCAGTAGATGGTGAAATAACCGAGGCAATTCAAAAAAGATTAGATAAGCTAGCAATTAAAGATTTTGAGGCGAAGTCCTTCCCTGTAAGATTTTGGGATTTATTTGGGACGGAAGGCCATCCGTTGCGTGCAACCGTAGAATCAGTGGGACCAGAAGTTTTGTCAATTATGTTAGGTTTGTCTGAGGCGCAGGAAGGTAATTTAGCGATTGCCTTTGCGATTGCAAAAGATGAAAACTTGGCACTAATTGATCTAAAGGACCTACGCGCAGTTTTGCAATATGTAGCTGAAAATAAGGATATCTATTCAACTAAGTATGGCAATATCACTACCCAGAGTATTGGGGTAATACAGCGATCACTTTTGACGTTGGAAAATCAGGGAGCTGACCATTTCTTTGGTCAGCCAGCCTTACAGGTCAGTGATTTCTTTGCGACAGAGGATGGACGGGGTGTGATTAACATTCTCCATGCAGTGACGCTATTCGAAAGTCCAGATATGTATGCAGCATTTTTGCTTTGGCTTCTTACAACTTTGTTCTCAACTTCACCAGAGGTTGGTGATTTGGACAAGCCAAAGCTAGTGTTCTTCTTTGATGAGGCGCATTTACTCTTTAATGGCATGCCAGCCTATAGATTGAAGCGGATTGTGCAAGTCGTAAAACTAATTCGTTCGCGTGGGATTGGGCTTTATTTCATTTCTCAAAGTCCAACCGATATCCCAGATGAAGTATTAGCGCAGCTCGGTAATAGAGTGCAACATTCTCTCAGGGCCTATACTCCTTCGGAACAAAAGGCGGTCAAAGCGGCAGCGCAAGCTTTTAGGATAAATCCAAAGTTTGATACAGAGAAAGCAATTTTGGAGCTTGGCACGGGTGAGGCTTTAATTTCCTTCCAAAACGAGAAGGGCGCACCGGAGATAGTAGAGCGAGCGACGATTTTACCACCCCAGAGTCTAATGGGGGCAATTGATGGAATTACCCGCAATAAGGTAATAAATGCTAGCCCGTTAGTAGGTAAATATGATGAAGTTGTTAACGCCGAATCAGCGGCGGAAATTCTTCAGCAAAAAGCTGATACTAGAGCAGCGGAGATAATGGCGGCGGAAGAAGCGGCAGCAGCCGAAAAACAACAGTTGGCGGCCGATAAGGCGGCAGAAAAAGCAGCGGATGAGCAGGCAAAATTGGCCGAGAAAGAGCGTATTGCGGCCCAGAAGGCCGCTGAAAAAGCAGAAGCGGAACGTATCAAGGCTGAGGAGAAGAGGCGCGTAGAAGCCGAAAGAGAGGCCAAAAAGGCCAAAGAACGATCACAGAAGACGAAAGATAGGTTACTGGGAAATATTGTAGGCTCAGTAGGAAGCACGCTTGGGCGCAAAATTACAGATAAGATTTTTAAAGATATATTTAAATAGAGAGCTAAGATAACTTTTCTGGCTTTACGCTCCTTACGATTGCCGAAATTGCCTTAGTTCCCTTTTAATTATTCTTGGGATTTTTCTTCTTCCTCTAATTTTTTGAAGGCGACTTTGCCAACTAGAGTTTGGGGAAGTTTATCACGAAATTCATAAGCAACTGGAAGAGCATAGACTGGAACATTACGTTCTAGTAATTCCCTGATTTCACGCTCAACTTTCTTGCCGGCTTTATAACCTGGTTTAAGCACAATGAAGGCTTTTGGAACTTGACCTTTATGAGGATGGTCAATCCCGATGACTGTAGAGGTTAGGACACTTTCGTGAGAATTGATGATTGACTCAAGATGGGTTGGATAAATGTTATAGCCAGAGGAAATAATCATACGCTTCAAGCGTTGCGCAAAGTAAATAAAACCATCTTCACCTAGGCTACCTAAATCACCGGTGTGAAGCCAGAGTTTACCATCGTCATGGAGACGGAGCGTCTGAGCGGTTTCCGCATCATCATTTAGATACCCCACCATGACCAGCGGGCCAGAAATACAGATTTCCCCTTCTTCACCGACATCAGCTTGGTCATGGGTGCCGGTGCGAATAATTTTACAATAGATGTCTGGGAAAGGCGCACCAATAATACCATTCTTGAAAGAGTTTTCCGGAGAAAGACAAACTGCGCCAGTAGCTTCGGTTAATCCGTAACCAACTCGAATTTTAGCGGAAGAGCCATAAGTTTCGAGGCATTTATTGACCTTATCGCGAAGGGTTTGATTAAGGGCGTCGCCACCACAGATAACCGCCTTAACCGATTTGAGATCGCCTGGTCTTAGCCTACTATTAATAAGCGATTCATAAAGCGTAGGAACGCCAGCAATAAAATTCGGCTCATTTTTACGAATCATATCAGCAAATTGTTTATAAGAGAAGGCTGGAATGAGGATACAGCCCATGCCCTTACAGAGAGGAGTATGAATACAAACACCTAGACCAAAGCCATGGAAAATTGGCAAAATAGAAAGAATAGTCGCTCCAGGGACAGCTTGTTTAATCACGGTTGTAGCCTGGACGCCTAGTGCATTAAAATTTAGATTAGTTAAAAGTATGCCTTTAGGCGCTCCGGTAGTGCCACCAGAATATAGGATGACAGCGGGGTCGTTGGCACCTCTTTCTTCGTGGTAATTCCCCTGATAAAAGTAGGAATTAGCAATAAAATCTTCCCAGAGAACAACTCGGCTATCATTAATAGGAAGCTTAACTTTCTTAACATGAAGTAAACGATACATTTTTTGTTTTAAGAAGCTGAGTCCATCAGAGGGACGGACGACAATAATACGCTCTAAACCGGCAGAATCTCTTAGGCGATAGATTTTATCGAAAATAGCGTCGAAAACGAGGACATATTTCGATTCGGCAACTTTAATGTAGTATTCTAACTCTTTTTCCGAAGATAAAGGATGGACCATATTACAGATAGCGCCGACCATGTTAACGGCGTAAACCATGGTAATTCCCTCTGGGGTGTTCGGCATACAAATCGTGACTCGATCGCCTTCTTTAACGCCATAATTTTTTAAGGCACGGGCAGTTTTTTCGATTTTTTTGACGAAATTTTTGTAAGTTACCTTGTGCCCATAATAAACATAGGCAATATTATCAGGCCATTTTTCAGCACTTTGCATGACCATATCAACCATTGAACAGTCAGGATATTCGAGATGGGAAGGGATACCCTCCTCATCGTAAAACTCAAGCCAGGGACGCTCTTTATATTCTTTCTTATTATTCACAAAAATCTCCTCGAATAGATATATTGATTATATCATAAGCAAATTCTTTTGGAAATAATCGCTTTTTATTTCTTAGTAATAGACAAAGAGATTTTACGACCTTCTTTATCAATATCGAGAACTTTAAAGCTTTTGCGTTCATTTAAGGTAAAGATTTTTTCCGGATCGACATCGGAACCTTCACCTAATTCAGAGACGTGGACTAGAGCTTCAATAGCAGGAGAAATCTGGACAAAGGCGCCAAATGGAGTAATCCTAGTAACGGTTCCCTCAACTTTTGAGCCTTTCTTAAGATTTTCTACTTCGGAAATCCAAGGATCTTCAACTAATTGCTTCATTGAAAGCGAAAGACGTTCTTTATCGATTGCAATGATTTTAGCCTCGATTGTATCGCCAACTTTTACATAGTCCGCGGGGTTGTTGACTCTCTCCCAAGAGATTTCAGAGATATGGACTAATCCTTCGATGCCATCAACGTTAACGAAAACACCGAAGTCGACTACGCCGGTCACTACGCCTTTTACAGTATCGCCAACCTTTAGTTCGGCAAAACGTTCGGCCAAACCATCTTTAATAGCTTCTTTCTCAGAGAAAATTAGCTTATTTTCTTTCTTATTGGCATCTAAGATACGAACTTTGATAGATTTTCCGACTAACGAGTTTAGGCGCTGTAAAATTTCGTCTTTATCAGCAGAACCAACTCTTGGATAATGTTCTGCGGAAAGTTGAGAAACTGGTAAAAATCCCCTAATACCTTCGTATTCAACCAATAATCCACCTCTGTTGGCGTCAAATGGAGTGATTTCAACAGTCTCATTGTTATCAAGCTTAGCTTGAATCTCATCCCAGCCTTTATCTTTAACGGCTTTACGGAGCGAAAGTAAAACGTAGCCATCATCCATTTCTGCTTCAACAACAGAGGTGGCAACTTCGTCTCCAACGTTTAAATTGCGGGCGAATGAAGCTTCGCGACGCGGGATCAACCCGATTCCCTGAGCTCCGAGATCAATTAAAATCTCGTGTTTTTTGACAGATAGAACTGTCCCTTTAATAGTGTCGCCAGCGGCGACCTTCTTAAATGACTCCTCATTACTAGCTAGGAGTTCATCCATAGTGATTTTTTTGGCATTTGCCATCTTAAATTTTCCTTCCTTTAGGCTCATTCACTAACCTATGAAATACATTCGTCACCTGCTCGGTGTGACATAAATTAGTGAATGAGCCCAAGATTGCTTAATTATAGCAAAAAACCGTGATATAATCAATATATGTACTTAGCAATTGATATCGGAGGAACAAAAACTTTAATTGCGCTCTTCTCTGGAAGAGGTCGGGTAGTGAGGCGCTTTAAATTTAAGACAGCGCGAGGCTCGAAAACCTTTATTGAAGAGCTGAAAGAAAATTTGAAAAAGTTTCAAAAATATAAAGTCCGTTTAGTTGCTGTAGCGATTCCTGGTCTTGTTCAAAAAAATTATTCAGTTCGGTTCGGAAACCGAGATTGGGACGATATTGACCTGTTAACGCCAATAAAATCTTTGTTCGACTGCCCAATTTATTTTGAAAATGATGCAAATTTGGGCGCTCTTTATGAAGCTTTTCGTATTCCAGGCAAAGTGATTTTCCTAACTTTTTCGACCGGAATTGGTGGTGGAATTATTGAAAAAAATCGTATTTTGCCTGAGTCTAATAGTTTCGAACCTGGGCATAAAATGTATTTTTATGATGGCAAAGTGAAGGAATGGGAGGATATTGCGGCATCTTCGGCTATTGAGAATTATTATCATGTTGATTATGCTACTAATTTGCGTGAAAAAGAGGTGATGAAAGATATTGCAAAACGGGTTTATCTAGGTTTACCAGATATCGTGAAAAAATACCAGCCAGAGACAATTGTTTTAGGAGGACCTCTAGGGAAAATATTTAAGCTATATGCTAAATATCTGCCGGATGACTTAGGAGTAAAGTTTCGCCGCCCAAAGAGGCCAAATGAATCAGTAATTTATGGTTGCTATATCTACGCTCGTCAAAAGGAGCGAGAGTAATTCCCTTTTATGCAGATAGCTTTCGAGAAGAAATTAGAGAGCGATTTTCCGGAATTTAGATTTAAAAAGGGCAAGAAATTTGCGTTCCGTCCGCCAAGAACGATTGTTTTGGGCCCGAACGAGCCGTTTGATGAGCTTTTAGCTTTACATGAAGTTTCGCATGCTATTTTGGGGCATAAAGACTTTAAAACTGATGCGAGACGTCTAAAAATGGAAATGGAGGCCTGGGAGAAGGCGAAGGAGTTGGCATCTTTATACGACGTTGAAATTAATGATGATCTTATACAAGGAGAGCTTGATACTTACCGAGATTGGTTACACAAAAAATCGCGTTGCCCTAAGTGTGGGCTTACGCGATTTCAGACGCGAGACGGGGACTATCATTGTCCCCGTTGCGAAAACTTCTAAGCTAATAAAAATCGTTCAAACCGACAAAAATAGCATCATTTCGGGGACGGGTCGCTCGCGCCCGTCGTTACGGGGCTCGCGCCCTCATCCTCGGCCGTAGCCTCCGGAAGCCCCTCAATAATGCTATTCTTTGTCGGTTTAAGCCTTTTTAGCAGGACCGCGACGAGAAATTCGTCCGCCCTTAGCACCAGCAATGCGAGCTAACGCAGGGTTAGCAGCGAAACCACCAGTGTGACCATTTTGGCCACCTTTTTTACCAATACGGGCATAGAATTCTTTACCGTATTTAGCTTTGTTAGTAGCAGCAGCTTTCATGCCGCCAGCTTTAGTTCCAGCCATTTCTAGAACTCCTATTCTGCCCACCATATTAAAAATTAATCACCACCCATTACAAGAGTGTATGTCGTGATTATAGCATAGTGCTTAACGTTTGTCAATATGCTTTTTCTTAAAAAAGTGTTTTAATATTTTTATAAAATCCGAACACGTTTTTAAAAACTTATGCACAAAATGTGGAAAAAAGGTCTTGACATTATGCGTTTCGTGATATAAACTAGAGGTAGTTTTAAGTAGATTAAACTGCGAGGCTACTTAAATCTATGTATGACCTAAAAGACCGCTCCGAGAAGGGGCGGTCTTTCTTTGTGATGATGTAAGCTAATAAATAAACATACTAAAAAATCGGCGAAAATGCCGACTCATATATAATCTGGTGGGGGCGAATTGGGCAGGCATTAACAATGTATAGAGAAGATAATTAGACGAAATTGGGATTGATAACAAAGATGTTATAATAGTAATATGAAGCAGCTATTTACTATTGATTT
Source organism: Candidatus Nanosyncoccus sp. (assembly GCA_045535655.1). Lineage (GTDB taxonomy): Bacteria > Patescibacteriota > Saccharimonadia > Saccharimonadales > Saccharimonadaceae > Nanosyncoccus. The sequence continues at coordinate 16,697 of JAZSMA010000054.1, forward strand.
G
>JAZSMA010000030.1:0-11141 GCA_045535655.1 Candidatus Nanosyncoccus sp.
ATAATCATTATTAACAATTATTTAGTATACTACTATTATGGCTAAATCAAATAAACGCGAATTAACCGTCGTAAAAACTAGCATCATCAGCATCCTAGCTAATCTCGTCTTAGTTGGTTTTAAAGCCTTCGTCGGTTTTATGGCAAATTCCATCGCCATTATTTCCGACGCCATCAATAACTTAAGTGATGCCCTTTCTAGTATCATCACTATCATCGGCACTAAACTCGCCGGTAAAGCTCCCGATAAAAAACACCCTTACGGCTATGGCCGCATTGAGTATATTACTTCTCTTGTTGTTTCTGCCATCGTTCTTTATGCTGGTTTTACTGCATTAATTGAATCCATTAAAAAAATTATCACGCCCGAAACTCCCGACTATACATCTACAACCCTCATCGTTCTCATCGCCGGTATCATCATTAAATACATCCTTGGCCTCTATGTCAAAAAGACTGGCAAAAAAGTCCATTCTGATTCCCTTGTTGCGAGCGGCACCGACGCCTTTAACGACGCCATTCTTTCAATCTCCGTCCTCGTTTCAACTATTATATATATGGTCTTTCACGTCAGCCTGGAGGCCTATGTCGGCGTCCTAGTCTCACTATATATTATCAAAGCCGGTGTTGAACTAATCAAAAAATCTGTCGATAGCGTCCTTGGAGTTCGCGTAGAAAGTAAACTCGTTAAATCAATCAAAAACGAAATACTAAAAGAAGAAAAAATTCAGGGCGTTTTTGATCTAATCCTCAACGACTATGGTCCAGACAAATACCTCGGCTCCGTTCACATCGAAGTCCCAGATACTTTAAGCGTTGCAGATATTGATAAAATTTCTCGTAACATCACCAAAAACATCATGAAAAAATACGGCGTTATTCTTCATACCGTCGGCGTTTATTCCATCAACACTAAAGATCAAAATATCATTAATATTAAAAATGAAATACGCGACATTATCTTTTCACACGATGGAATTTTAGAAATGCACGGTTTTTATTTAGACGAAGCTGACAAAACTCTCAGCCTTGACATCATCATCGACTTCGCTATTAAAAACCGTGAGGAATTATATCAACACATTTATGACGAAATCAAATCAAAATATCCTGACTACACTCTAAATATTATCCTCGATATCGACGCCAACGATTAAGCAGGTGTTTTTACTTTATTTATAATCCCCTTATTTTCGCACAGTTTTATAAACTCATCTACCGTAGCAATTTCTGAATATCCTGAGTGGTCCGTCCGATAATGCATTGGCATGATACATTTTGGCTGCGCCGCCTCACAAATTCTTACTGCCATTTCCGCATCAATTGTATAATAGCCACCCACTGGAATTAATAAATAATCCGCGTTCGAAATCGCTTCTAATTGTTCTTCATTTGGAAAATGACCTAAATCTCCTAGATGTACCAACTTTTCACCATTTTTAGAAATCACAAAAATCGTATTCAGCCCACGTAGCGCCCCCTCTTTATCATCATGCCAGCTCGGCACTTCGCGAATCTCGAAATCAAATGTTCCCGGCACAATTTCAACACATTCCCTACCACTATGATCCGCATGCTCATGCGAACAAATAACTTTCTTCGCCGATACTCGTAAATTATCGAGACCCGGCACCGAACCGTCTTTATACGGATCAATCACCAATTCATCGTCTAACCTAAAACACGCGTGTCCTAGATATTCAATTTTCATTAAACTATTCCGCCTTCTTCCATCTTTTTAAAGTTGGGAAGACCTTTGTACAATATTCTTTCATCTGCTCATTCGTCATCCCCGCCTGCTCACCAAACTGCGAGCATTTTTCAATATATTCTTCCATCGTACATTCATCCAAAAACTTACCTTCGTTATAACACCATTTACAATAATCTTCATTCACACTTCCGTCTGCATTAGTTCCAAACATCTCATCCGACGTTAATGGCATCGCACAACTTTGACAAATCTTTCCTTCTACTTTAGTTTCTTCCATTTTCCTCCTTAAATAACTATTACTATCATTATATCAAAAAGTGTTATAATCGTCTCATGAATGATTATGATGATGACGCTATTGAAGAATTAGGTGTCGAAGACGGCTACTACGATAAAAATAACCATATGTCTTATCAGGCCAGTTATGGCAGCTCTGTTGACCTTAACGAACTTTCCGACGAACAACGAGATCTTTACGATTTAGGCTACAATATTGGCGCCGAAGATTACGACTTTCACCAAGACGACGAAGACGACGATCGGTAACTATTTCCTTGTCTTCCGGAGCTCGTCCTTCATTTCCGCACTTATTCGCCGTGAGTCACAAATTTTTGAGATTGTTTTATTATAAGTCCATTTTGGCAATCTCGATACCTTTAAATAAGTCGAAGCTATTTCAGGATATTTTACATAACAATCTGAGAGTAACCACGCGATTGCCATTTTTACATAATATTCTTCGCGATTTCTTAATCTTTCTACCCTATCAAAAATCATCGCCAGCCAATCTGGCTCAAGATATGAATTTTTTAGAATAATCAGCCCTACTCTCGTCGCGAACTCTCGTTTATCCCGCAGTAATGTTTCAACTTCTTTCTCTAAAAATTCTTCTCGTCGTTTTTTGATTACTGGCTTTAAAGCTGAACAAAAAACATCGCACGTTGCCCAGTCGCCAATATAATTTACTTGTGAATCGAACCATTTCACCATCTCATCATATGGCAATCTACAAATTAAAAACCCTCTTAAAAAAACTTCCTCAAAAGTTTCCGGCTCGATTTTCAAAAATTCATTTATTTTATCAACAGGTACTAATTTGGCAAGCTCTCTTACTTTTGGGATTCTTACTCCTAAAATTGGTCTTTCGGTTGGTGTTAATTTTTTGGAAAATTCCCGATATTCATCCTCTGCCAAACTCGCCAACTGTTCCCTTAACTCTTCGTAATTCTTAACCACCTTTTTCATTGATTTTTACTCCCAATTTTTTGTAATTCAAATCGATATTTTTGCTTCACTTCCGGATATTTTTCGCGGTCCACTAAACTCAAAAACATTTTAATTGGTCGCGCATATAATTTACCGTCCCCATAGAGCGCCCGATATAAAACCAACGTTTCGCCCGTCTCCGAATGTTCCGCTATATCCTCAACGATATATAAATCACCCTTAAAATGTCGATATACTCCATGCACTACCAACTCTCTTCTCATACCCATACATTATACACTCCCATAGAGAGTAAATCAATGGCATTAGTTTTACAATTTTAAATAAATCTGTTATAATATAAACAAGAACAAAGATTCAAAATAGCACCTTAAGGAGTGTGATTAAATTGGCGAAACGGCATAATTCATATGGACATAAGAATCAGAAGCCTCTCTATACTTTCCAAGAATGTTCAGACCTACTAAATCCTAGTTCAAGATTTGGCATATTCGAGGAAGTTATCGGTTACGATGAAGAATTAGGGCTCTCCATGATCTATTCTACTCTCGACGAGGACGGCCACGTTGAACTACATTTCGAAGACAATTGCGAACAAGTCCTGTGTTTTAAAAATCAAAAATTAGTTGCAATAGCATTCATGATGAAAAGTCCGGACCCTAGTCAATGTAGAATTGATATTATTTATGTCAAAAAAGAAGACAAAACTTCAGCATTGACTAATATTCTACTCGAAAAATGTTACTCTTGGCTCGACCCATTAAAACCCGCCATTATTACCTTGTCCGACCAAAAAGAATTTTCTAATTCTCTCCACTAATCACTCACCCCAACTCAAAACACCCTCAACGAGGGTGTTTTTTTAAAATTAATTATTCGCATAGGTTTTACGCAGGATAGTTGATATTAAAAATTGTTTTTTTACGCTAAATATGATATAATTATTCTTATGAATAAAGTAAACTTATTACTTACTGAAGCCAATGGCAATCTTTCTGGCAGTAAAGAAACAATCAAGACCGCTATCAGAACGGCTGAAAGATATGTTTTTCCGAAACTTAAAATTGATTGGGATATTGACATCTTAGTTACCAATAGAATTCCTATGATAATTCCAGAAAATGGTGCTGGTGGTTATACTTTTTCTGCCGATTTTATTCGTATTAATATTGACGATAAAAAGGCAACTAGAGACCTAATTTCTGAGAATGTTGTTCATGAGCTTTGTCATGCTGCTCGTTGGGGCAAAAATGATGAATGGACCAAATCGCTTTTTGATGGGTTGATATTTGAAGGTCTTGCTTGTGTGCTCGAAGCTGAGTTTTCAGTAGACAATACAGAAAAAACTTTGTTTATAAAAACTATTACTGAACGTTCTGAAAAAGATAATGAAAAAATATTAGAATTAATCCGCGATAGATTAGACTCTGAAAATTATAATTATGATGAAATTTTCTTTAATGGTAACAATGAATTGCCTCGTTGGTCAGGCTATTCGCTCGGGTATTACTTAGTTAAAAAGTATCTCAAAACAACTAGTAAAAAAATCGAAGATGCCTTTGCTGACAAATACGCAGATTTCAAAATTGGTGCCCGAGACAGGACTTGAACCTGCACGCTCGAAAGCATATGCTCCTAAGGCATACGTGTATACCAATTTCACCACTCGGGCACATCACAATTATATCATAAAGCACCAAAAAAGCGAGGTCGACCTCGCTTTTTTGCTATTTTTTAAGCTTCTCTTTTAGCTAAAACTGCCGAAGAAACATAAGCCGTCAAAACACCAAGCATTAATGCTACTGGCAAAATCTCTTCAGGGCCAGTACTTGGCATTGTCGAGCTATTAGTAGCATCTTTCTTAGCTACACTCGAGCTGTCGCTAGCGTTAGATTTGCTATCGGAGCTAGAAGCGCTAGAATCAGCGGCACTGGCACTAGAACTAGACGAGCTGCTAGAACTTTCGCTAGAACTTGTAGACGAAGATTCGGTAGTTTCAGTTGTTATATTCGTAACATTTGAACTTTCGCTCTTCTCTTCCTTAGTTTCTGTTGATTCACTTGTCTTAGATTCCGAAGACTCAGCGATAGTGTTAGTGTTGTTGTTCTTTTCCGTCTCATCTTTTACTTCGAAAGATGAATTTTCCGCAGTAGTATTAATTGAAGTTTTTGCGGATTTTTTAGTCGCTACAACAATAATTGCCACAATTAAAATCAAAATCAAAATTACTGCAATTGTTGCGATAGCGATGATTTTTCGGCGTTCTTTTTTCTCCGCCTCAGCTTGATAATACATAATAAAACTCCTTATACTTCCATTATATCACACTTTTGCTAAAAAAGCAACATTATCTTTTAACATAAACAGAAAGGTGGGCGCCAGCATATTTATTAGTATTAATCAGCTTTAACCCAGCAATTTCTGGTGCCTCATCTGGATGCGATAAAACCAAGACGCCATTTTTATCTAGTAACCCCGTTAGTCCTTTAACCTCTTCTAATTTGAAATTATTATAAGGCGGATCCGCTAGAATCACCCCAAATAATTCATCACTAGTAAAATCTTTTACATTCCCTACTAATACCTTACTGACTCCTGATAACCCTAAATTTGCCAAATTTTCTTTTATCAACTCCGCTACTTTACGATTTTTTTCTACAAAAATCGCTTGAGACGCTCCCCTAGATAAAGCTTCAATCCCGAGCGCCCCTGACCCCGCAAAAGCATCTAAAACTCTTGCCCCTGGTAAATAGACAGCAATCATATTAAAAAGCGCCAATTTTTCTCTCGCCCCCATTGGGTGCGTCAGCCCAGAATTCGGAGTTTTAATATTCCGTCCCTTAAAAGTCCCAGATGTAATTTTTACTACATTATTCATAATTTAATTCAAAGTCGTAATCTGTTGATATTTCGTAATGCCCTGCATCAACTCTTTATATTTTAACATATTTTCCGGATTTTGCAAAAACTTATCTACATCTACCTGCGCTCGATGGATTAGCTTTGTATCAGCTAAAGATGCAATTCTTAAATCTAAAGCCCCATGTTGCAGGGCCCCGTAAATTTCGCCCGGCCCACGCATCCTTAAGTCCACTTCTGCCAGATAAAATCCGTCTGTGGACTTTTCTAACTCCCTTAACCTCCGCGATGGCGCCATTTCCCCTGTGGTCATTAAATAACAAAATGAAGCCGCTAAGCCTCGCCCTACTCGACCTCTTAATTGATGCAACTGCGCTAAACCATATTCTTCCGCGTCTTCAATCACCATCATTGTAGCATTCGGCACATCCACCCCGACTTCTATAACCGTAGTTGAGACTAAAATCTGAATCTCACCCTTCGAAAATGCTTCCATTATGGCATCTTTTTCTGCCGGCTTCATCCGTCCATGCAAAAATTCAATTCGCATTTTCGGAAAAACCTTTTTTAATTTTTCGCACCGAACTTTTACAGAGGTCGTTTCAGTTCTCGGGTCGTCATTAATTGCCTTACAAACCCAATAAATCTGTTGCCCAGCTTTTAAAACCTGCGCCATTTTCGGATACAATTCCGCTCTTGTCTCGATTTCTGTGACAATTTTTGTCGTAATTGGCTGCCGTCCCTTTGGTAATTCATTTAGAATCGAAACGTCTAAATCCCCAAATAAAGTTAACTGCAAAGAACGTGGAATTGGTGTCGCCGTCATCGCTAGAAGATGTGGCGCCAACCCATCAGGAGATTTCAACATCAATTTTTGTCTCTGTTCTACTCCGAATCGGTGTTGCTCATCTATAATTACTAGTCCAAGCCTCTTGAATTCCGTATCATCAGTCAAAAGCGCATGCGTCCCAATCACAAAATTTATCTTGCCATTTTTTATATTATCTTTTAAATTTTTCTTATCTTTCGTCGCTCCAGTTAAAAGCGCCACCGTCATCTTAAATGGTTCCAAAATCTTTTTTAAATTTTCATAATGTTGGTTAGCTAAAATTGCTGTAGGCGCCAGTAATGCTACTTGAACGTCTGCTAAAACCGCCCCGAACGCCGCCATCGCCGCTACTATAGTTTTTCCTGAGCCGACATCTCCCTGTAACAACCGGTTCATCGGCGCTTTCTTTTCCATATCCTGAATAATTTCCCATGCCGCTCGTCGCTGTGCGCCTGTTAATTGAAAGGGCAATTCCGCTACAAATTTTCTCACCGCCTCTTTTTTAAACGGTATCTGCATCGCTTTTAGCTTATTATTTTCTTGGCGGTTTAACTTTGCCGCCAAAATTAGTTCAAATAACTCCTCATAAGCCAAATAGCTCCGCGCCTCCTCCGCAGATTTTAACGAATTTGGAAAATGTGCAAAAAACAGTGCATCTTTTCGCGTGCCAGATTTGACAGTCGGGAGTAAATCTGGTATTGTAGCGAATTTATCTCGCGAGTTATGTAACAAACGTTTAAAATCATGTGATTTTAAATTTCCATGCGCCACATAAACTGGATTTAACCCCGAAATTGGGTTAACATCAGAAGCCAAAACTGCCGACGGCGTCACTAAACTATATCGCCCATTTCTCAGCTCAAAATTTCCCGAAAAATAATATTCTTTTTCAACTTCAAATTGCCTCACTCGGTATCCCTGGTTAAACCAAACTACTTTAATTGAACCCGAATCATCTTTGATAATTCCTTCAGTAATCGAAAGATTTCGCCGTCTCGCCCGTCGAGTCGTTAAGGAATCAATCTCCCCTTTTATTACCACTTTTCCCGGCCGAATTTCCGCAATCGAAGTAGGCTGTTCATAATTTTCATAATCTCTCGGCAGATTATAAAAAAAATCCCGCACTGTCCGAATGCCATATTTTTTTAAAACTTCCGCCGTCTTTGGCCCTATTCCCTTTAAAACCTCTACGTCTGCCGTTAAATCCATATTATTCAGCCGTTCCCGAATGCTCTTCACGCCACTTCGCAATTTCACCATGATTGCCAGATAATAACACCTCCGGCACTTTCATCCCTCGAAAATCTTCCGGACGCGTATATTGCGGATATTCTAGATTATTCCCCTCGGAAAATGATTCAATCTCCGCCGACTTCTCGCCCCCCAAAACCCCTGGGATTAATCGAACAATTGAATCGATAATAATCAGCGCCGGCAGTTCCCCTCCCGTCAAAACATATTTTCCTAGCGAAATCTTATAATCCACTAATTGCAAAATTCTCTCGTCATACCCCTCGTAATGCGGACACAAAATAATGTAATGTCGAGGGGTTGATTCATCTTCTTTTGAGAGTATAAAATTCTGATTTGAATCAGAAAAATCTATATTCCTGCCGTCCCCGAGAGGTTCGCCCGTAGGGCGGTTCTCTCGGCGGACCAGTGTATGAGATTTTTCTGGTTCAAGTCCACGAACAAAAGAAGATGGATCAACCCCAGCAAACTCTCTTGCCTTCTCTTGATTCCAAATTTCGCCAACAGGGGTAGGCAAAATCACTTTTGCCTCTGGATCCTTAACCGACTCAATCGCATTAAAAACCGGCTCACATCGAAGCAACATCCCATCTCCACCCCCATACGGCGTATCATCAACTGACTTATGCGGTCCCAACCCAAAATCTCGCAAATTCACAAAATCAAACTCCGCGAGCCCCTTCTCTACCGCCTTCCACATCATCGAAGTCTTTAGATATGGTTCAATCGCCTCTCGAAACAATGTCACAATCGTAAACTTTATCATATCTTATATTATAACAGATTTATCCCAAAAAACCACAAAACCTGTTTTATTAATTGACAAATAAAGATAAGTATGATATAATCTAAAACATAGCACCTGTTTCAGGTGCGTTATGTATTTTAAATTGTTGGTTATTTCACTATTTTTTAGGAGGGGTAAAAAAATGAAGAAAAAATACGAACTCACAGATGAAACCATTGCTTTCGAAGGGCATATTCTCCATCGGATTAGGTCACTAGGAAATTTTAGAGGACCATCTGGACTCGGAATAGTTAGCTACGGAGAACTAGGTGGTTTTGTTGAAGATGAGCGCAATTTGTCTCAAGAAGGCAAATGCTGGATTTTCAATGATGCCAAGGTGTTTGGCAAAGCCAGGGTTTCAGCCAATGCTGAAGTCTATGGCGACGCCAGGGTGTATGGTCTGGCTTCCATTCGTGGTTCTGCCAGGTTTGGCGGTAACGCCGAAGCCTATGGCAAGGCAGAAATTTTCGGTAAATCTAGAGTTCATGGTGACACCAAAATTTTTGGGTCAGCTCGTGTCTTTGGCTATACCGATGTGTGTACTTTTGGTAAAATTTATGACCATGCTCAGATTTTTGATGATAGTGAGATTTCAGGCTATGTCGATATCAGTGGTAACAGCAAGATTTACGGCAAATCAACAGTTTCAGGTGGCGTCGAATTTGGCGGTGCGAAAATCTTTGGTGATGCAGAGATTTGTGACCATGCGAAAATTTGGGGCCATCCTCAGATTTTTGGCGAAGCTAGGATATCAGAATATGCCGAGATCTATGGCGGCGCCAAGATTAATTTTCCAGTCCGTGGTACTACCAGAATTTTCGAATAACCAACTAAAAAGCACCGTTTTAACGGTGCTTTTTCACTGCTACGCGCCCACCCTTGGGGCACATTGTTTTGTTTTAATCCGCTGTTTGTTTTAATGTAGTCTCCACACTCCACTATTGAATCAGTGGAACCCCTGTGAAGCGTACCAGCTTATGCTTATAATAAAGCATAAACGCCAAAATGTCAAGCACTTTTTTAATAACGAAAATATGTTATAATAATAATATGTTTGTCGATACCGCTAAAGTCAGTCTAAAAGCCGGTAAAGGCGGCGATGGTGCCGTCTCTTTTCGCCACGAAATTTACATCCCAAAAGGTGGACCGGACGGTGGCGATGGCGGTAAAGGCGGCGACATTATTTTTCGCGCCGATAAAGATACTAATACTTTAATAGATTTTCGCTTTACTCCGATTTTAGAAGCTGAAAATGGCAAAAACGGCTCCGGTCAACGCTCTACTGGTCGCTCTGGCAAAGATCTTATTATCGATGTCCCCGTCGGCACCTGCGTTTATAAGCTAGAACGCGAGGAATACCCTCGTTCGAAGGAACGTTCCGAAAACGACGGGTATCCCCGCATTCAAATTGCCGATTTAGATATAGACGGCGCCGAAGCTGTCATCGCTAAGGGCGGTTCCGGGGGCTTTGGCAATGCGCATTTTAAAAGCTCTACGCGTCAAACGCCTAAAATCGCTGAAGTCGGTGAACCCGGTGAAGAATTTGAGGCCGAGCTCGAATTAAAAACCGTCGCCGACGTTGGCTTGGTTGGATTACCTAATGCCGGAAAATCGACATTTCTTTCTGTCGTTTCCAACGCCAAACCTGAGATTGCCGACTATCCTTTTACGACCATTACCCCAAACCTCGGCGTCGCCACTATTGACGAAAAAGATATTTTGATTGCCGATATTCCTGGTTTAATCGAAGGTGCATCCGAAGGAAAAGGCCTAGGCCACGATTTCCTTCGCCATGTCGACCGCACCGCCGTTCTTCTTCATCTTGTTGACGTTTATAACGACGATGCCGGCGAAGCTTATCAAACTATCCGTAGTGAACTAGAAAAATACCATGATTTAAAGGATCGCCCCGAAATCGTCGCCTTAACGAAATGTGAAGGAGTTGACAAAGATATCATTAAAATGCAAATGGCTTCCATTCTCGCGAAAAATCCCGACGCCAAAATTTTCACTATTTCCAGTCAAGCCCACCAAGGTATTATAGAGTTATTACGCGAATTATTGGCGAAAGTAATTGAAAAACGCGAGGAATACCCTCGTTCGAGGAGCATATTTTCCGACGGGGAAAATACGGAGCGACCGAGCCCCGTAACGACGGGAGCGAGGGCGCGTTCCGAGAACGACGGGTATTCTCGCGTTTCAGATAATAATATTCCGACCATTTCATTAAACCCGAATACCTTGAAAGACACTTGGAAAGTCGAAAAATTAGATGATGGTAAATTTCTCGTGACTGGCGAAAAAATCGAAAAATTTGCCAGAAAAACCGACCTTAATAACTATGCTAGTTTAAATCGTCTTCGCGATATCATGAAAAAGTTAGGTATTCGTGCTGAGTTAACTAGCCAAGGTGCCGAACCGGATTCTATTATTAGTATCGCCGGCAAAGAATTTACTTTGGTTGAAGATTATTAA
>JAZSMA010000038.1:0-17534 GCA_045535655.1 Candidatus Nanosyncoccus sp.
CGAACTCATACGTTGTTTTACTACTTCCACATCATCCTTCGCATCCATTTTTGGATATTTCAAATTCACAATAATACCAATTAGCTCCGCAATCATTGGTGCAATTATTGACATCACCAGAATAATCAAAATTTGCCAAATATTAAAATCAAATCGCACAAACATCATTAAATCTCCAATTAACATAACCGGCACCATTATCACCATCGCCGCTAGAACTTTCCCTAAAATAATCTTCGTTGCTGGAATTGGTAAGCTCTTCAAAATATTAAACGATTTGCCTTCAAGCGAAATCATCGAACTCGTAATCGAAGTCATCATTGACATCACAAAAATTAATCCAAACACCACCGCCGGCATAAAACTCATTATCGCTTCCGCTGATAAACCTTCGACTTCCATTTCATTAATCTGCGAGAATATTCCATCCGCATTTACACAAAGCAATATGCACGCCAAAATATACAAAACTAGTCCAAACCCTGCATTAATTACGAAAACTGGCGAGCTCATAAATCTACTTATTTCTTTTTTTATGAGCGTAACTATCGGACGACTACTCTTTATTCTATATTCGTGCTTTTTAATGTCACTCTTTATAACTTTCACTCGCGAATTAATGTGATAATAAACTTTTCCTAATATTAAAACCATTAGTAGTAAAAGCCCTATATTCGTTATTATAAAAATAATTAAACCTAAAACATTAAAATCTAAAACTAAATTAATATATTGTCCTACCGGATAATAAAAACCCGTAATTAGCCCGTTAATACTCCCCGCATTTTGCGCAAATGTCGTCAATAAATCATTGAAATTATATGACACATATAACACGCCAATCAAAAACAAAGTTGTTAAAATAATTTGCACTAAATTTTTTAATTTAAATTTTGATGAAGAATACGCAATTAGACCTCCGATTAAACAGGAAATCACTACCGGCAAAATCGGCAAAATCAAAAGCGCCAAAATCGAAACTATATAAAACGAAACTAAAACTCCGACTTTTAAAGCATAAACTAACATCACCGGCGCTAAAAACAACGCATTTACCATCACCTCAAACAAATAAAATTTCATTACCCGAATCAAAAGCACTGTCGATTTTTTAATCGGCAAAGCTAAAACTATATCGTCATCCCGACAATTAAATAAAAGTCCGCTCGCTTTATAAACACCTTCAACAAGAATAAACACCGCCGCAAAAACCGTAAACATCGTTAAGACCACAAACTCTAAACCAGTCCCTTCTAACGGTTCCATCATCATCTCGCCATAACTTCCCATTGCAAACATAAAGCACACACCAATAATAATCGGAAGCCATGTTTTCATAAATTTTGACCGATTTCTACCACTAATTCTAAAAAAACTCATTCCCTCCGAAAGTGAAGCCTTAAATAAAGAAAAAGTTTTACTCATCTATTTCTCAAGCTCCAAAAAAACTTTTTCGAGACTTTTATCACCCTTTATTTCTTTCATGCTTCCGACTTTTATCACTTTTCCTTTTTTAATAATCGCGACTCTCGTGCATAATTTCTCCGCCACATCTAAAATATGTGTTGAAAAGAAAATTGTCTTTCCCTCTTTCACCATATCTCGCATTACTTCCTTCATATCAAACACTGCTTTCGGGTCTAGCCCAACAAACGGCTCATCCATAATCAAAATTTTCGGCTCATGCGCAAGCGCCGCAATCAAAGCTACTTTTTGTTTCATGCCATGCGAAAACGATTCAATTGTATCATTTAAATTTTGTGAAATTTCAAACATTTCCGCATATTTTTTAATATTTTTTTGACGACGTTCTAAATCCACTTCATACATATCACAAATAAAATCAATAAATTGAATTGCTTTCATATTTTCATAAAGTTCCGGATTATCCGGCACATAAGCAATCTCTTTTTTACAAGCTACCGGTTCTTTTTTAATCGACTTCCCATTGATTAATATCTCGCCTTCATCAAAATCATGAATCCCCGTCATCGCCTTAATTAAAGTCGTTTTTCCCGCTCCGTTATGCCCAATAAATCCAAAAATCTCACCATCGTCTACTTCGAACGAAACGCTATCTAACGCCTTCTTTTCGCCATATTTCTTCGTCACATTAGTAATTTTAATCATCATCTCCTCCCATTAAATTCCCGTAAGCGGCACAATATCCGCTCCTAAATGTCTTAGTCTCGCTGCAAAATCCTGATAACCTCGATTAATCGGATAAACATTTCTCAAAATTGAAGTTCCTGGCGCTGCCAACATTCCAATTAAAACCACTACAGCCGGTCTTAACGCTTGTGGCGCTACTAATTCCGCCGCCCGCCAATTCGTTGGTCCCTCAATATAAACACGGTGCGCATCTAAAAGTTCAACCTTCACATTTAAATTGGCAAGTTCAGTAGTATAAACTGCCCGATTTTCAAACACCCAATCATGTATCAAAGTCCGCCCCTCGCTCACCGCCGCAATCACCGAGAAAAACGGTAAATTATCAATATTAAGACCAGGAAATGGCATTGGATGAATTTTATCTACCAGCGCTACTAATTTAGATTTTTTAATTGTCAAATCTACTAAACGAGTTTTTCCGTTCGCTGAAAGATATTCCTCCGACTTTTCAAATTTTGCATTCATATTTTTCAAAATTTCCAACTCTATTTCCAAAAATTCAATCGGTGCTCTCATTAAAGTAATTTCCGAATTTGTTGCAAGTGCCACCGCAATAAAGCTCATTGCTTCAATTGGATCTTCCGATAAATTATAGTCCACCTCAAGATTGAATCTTTGCTTCCCAGTCACTACTAATTTTGTCGTTCCAATTCCAGAAATTTTTACTCCCAATTTTTCTAAAAAGAAACAAATATCCTGCACCATATAATTTGGCGAAGCCCCTACAATAGTCGTCCTGCCAGGCGTCATCGCCGCCGCCATCAAAACATTTTCCGTCACCGTATCTCCACGTTCAGTCAAAACAATATAACGATTTGAATTATTTTTTAATACATTTTGATCAACTTCGACTTCATAAAAACCACTATTTCGCTCTGCATCAACTTTTAATCCAAAACTCTCTAACGCCTTTAAATGCGGTTCAACCGTTCTCGTTCCTAGCGAACAACCTCCCGCATACGGCAATTGAAATTTTTTATAACGATGCAGAAGCGGTCCTAAAAACATAATAATTGACCGCGTTTTCCTAGCCGCCTCAATGTCCATTTCGTCCAATTTCAATTCGCGTGGTGATATAATTTCTAGGTCCCTATGTCGATTTTGCCAATGACATTTTACGCCAATCGATTCCAAAACTTCAATAATCCTAAAAACTTCTTCAATCCTCGCTACTCTATGTAAAACCGTTTTACCAGTATTTAAAAGCGCCGCGCAAAGCAATCCCACCGCCGCATTTTTTGAAGTATTTACCGTTATCTCACCAGACAATTCTTTACCACCCCTAATTCTAAAACTCTGTGAAACCGAATCATTTATAGAGAGAATTTGGTTCCCTAAGGCCTCCGAAAGTTTTTTTACCATCTCAAGTGAAATATTTTGCCCACCTTTTTCAATTCGATGAATCGCCGACTGGCTCGAACCTACAATATTAGCTAATTCTCCTTGCGTCCAACCTTTTTCTAGTCGCATATGTTCTACGGTTTCACCAATCACTTGTTGATAAGTTTTCGCTTTTGCCATAGCCATAATATATCACGACACGAATAATATGTAAAGTATGATATAATCACTTTATGAAAACTATTCAAGACATAGATTTAAAAAATAAAGTCGTTCTTTTAAGGACCGACTACAATGTTCCTATTAAAAATCATCAAGTCGAAAATGATTTAAGAATTCGCGCCAGCCTCCCAACAATTAACTATCTTCTCGAAAATGGCGCTAAGAGAATTTTCATCATCTCGCATCTTGGCCGACCTGAAGGTAAAGAAAACCCTGAATATAGCCTAACCCCAGTTTCAAAAGCCCTACAAAAACTTTTACCTAACAAACCTATTGGTTTTTATCCTTTACCAAAAAATTCTGAACCCTTTAAAGATATTTCTAATGAACAAAAAATTATTCTCCTAGAAAATCTTCGTTTCGATCCCGGTGAAGAAGAGAACAATCAAACTTTTATCGAAAATATCGTTAAAGCTACCGACGCCGAAATCTACGTCCAAGATGGTTTCGCCGTCACCCACCGCGCTCATGCTTCAACCGATGCGATAAAAAATATTCTACCCGTCTACGCCGGTTTCTTAGTTGAAAAAGAGATTAATAATCTTCAAAAAGTCATCGATGAACCCGAAAAACCTTTCCTACTCATCATCGGTGGTGCTAAAGTCGACGATAAAGAACCTCTAATCGAAAAATTTTCCAAACTAGCCGATCAAATCGTCGTCGGAGGCAAAATTGCTGCTGATGGTTATAAATCTAACAACAAAAAAATCTATGTTGCCGAAGATTTCGATGAAGATGCTTCTGGCGCTAAACTCGATATTGGCCCTCTCTCAACCGCCAAAATTGCCGGCTTAGTTACTGACGCCAAAACTATCATTTGGAATGGACTTCTAGGCAAAGCTGAAGATCCCGCCTATGCTACCGCTTCCACCATTATTGCTGAAATCGTTGGCGAAAAAACCGACGCCGAAACCGTAATTTGCGGTGGCGATACTACCGGATTTGTCGAAGAACTCATGAAAAATCACCAAAATCTTAATTATTCTCTAGTCTCTACTGGCGGTGGTGCAGCTCTCGAATTTCTCCTCGGCAAAGAAATGCCCGGCCTCAAAGCTATTAAAAACTAAATATTTCTTACTTTAATTGTATCCGTTCCGACTTTGTCTTTATCACCAGAAACAATAACCGTCAACAAATCTTTTTGATCTTCTTTTGTTTGTAAATATTCTAATTTTTTCAATTCTTTTACTAAATCAACACCAAAATTTTCCGAATAAGGTCGAACAAAAGCTGAATTCGCATAAATCAAAGCTAGCTGATTAGCCACACGTGGATTTGCCGTCACCGAAACAATCGGCAAATTCGGTCTTTGCGCCGCCATCGTTTTCGCCGTCGCTCCCGAAGCTGTTTGGCAAACTATCATATCCGCATCAATTCTCTCCGCCAATCTCGCTGCCGCACTCGAAATCGCATCATAAATTTCTGACTTCTCACCTACCGGCAACTGATTTATCGGCGCAATTTTAGAATGATTTTGCGTATAAAGTATCACTTTCTTCATTTCCATTACCGTCTCTAAAGGATACTGGCCATTTGCCGTTTCATCCGAAAGCATTACTGCATCCGCTCCCTGCACTACTGCCGTCGCCACATCCGAAACCTCCGCTCGCGTCGGCTCTGGATTATCAACCATCGAACTTAACATCTGCGTCGCCACAATACATAGCTTTGCATTAGCTCGACACATCGCAATCAGCTTTCTCTGCACAATCGGCACTACTTCCGCTCCCGCTTCTACTGCCATATCTCCTCTTGCTACCATAATCCCATCCGAAACTTTTACAATTTCTTCCAACTTTTCATCACTTTCAATAGCTTTTTTCGTTTCAATTTTTGCAATCACTTTTGCATTTGAACCATAAGACAATAAAATTTGTTTCAGCTTCAAAATATCATTTGCCGACTGCACAAAGGACAACGAAACATAATCATAATCACAATTTGCTCCATATTCAATATCCGACATGTCCTTTTCCGTCAAAATATCTCCGCCAAAATCCGTATCCGGCAAATTCAAACCTTTCTTTGACATGATAAAGCCATCATTTAAAACTTTAATTTTTATCGCTGTCTCAGAAACAATCTCTTCCACCGTTCCTTTTATTTTGCCATCAAAAATCGATAACGGCTCCCCAACTTTTACTTTATCAGCTAAATTATACTGCACCGGAACCGTTAATCCCCCGTCATGCTCAAATTCTTTCGATTCTAAAATTATTTCATCTCCAGCTTTTAAATCTAACCGATTATCTTTCAAAAAACCTAATCTTATTTTTGGACCTTGCAAATCCTGTAATATGGCAACCGACTTACCTTTTTTCTCCGCCGCCGCCCTTATCCATTTAATTTGCTGATCACGCTCTTCATTCGAACCATGCGAACAATTTAACCTACAGCCATTAACCCCAGCCATAATAATTTCTTCAATTTTTTCCTCCGAATTCGTCGCCGGACCAATTGTTGCTAAAATTTTTGTTCGCTTAAAAAGTTTACTCATACTAATATCTTACCATAAGTTTTATGTTTGTGGTAATATATAAATATGGCACAAACTAAGCATAAGAAAAATTATTCTAAACCAAAAAAATCTTATCATTTTTCAGTTCAAAAACTGATTCTTTCTATTATTATGGCTGCCGTTTTAATCGTTATTATTGTTCTTATTTCCGCCTTTTTCTTTAAACCCGAAAATATAGTCAAATCAAAAATTAGCGCCATCGCCTCAGATTATTATGAAAATTACTTTTATGAAAGATTGATTAATTCTGAAACATATCAAGAAGTAGGCAACATAGAAAAAGTCATGGAAAAATACCAAGATTCTGGTCTTTCTCCGCTTAATCTTCGCCAGCTTCTCCTCTATGATAACCAGAAAAATGCTGATTCTGCGCCTTTATTAAAGAAATATTGTAACGAAGAAAATACTTACGTCAAATTCTATCCCGAACCACCCTACTCTAAAACCTCCTACCGCGCTGAATACACCTATTCTTGTAATTTCTGAGATTTTTGTTATAATATCAACACGACCTCAAAGTCGTGAATATTAAATTGCCTGGCCTCATAGTATAACGGTTAGTACAACGGGTTTTCATCCCGTCAATCCGAGTTCGACTCTCGGTGAGGTCACCACATATTAAAAGAAGCCCTTTAGGGCTTATTTTAATATTTATAATTTTATCAAGGTTTTACACTTATATTAGAATTACTATTATATTCATACAACATATTAACAGCATCCATCTTCACTATCGTATTTTCTGGGGCAAACGTTCTAGAATTACTATTATTTATAATTCCACGATAAACACCCCAACTTATCGCATTTATTCCAGTGTCTCCTCTAAAACTACGTATACTAGAAACGTCATCAAAGAATGTCGATAAATAATTATCTAAATTACCCGACACCATATTGCTTACATTCTCCCCAGACAACCGATATAAATACACCATAAAGTCAACTCTACTACAATTATTGCTTAAATCCATTTTTAAACTACCGCTACTATTATATCCACTACCATTTGTAATATTTAAGTCCAAAGCCCAATCTGTAGCAATATAAACATCCGTGCTGTTTGAATGATCAACCTTAGGAATTGATTTATAATTACTATTACTAAAATCTGCTATCGATTCCCGATAATAAACCGTTGGATTATTATAATACAAATAGCTCCTATTATCGTTCAAACTTTCATTAGTATGATTAAAATAGCGCCAGACCATACTCAAAGCTTCCCCCCTACTAATAGTGTCATTCTTACCAAATTGTGTAGCCGAGCTAGGCACAACAATCCCCTCTCCCGTAGCCCATTTCACAGCCCCCATCGCGCTACTATCAACATCACTATAATCACTACGTTCAACCGTCTGACTCACTACGGAAATATTAGTTGAAAGATCGCCGAAAAAGACTGGCGCAAGCGCATGACTTCTTCTCAAACTGCTCGTCGACACATATTGTCCATAAGTAGTTGCTTCATTCGAGCGATTTTTCGAATAACTCAAATTGTATGCTCTTTCCCCACCGTAATCATACGCATTCAAACCAGCGAACGAATTTCTTACTACGAACGTCGATGTATTGCCAATTATTTTTGCCGGATAAGAAGAACCTTGACTAAACCACTTTCCTTGATGTTCAAAGAAGAAACCATACTGACTATTATAATAAGCATAGCTACTGCTTATACTTAAATCCTCACCATCAGCATACCCAGTCCCAATTCCAAAACCTGAATGTCCAGCAATACCCGGGCCTTTGCCGCATCCAACAGCTAAACTATTACTTATGGTGCTTCTTATTGGACAATCCATGCCAAAACCAGTCCCATCTGTATTTAAAACCGCAACATTATTCCAATCACAATCTTTAAATAAATTAACCATGAATCCTTTTCCAGCAGAGCTATTCAAAGTAGAAGCCGTCGTATATCTTCCATCAACAACAAAATTGCTAAAATCTGCATTAACAAGATAATTTTTATTATCAAAACTACTATCCGCATAGTCATTGAAATAGAACATGTCTACTCTCGAATTTGCCGCACTTGGCAAAGAATTATTACCATAAAATTCCGTTCCATCATATGGATAAAAGATTGCGAAATTATTAGAATTAATTTCATCGCTAACTACATTACCATTGCCCTCACCAACAATTTTCACATAGCTCTTTAACTTAATACAATAATACTCACCCAGGCTAGTGTCATAAACTAACGCCCCGTTTTGCTTCTTGGTTCTCATACCAGTCCAAGCAAAATAGTATGCTCCCTTAGGCACAGTAACCGTCTGCTGAGTATTATTATTTCTCACTGCAATATCATGAGCCTCATCAACTATACTCTGCAAACAAACAGAATTTTCCTTCGCTTTATTCGTATTATTAATATATAGATTACAAGACTCACTACCCACACTTATAGTTCTAATACCGTCATCTTCTACACTAATTCCATCCCTTACAGTAACCGACCAATCAAGCCTCGGTATCTCAATATATACGTCATAATCCCCAGGATTATTTTCTGGCAATGTACATGTAATACTCAAGAAATTCGTATTACTATCTTTTTGTATCCGAGCATTAGTACAACTATTATCTCCTACCACCACTATCGGATTCCCAAGATTCATTTCTCCATATTCCTGTAAACTAGTCATAATACTCATTCTCGTCCCCCCATCACCACTTACCGCCGTCGTCGGGCTCGAAATTTGTGCGTCACCACTTCTATACATATCCGTTATAACAACATAATTAATTGTCCCTTCGTATGTTCCAACTTCTAATTCTGTATTAGCTTTTATCCCATACGTCACATCAACACTGTCCTGCCTGTCCCCATTGCCCGTAAATGTTTTACCATATAAATATTTACCATTTAAACTATTTGATCCAACAACTGGCAAACTACTATAGTTATTAGAGTTACCGCCAATACGATATCCCCAAACATTTTCATCAAGAATACTACCATTATTCGAAATCGGATCAATATAATTACCCGAATTATTTACTATTCTATTATTGCTTTTAACATATGCATATAATTTGAATGTTCTCGCATTAGTTTGCAAATCAATAGTTTCATTTACCATTGCTATTTCTCCGCCTCTTTCCGCTACCATACGGATTTGCCCAGGCATATTTATAACCGTATTGCTAGAACTAAAACCAGCAAAAACCTTAGATTCCTTCGCCACCGTCACTAACATAACAGTATCCGTCGCTACAAACAATAATACTACCACCAAATTTAATACTTTCGCCATTACTTTATTCTCAGATGAAAAATAAAGTTTAGTTTTTCTTCCTTTCCAAAATACAACATAAAGAACTGTCAATAATAACTGCGCCAAAAATACATAAAAATAAGTTTTCTTTGCCTTAACTAAATCAGTACTTACACCAGTATTGGGCACCAAAACATTTCCATCATTAGAATCTGTTGATTTTTCCGGATTTACTGACTCATCCGGATTAGTCGGATCAACTACAGGTTCATCTGGATTAACCGGCTCATCTGGATTAGTTGGTTCGCCTGGATTCACCGGACTATCCGGATCAGTTGGGGTATCCGGCTCTGTCGGCTCCGTCGGGTCAGTTGGATCGATAGGATCAGTCGGCTCTGTTGGATCCGTTGGGTCCGTTGGGTCGATAGGATCAGTCGGCTCTGTTGGGTCCGTTGGATCCGTTGGGTCAGTAGGGTCAATCGGATCAGTCGGCTCTGTTGGGTCTATTGGATCTATTGGATCAGTCGGGTCCGTTGGGTCAGTTGGGCCAGCCGGATCCACTACTTCGATTGTCAGCTTAGTTGTATAATCTTGCGTTGCAGCAAAAACAAAAACCGAAAAACCTAACACTATCAACGAAAAAACCATCACAAATATTCGAATAACGGCAAAAACACAAAACTTATCTGATTTGTGAAAAATCATATTTATCTTTCTTTATTTTTAATTTTTCTTTTTTATTTTTGCCTGTAAGACCAACTCTAACCTCATTATACACAATATTATATTTTTTTCAACAATTAACTAATGCTTTAAAAGCATCTTCATTAATCATCTCAATTCCAAGTTTTTCCGCTTTTTCCAATTTAGATTTTCCTGGTTTCTCGCCTACAATTAACGCCGTCGTATTTTTTGTCACCGACGAAGTAACTGTCGCACCAAGTGCCCTCAACTTATCTTCCGCCTCTTCGCGTCCCATTGAACCTAAAGTCCCCGTTACAATATATGACTTACCAATAAGTGGCAGACTTTCCGTATTCTCTTCAAGTGGCTTAACTCCCAGTTCTTTCAAATCAGCCAGTGTCTTTAAATTATCTTCGTCCGCAAACCACGCCAAAATCGATTCTGCTACCACTTCACCAATATCTGAAATTTTCAATAAATCATCTTCCGTTGCATTAATCAAATTGTCTAAAGTCTTAAATTGTCGCGCCAAACTCGTAGCCGTCTGCGCTCCTACATGTCGAATCCCGAGCGCCGTAATAAACCTATTTAACGCTGGATTTTTCGAATTCTCAATCGCTGTCACTAAATTCTGTGCTGAAAGCTCCCCGAATCTTTCTAACTTAGCAATTTCCGAAACTTTCAAACAATATAAATCCGCAATTGACTTTACTAAACCCGCATCAACCAACGCTGCCACGTTCTTCTCACCTAATCCCTCTATATTTAAAGCCGGCTTTGAAGCGTAATATTCTATTGCTCTTTTTAAAATAAAGTCCGAAGATTCACCTTTAACCCGATAAACTACTTCACCCTCCGGCCGTTCAAATTCTAAATCCGGATATTGTCGTTTCAATGCTTTTTTATAATCAAACGCTTCCGTTCTTTCTGGCCTCAAACTCGTCAAAACTTCCTTCACTTGCGGAATAATATCCCCCGCTTTATAAATAATCACTGTATCCCCAATCCTCACATCTAAACGTTTAATTTCATCTGCATTATGTAAAGACGCGTGCCGGACCGTCGTGCCAGCAACCGCCACTGGGTCTAAAATCGCCACCGGCGTCGCCGCACCAGTTCTCCCAATCGAAATTACAATATCCTTAACTACTGTCGTCGACTCCTCTGCTGGAAATTTAAACGCTACCGCTCCTCGTGGAGTTTTTCCCACAATCCCCAAATCATCATAAACCTTCCGATCGTTTATTTTGATTACCATTCCATCCGTATTAAATGGCAAACTTTTCCGATATTCATCTAAATCTGCAATGTATTTAAATAATTCAGCATCACCAACCTGAAAAACTCTATCTTCATTCGAAGTCTGAAAACCTAAACTTCTCAACGTTTCGTAAGCTTCATACCAAGTTGCCGAATCTGGTGTCACTAAATCATATGCAATAAATTTCAAAGGGCGACTCGCCGCAATTTTCGAATTAAGTTGCCGAATTGACCCCGCCGCTAAATTCCGTGGATTTGCAAATTCCGGTTCCCCCTTCTCTCGCTGAATTCGATTAAGTTCCTCAAAATCCTTCTTAAAAATTACAATTTCCCCCCTCACTTCAACTTCTACATCTTTTAAAGATAAGCTCAGTGGAATATTTTGTATTGTTTTCACATTTAAAGTTACATCTTCACCTACCAATCCGTCTCCGCGCGTCACCGCCTGCTCGAAAATTCCATTACGATATTTTAATGAACAAGCCAGCCCATCCATTTTTATATCCGTAAAAAATTCCTTAATCTTTCCGTCCGGAATCAATTTTTCATTCCGGCTAATCCAGTCCTTAATTTCCTCCTCCGAAAAAACATCCGCAAGCGAAATCATTCTTTTTTCATGTCGCACCTTTGAAAATTTGTCTAACGGTTTTCCCGCTACTCTTTGCGTTGGTGAATCCGGTGTAATCAAATCTGGGAACTCATTTTCTAGTAACGTCAATTCATGCTTCAACGAATCTGCCGCCGCCTCTGACATAATCGACTCGTCTAAAACATGATAGTGATATCGATAATCATTAATCAATTCCCTTAATTTCTCAATTCGTTTTTCCGCTTCATCTCTACTCATAATTTAACATCCATCTATAATAAAGATAAAGATAAGCAGTAATATAAATCTCCGTAAAGCAAGTCATCGTAGTCAAACAAATCGGAATAAATGGAATTCCTTCCGTCCACGCAAAAGTCTTCATCCATAAATCAAACACAATCAAAGGCAACATCACAATCACCCAAAGTATTATTAAAGCCAAGAAAACTGCTAATAATCTTATAATAAATTTTATTCTCCTCCCCATCATCAAATCTGAAGCTGTATATATTGCCTTCATCGGATAAAGTCCTGGCGCTGATACCGCCACTAAAGCTATCAATGAACTCGATAATAAATACCCAGAAAGAATAATCATCAACGCTGCAAAAATGAAAAACACTAAAGCATAAAATGGTGTAGACAAAAATTCCGTTTGAACTGCCGCAGAATAAACGATTATCAAAAAGAAAATCGGAATACATTGAATCACCGCTACCGCAAAAACCACAAATGTAGAAATCATTGGTGTCATTGCATTATAAAGCCCATCTCGCAATTTTACTTTATGATTTGCTAAACGATGCCTCAACAAGAAAATTGTTGTTAACCAAATTATCAAAAATATTAACACACCAAAAACTGCCGCCGCCTCGCTCGAATCACCCGAAAGTCCACCAGTCGTAATTGTCGAAATTAATAGCAACCCAGCCTTTGCCACATTACCAATATCGCCACCCGCTACCTGTGCACTCGTCTGATCCAATACATCCTGAAACTGCACATAGCTAGATTCACTCATAATTCCAACTAAAACCGAATTTAAAATCACTACAATAATTAAAAGCGGCAAAAACAATTTCCAATTTTTAAACAAAATTTTAAACGTCGCAAAAATATGATGCATAATTCCTGGCACGTTCAAATCTCGCTTATAATCCTCCCGATACGACCGTCTAAAAGACTTGTGCGGATTGACTTTCGAAGAATGTTTAAAAACCCGAAAAGGTGT
This sequence comes from Candidatus Nanosyncoccus sp., assembly GCA_045535655.1. Lineage (GTDB taxonomy): Bacteria > Patescibacteriota > Saccharimonadia > Saccharimonadales > Saccharimonadaceae > Nanosyncoccus. The sequence continues at coordinate 13,245 of JAZSMA010000038.1, forward strand.
TTTAAGGACGCTTCGGAGGTTACGACCGAGAACGCGAGGAGCGCGTCGCCCGTGACGACGGGCCGACGCGACTCCAGTCCGAAAAACGCCTTTTCGGGTTTTACTACTTTTAGAAGTTTTGCTTGCCATGCTCAAGTCTTTCTATCCGCTTCTCAATCGGCGGATGTGACGAAAACAAATTACTAAAAAATCCTTTTCTCAGAGGATTATTAATATACATCGCTTCCGTTGCAATATTCTGACTCTTCATTGGCTGTGAATGCGATTGTAGTTTCTTTAACGCATCAATCATTCCTTCCGGATACCTAGTTATATTCACTGCTGAAGCATCCGCTAAATATTCTCGTTGCCTAGAAACTGCCATCTGCGCAATACTCGCAAAAAGTGGTGCCAAAATCGCCGCTAAAATCACTAAGGCATATCCGACTGGGCTACCTTCATCATTTCTTCGTCTATCTCCATAAAACATCATTCTAAAAGCTAAGTCCGAAATTAATCCCACAACACAAACTAACCCAAATACAATCATAGAAACTCTAATATCATAATTCTTTACGTGCGACATTTCATGCGCCATCACTGCCGTCACTTCCTTATCATCCATAATATCAAGTAGTCCCGTCGTCGCCGCAACCGAAGCATGTTTCGGATCGCGCCCCGTCGCAAAAGCATTCGGCGCCTGATCGTCAATAATATAAACTTTCGGCATCGGTAAACCCGTCGTAATACTCAAATTCTCCACGATATTATAAAAACGCGGATTTTCCTTCTTCGTTATTTCCTTTGCTCCAGTCATTGCCATCGCCACTGAACTCGAAGCATAGTATTGAATAATAGCATAAATAATTGCTGCCACAATCGTCCATACCGCAATCCACACGTCGTTATAAGCCCACGCAAAAATCCCAGCAATTGCTCCAATCATCAAAACGAACCCGATAATAATATAAACCGTTTTTCGTTTATTCTCAGCAATTTGCTTATACATTTTCTACTCTCATCCTATGTTTTAAAAACATAACCTTAAACTTTTCAAACTTAACATCATGTTTATAAAACTCAATAAACCTAGAATTTAACTTCTGGAGCTTTTTCAATTTTCGCTTTTTCTGCTTCTTCTACTTCAAAATAATCACGCTTCTTAAAATGCCCAATCAAGTTGTTCACAAAATTGGTTGGAAAAGTCTTAATTTTTGTATTAAGATCTTTCGCTCCCGCATTATAAAAACGACGAGCTGCTTGAATTTTATCTTCAACATCCTGAAGTTGTCCTTGCAATTTCAAGAAATTTTCATTCGATTTTAGTTCTGGATAAGCCTCCGCAATAGCAAAAAGCTTTCCAAGCGCACCTTGCATTTCTTTTTCTGCTTCCGCTGCCTGTTTAACGGTTTTTGCGCCCATCGCCGCCGTTCTAGCTTCCGTCACCATTTGAAAAGTTTCTTTTTCGTGTTTTGCATAACCCTTTACAGTCTCAACTACGTTCGGAATTAAATCCGCACGATACTTGAGCTGCACAGTAATGTCAGACCACGCTTCGTTCACTCGCTCGTCTAGCTTTACCAAGCTATTATAAATTCCTGCGATAAATCCGCCAATCGCCAGAACAATCACAAGAATCACGATTATTACTATTAACCACGTAGGCATTTTTTTCTCCTTTTATTTATATAACCATTATAACACTTTTTCTCACAAAAAGCTAAATTGTATGATATAATAATACTCACAACGTGCGAGCGTAGCTCAGTTGTTTAGAGCGCTTCCTTGCCAAGGAAGAGGTCGAGAGTTAGAGTCTCTTCGCTCGCACCATTTTTATCTTGCATTTTTTCAAAAACCATATATAATATAAGCATAAACTAAATCAAAATAAACATGGAAATAATATTACAAATCATTCTCCTCATCTTCGGTTTTATGTTTCTCATCCGTGGCGCTGATTGGCTAGTTTCTGGCTCTTCATCTATCGCCACTAGCTTTAAAGTTTCTAAACTTTTAATTGGCCTCACTATCGTTGCTTTCGGTACTAGTGCGCCTGAACTCGCCATCTCAATCAGTTCCTTAATCAGTGGCAACACTGACATGTTACTAGGCAACGTTATCGGTAGCAATATTTTAAATGTGCTTCTTTTGATTGGCGTCGGCGCCTTAATTTGCCCAATTAAAGTTAAAAAAGATACCGTCAGAAAAGAAATTCCTATCCTCTTGCTTATTTCTACTGCACTAGTTGTTCTATTTCTAGACATTTCTCTCGCTAACGGTGACACAAACGGCATTTCTCGTAGCGACGCTATCATCTGTCTCCTATTTTTCGGCATTTTCTTCTACTATCTAATCTCGCTAGCTCGCAAAAATCGGTCTGTAAAAACTAAAAAACGCGAAAAACCAGCCTATAAACTTAGTAAAGCGATTCTCCTTACTATCATCGGTCTTGTTGGCCTAATCGCAGGTAGCCAACTCATCGTTAATAGCGCCTCCTTCCTTGCCTCAGCTATCGGAATTTCTGACCGTGTTATTGCTCTTACTATCGTCGCCTTTGGGACCTCTCTTCCTGAGCTTATTACTACAATCACCGCCGCCAAACGTAAAGAAACCGATCTTATCGTCGGCAATATCATTGGTAGCAACATTTTCAACATCTGTATCGTCATGGGGCTACCAGTCGCTATTTTTGGTAGCATTACCCCCGAAAGTTTCCAAACTATTGATCTCGTTATGTTAATCTTTTCAACCATTTTACTCTTCCTCTTTACTCGTCGCAACCACAAAATCACTCGCCTTAATGGTATCCTTATGCTCCTCATTTTTGCAGGCTACTATGCCTTTGTTATTTATGAGGCCTTCTTATGAATTGGCTAGCTCTAGTCGCAATCAACGTCATCGCGGACTCTACCCGTATTTTTATCGATAATTATAGCTCCGATTATTATTTCAAAGGTAAAGGCGCCGTTTCACAAAAACTTTTCTATGGTTATTCCTATCTCTTTTTTGCCCCTCTCGTCGCTTTCGTTTTCGGCGCTGATTTTGGCACCGCCGCCATTTCTACTATTTTTCTTCTTTTCATGGCTGGTTTTATTAGTGGCGTCGCCGGCATTCCCTACTATCGTGCCCTCGAAATTGAAGATTCAACTAGTCTTGGCATTTTCATTCAATTTGCCCCAATCCTTTATCTCATTCTAGGTTGGTTTTTTCTCAATGAAACTTTTTCCCCACTCCAACTTATCGCCTTCGCTATTATTATTGCCGCCCCTCTTACTATCGTTTTCACTGCTCGCAAAAAAAGTCGCCATCTTAAATTAAAAGCTGTTCTTCTTGCTCTCATTTATGTCATTCTTTATGTTTTAAGTTCCTTTATTTTCGTTAAAGAAAGTGGCAACGGTCTAAATATGGCCGCCGCCATTACTCTAGTTATTATTGGTAAAGGTTTTAGTAATTCACTTATTATTTATACTCATCCTAAATGGCGTAAACGTTTTTATCATGTTCTCGAATCTTCTAAATTAAAAATACTAAGACCCCTCTTTCTTAATTCCGTCATCGGCGTTGTTGCCGATCTCTGCTATCGTCTCGCCCTCGCAAGCGCTCCTGCCGTCGCACTTGCTTCTGCCATCTCCGATACTGCCGAACCTATCCTGATTTTCTTCTTAGGTATTCTCTTCACCTTAATTAGTCCCAAATTCGGTCGTGAAAAACTTGATAAAAAGACCGTCATAGTCCACCTCGTTGCCACAATTCTTGTCGTTACGGGTATCTTAGTTATGCAAATCCCATAAAGCGTGCTATAATAAATTTATTGGCGCTTTGGCGGAGTGGTTACGCAGCGGTCTGCAAAACCGCGTACACCGGTTCAATTCCGGTAGGCGCCTCCATTTTTATATTAATGGCTTTTCTACTTTAGATAATTTCTCCGCCTTCTCTATCAATGCTTTGATTTTATATGCCGCTTCTTCCTCATCTTCAGTCGTATATCTCTCTTTTTCTCGCATCAAATCACCATAAAACCCTGTCCCCTTTGCCGCCTGCCAAAACAGCTCCCCGCAATTCACATCATCATGATACCACGGCTTCTTCGACAAATTAAAATGTAATAACTTTGCCCCTTTTGGCTCTTCTCCTTCCGGTTGTAAATTCCATCGCTTATCAAGGTGCATAATCTTTCCTTTTAAAATTACATTAAGGTAATCTTGATCCGGCGCTACTAAATCTGCGTCCGCTTTAATTAAATCTGTCATCTGCGAAATATAATGTAGCTTTCTTAATTTTTTCAAATCCATTAAAAGCACACCTGAATTT
>JAZSMA010000036.1:0-3584 GCA_045535655.1 Candidatus Nanosyncoccus sp.
GATGTTTTAATGAAACCGGCAGCGCCTGGTACTGGGATTATTGCAGGTGGAACTGTGCGTTCGATTATGGGTTTAACGGGGGTAAAGAATTTAATTTCGAAGTCGTTAGGTTCGACCAATAAGGTCAACATCGCTTATGCGGTAGTTGAAGGCTTACGTCAACAGGTGCCAAGAAAAGATTGGAACAGAGTAAATGCGGAAGAGAAAGTCGAGAAAAAGACCGAAATAAAAGCTGAGAAAAAGGCTGAAACGAAGGTTGAGAAAAAAGTCGAAGCGAAGAAAACTGAGGTAAAAAAGACTGAGAAACCTGTAGTAAAGAAGGCGACAGCGAAGAAACCTGCGGCGAAAAAGGAGACGAAATAATGAAATACAATGATTTAGCAGTAGAAAAAAATACTCGTCCATCTAGGAAGGGGCGGGGTATTTCGGCTGGGCAAGGTAAAACTGCTGGACGTGGGACTAAGGGTCAGAAGGCTCGAGCTGGTCATAATAAAATGCCGGCTGGATTTATGGGCGGCCAACGGGCCATCATGCAAGCAGTGCCGAAATTGAAAGGTTTTAAGAGTTTTCATCCTAAAGCTGAAGTAGTTTATACCGATAGATTAAATGACTTAAAGGGGAAAGTTGATAATTATGCTCTAGCGGAGGCCTCTTTAATTTCTTCACCGTTCGTCAAGGTGAAAGTGATTTCAAGGGGTGAACTTACGGCAAAAATTGAGCTTGAGACACAATTTGCTTCGAAATCGGCTGTCCAGGCGATTAAGAAGGCGGGTGGTTCGTTTAAGAAAGTGGCAATTTTGCAAAAACCGGCTAAAAAAGCTGAAAAATAACTCAAAAATTTAAAAATAGCCCCTTAGAGGGGCTATTTTTGTGGTATAATGTATCTATAAATTAATGTGGAGTTTCTAAAATGGATGAAAAGGAGTTAAAAACTAGTCCGAAACAGCGGTTTTTCATAATTTTAATCGCGATTTTAATGTTAGGTTCGATTGTGGCGAGTTATGCGGCAATTGTTATAAATGGGAGTCAAGGATCGGATTCGGGAACAGGGGAAGAATCTAGTATCAGCGAGGAAAAACGTCAAGAATATGAGGACGCCTACAATAAGAAGGTAGCGGAGTTTGCGGAGGCAACGAAGGATGATTTTAATAAATTCATAAAATACAAGTCAGAAATTAAGGCTTATAATGAGACTTCGGCGAATGAACAGGGAGTGCAGACAAAAGATTTAGAGGTAGGAACAGGGAGAACTTTGGAGAGTGGCGATACGGATTATTTAGCCTACTATGTAGGATGGTGCGCGGATGAATCAGTTTTTGATTCGTCATTTGACAATAATGATGAACCGACCGCTTTTTCGGGAATTTTGGACGCTTCTGCTGGGTTAATTGAAGGTTGGAATACAGGGGTAGAGGGGATGAAGATTGGCGGAATTAGAAGAATTACTATACCAGGCGAATTAGCTTATGGGGAATCAACAGAGATTTGTGGCGGATACAATAAGCCACTAAGATTTTTGATTATGACAGTGGCGAATGAGGGTTCAATGAAGACTTTGGCGAGCGAATTAAATGAGGCGACTACGAAGTATCAATATGCGCAATATGGGATAGATTACGACGCATTGATGAGTGGGGAAAATATAGAGGCGGAAGAGGAAGTTCAAGAGACGGAATCTGAGTAGAACAGGGGTGGTGCGGTTGCTTTATTGTTGATTTTATGAATAAAGTATTGACAATTTATGGTGCTTGTGGTATAATGGTAGTGTAGATTGAGCTTGGCTTGGTCTACGACTACATTAAAAAGAAGGGAGTGGACGTTAATGTTCACTATAATGACTGCACTGATTCTGGTTGGTATGGCCTTTGTTTTAGGTTCTGCCCAGCCGGTTGTCGCACATGGCGTTCTCGTTGAAAGATTTGAGGATCGCTGGTTGAAGCTTTGCTCCGTATTCAGCGGAATTCTGTTCGGCGGTATACTCATCGCTGAGCAATTTTCTCGTTTCCTCAGTTGGGGAGGCGATGATTCTCTTTGGGGAGTCGTCATTGCGGCATGTATTATAGCCTTTTTGGCTATCGTGTTCGGCGTTTTAGTCTTGCAGATTTCTCTGAAATCTGCATCTATCATGCGCGACCGTCTTAGACGGTAGCAGCCACCCCTCCAAAACCCCCGACTTTAAGTCGGGGGTTTTTCCTGTTATAATGTTAGTATGGATAAGAGTTTTTTCTTTTACGATTTAGAAACATCGGGGTTAAATCCGCGCGAAGATAGGATTATGCAATTTGCGGGGCAGAGAACGGATTTAGATTTGAATCCGATAGGGGAGCCGGTGAATATTTTAGTGAAGATGACAGACGAGGTTTTACCGAGCCCGAGTGCGATTATGGTGACAAAGATTACGCCGCAGGTAACTTTAAGGGACGGAATTAAAGAAGCGGAATTTTGTCGATATGTTTCGGAGGAAATTTTTACGCCGGGGACGATTGCGGTGGGTTATAACAATATTAGGTTTGATGATGAGTTTATGCGGGCGACGTTTTGGCGGAATTTTTCTGAGCCGTATGAGTGGGAATGGAAAGACGAAAGAGAGAGATGGGATATTTTAGATGTTGTTAGGATGACGCGAGCTCTAAGACCAGAGGGGATAAATTGGCCGGTTAAGGAGGACGGGAAGCCGACTAATCGATTAGAGCTGATTACGAAGTTAAACGGAGTTTCGCATGAACATGCGCATGACGCTTTAAGTGACGTTTTTGCGACGATTGCGGTAGCGAGGTTGATTAAGGAAAAACAGCCGAAATTATTTAGTTTTTTGTTAAAGATGCGAAATAAAAATGAAGTAAAGAAGATTGTGAACTTGGAAAATAAGAAGCCGTTTGTTTATGTTTCGGAAAGATATTCATCGGAATTTAATAAAACGACAGTGGCGTTTCCGTTGACGAGCGGGCGGAACGGAAATGTATTAGTGTTTGATTTGCGTTATAATTTGGAGGAGATTTTAGAGCGAGCGTCTCAGGAGAGTGATACTTATGAGGGGACTTTTTATCCTATTGTAAAGGAGTTGGGATTTAATAAGTGTCCGGCGGTGGCGCCGATTACGGTTCTAGATGAAGGAAATGGTTGGGAGAAGATTGGACTGACGCGGGAAGAGATTGAGCGGAATTTAGAGGCTTTATTAAAACACCCGGAGTTTGCGGAGAAAATGCGGAGCCGAGCGGAGGAGGGGGTGGAATTCCCGAAGGCGATTGAGCCGGAGATGGCGCTTTATGAGGGGTTTTTGGACGATGCGGATAGAGTGAAGGTTGCGGCAGTGAGGAATGTGGAGAGTGTTGAAAAACTGGCAGATTTTCATCCGGATTTTCATGATGAGAGACTTCCGGAACTTTTGTTACATTATAAGGGGCGGAATTTCCCAGAAACTTTATCAGAAGAGGAGAGTTTAAAATGGAAAGATTATCGGAAGGCGAGATTGGAGCGGTTGGCGCCGAAGTTTTTGGCGGAATTGAAACAATTATATGAAAAAGATGATTATGTTGGTGAGGAATTAAAGTTTTATTTTGAGTCGCTTTTTGACACAGATTATT
>JAZSMA010000044.1:0-3382 GCA_045535655.1 Candidatus Nanosyncoccus sp.
TAAATATCATCCGGATAAAAATCCAGGTGATAAGGAAGCGGAAGCAAAATTCAAGGAAGTTAATGAGGCGCATGATGTTCTGTCGGATAAACAAAAAAGAGCAAGGTATGATCAGTTTGGACATGCAGGGGTAGGAGGAGCTTCGGGTAATCCGTTTGCTTCGGGTAATCCGTTTGCGGGGGGCAATTTCAATTTCAATGGGCAGACGTTTAATTTTGATTTTGGTGGGGGTGGATTAGACGATATTTTGGGTAATATTTTTGGTTTTGGAGCAGGGGCGAGAAGACCGCGTCGAGGGGCAGATTATCAGACTGCAGTGACGATTTCTTTTGAAGAAGCAATATTCGGAGTGACGAAGAATATTTCTGCGAATGGGGGAGAAATAAAAGTAAAAATTCCGGCAGGAATTGATGACGGAATGTCGATTAGATTAAAAGGAAGAGGGGGAGAAGCGCCAGAAGGAGGAGAGAAAGGCGATTTGTATGTAAGGGTGAGGGTTAAACCACACAAGAATTTGACGAGAGAAGGAGCGATTATTTTGTCGGAAGAAAAAATTGATATGATTGATGCAGCGCTTGGTTGTGAAGTTGAAGTGGAAACAGTAGATGGTCCGATAACGATGAAAGTGCCGGCAGGGACACAATCAGGAACGCCATTTAAATTATCAGGGCACGGAGTGCCGTTTAGGTCGGATGGTGATAGAGGACCACATATTGTGACGATTATTGTTGAGACACCAAAAAATCTTAGTCGAAAACAAAAAGAATTACTAGAAGAGTTTAAAAAGAATAAAAAGCGTGGGTTTTGGGGTTAAGCGGTGATCCTAGTTTCTACTAGGCCAGTAGAAACGTTTCTGACAACTAAATCAACGCCATTACTGGCGCGTTCGATACGGTGGGTAACCCAGCCGGACGAATTGCGAACAACTAGAGAGTTTGATAATAAACTACCTTCAATATAAGATTTGGAGCCATCTGGTGCACGATAGATGACTCCATTTTTTAATAACATTTCCTCTAAATACCCCACTTTAATTACCTCCACTTATTTTTTATAAGTTTAGCTGAAAAAAATGAAAATGCAAGCGTAGGTTTTATTAATTTAAAGTAGAAAAAAATGAGATTTTGTGTTATAATAGAGGAGGAAATTTATTAATTTGATTTATTTGTTAATCCGTTGATATAAGGAAAATATCGACAAAAACAATTAGAAAGGGCAATATGGAAATAGTGATCCCAATTATTGCTGCTGTAGTAGGTGTAGCTGCTGGAGCTGGCGGGATTTTTGCGTATAACAAAAGGAATGAAAACGGGGGGAAGAGTAAGGCGGAAGATTTAGTAAGAAAAGCTAAGCACGAGGCAAGTGAAATAGTTTTGAATGCGAAAAAAGAAGCTGCAAAAATAACTGAAAAAAATCAAGCCGAGGAGAATGATCGGAGAAAAGAATGGAAAAGGACAGAAAATCGTTTGGCAGAAAGGGAAACGACTTTAGACACGAAGCTAGATCAGTTAGAAAAAAAGTCGGAAAAATTGAATAAAGAAGAAAAGGAACTGGAAGAATTAAAAGGTGAGATAAAAGAAATCAGGTTGAAGCAGCATGAGAAGTTGGAAAAAATTGCAGGCCTTTCAAAACAAGATGCAAGAGAAAAGTTGATGACGATGACGGAAAATGACATCAAGCAGGATCTTGCTGGTTTAATTATGAAAGAGCAAAAAGAGATTAAACATGAAATTGATGAAACAGCGCAGGCGATACTTTTGACAGCAATGGAAAGAATGAGCTCGGAAGTGACGGCGGATAGAACGATTACGGCTTTGAAATTACCAGATGATGACATGAAGGGGCGGATAATCGGTAAAGAAGGTCGGAATATTCAGGCTTTGCAGAGGGCAACCGGAGTTGATATTATGGTGGATGATACGCCTGGCATGGTAGTTTTGTCCTCATTTGATCCGATTAGGCGACAGGTAGCGAGATATGCCTTAGAACGGTTGATGAAGGATGGGAGGATAAATCCAGCGTCGATTGAGGAATCGGTTGCGAAGGCGGAGAAGGAAATCGAAAAGGAAGTTGTAAGAGCGGGTGAAGATGCGGCAAGGGAAGTTGGAGTAGTAGGAATTCCGCGCGAAATCTTGCATCTTTTAGGTGAACTTAAATTTAGAACTTCGTATGGGCAGAACGTGCTTTTGCATTCGATTGAAATGGCGCATATGGCGGGGATGATTGCAGAAGAGATTGGTGCAGATAAAAGAATTGCGAAGACAGCAACATTGCTACACGATATTGGTAAAGCAGTGACACATAAAATTGAAGGTAAGCATGCGGAAATTGGTGCAGAACTAGCTAAAAAATATGGTATGTCGGAGCCAGTGGTGCATGCGATGGCGGCGCATCACGATGATATTGAGCCGACTACACCAGAAGCGATAATCGTGAAGATTGTGGATGCGCTTTCGGCGGCAAGACCGGGCGCGAGAAACATCTCGGCGGAAAATTTTGCGGAAAGAATGCGAGATCTTGAGAATATTGCAACTGGATTTTCTGGTGTTGATAAGGCTTATGCAATTTCGGCGGGGCGCGAAATTCGAATTATTGTTGAGCCTAAGTCGATTGATGATTTGTCGGCGCTTAAATTAGCGCGAGATATTGCAGATAAGATTGAAGCGACAATGTCGTATCCTGGCGTGATTAAAGTAAATGTGATTAGAGAGACAAGAGCAGTTGAATACGCTAAATAATTTTTAGACAATTCTTATGCTATAATTTAGAGTATGGGTAATTCTTTCTGGATGTTTATTTTGGAACAGGCTTTTGGTATTTTGGCACTCGTTTGCACAGTAGTTAGTATGCAACTTAAGAAGAAACGTCCATTAATGATTTTACAGACAGCGTCTGAGGCTTTTATCGTTGCACAATATTTCGTAAAAGGGGCCATCACAGGTTCTCTTATGGCGATTGTGAGTTTTATCAGGGATATTATTTTTACGAAATATGAGAAGAAACGGGCACCACTTTGGATTTTGATAGCGCTTTATATAATTATGACGGGTTTGACTATTATTAGTTGGGCTGGGCCGCTTTCGATTTTGCCGTTTGTAGGTTCGTTAATTTATACTTGGTCACTTTGGTATGGCAAAGTTAAATGGATTCGTTTAGGTAATGCAGTTGGCAATACCCCATATCTTGTTTATACGATTTTAACTGGAAATTATGCACTTTTCATTATGACACTATTTGAGGTGATTTCTGCGGCGATTGGTTTTATTCGCATAGATGTTTTAGGAAAGAAAAAGAAAAAGGCAAAAAAGAAATAACTTGGTGAGGTAGATTTTTGCTACGCAAAAATCTTACTTACCGGCGGTTATTCAAGGAAAATAACTTG
>JAZSMA010000045.1:0-19490 GCA_045535655.1 Candidatus Nanosyncoccus sp.
ATAATACATATTTTTTTTCATTAGATCTTTTTCGACATCATTTACTTTCTCATGCTCCTTATTATTTTTATTAGTCCATACACGAAGAACTACTATCATTATTAGAAACAAGACAAATATAAAAGATATCTCCGTCTCAGAAGAATATCTAGCGCTTGATAAAAATCTAGCGTACTGAGGGAAAACAGATGTAACAAATGAAATCAATGCAGTATATGCCGGAATTGCCAAAGCCGAGACAATACAAACAATAGTTGTTGATTTAAACCTTAGATTAATACGGGGAAAAGACAATAAAATTAATGGCAAAAAGATAAGAGCAGAATTATGCATTGATGCACCAACCAAAATCATTAGAATAGTCTTTACTGGTTTTTTTTCTAATGCAAACGAAATAGCAAATAATATAAAAGATAATGCAAAAAACTGCCTAGATATGTTCATTGTGGCCATGAAAAATGTAGAAGCAAATATTAACGACGATATCATATAAATTTTTGAATATTTTTTAATAAAATAATAAAAAGCATACGAGATAACGGCGCTCATCACAATTATCAATATCTGCGGGTTAGAGGTTAATCTACCTAAAAGATAACATAATAACATGAAACCTTTTTCCATCTCTGTATTACGCGGCAATTCGGAAAGCCCATTCACGTTTATATTATTAAATATAGTACGATACGATCCCGTATCAATGCCAACACTTGAAGCCCGAAAAGCTGAATAAATAAATGCAAACAAAAACACAGCAATTAGGTATATTCTTTTTATTCGTTCGTTCCTTGACCAATCAGCCAATATACCAAAAATAAGTATACTAAACAAATAAATCACAAGCACCGTCATTTCTTCAACCTCACAACAGAATAAAACAAAGATGGACTAACGAGATAACATACTGACGCAATTGCAACCAACTTATTATCATCAGACGCTGTCCTTTTCATACACTTACGCACAGGATACTCTTTGCTAAGTTTCTTAAACAATCGCCTATTCCCACTCACAGCAAAAGCCTTCGCAACTGCCCACATGGCCCGTGCATACATATACGATTTAAACTCTTCCGCAAACTTACAATCTTTCTCATCCAAAAATCTTTCCGTCCGAACCACAGCTTCAAGCAAATCAGTTTTTTGCCAAGTGGCTGGTTTTTTTGTAGCAGATTGATAATTAATTCTATACCCATATAATGGTAAATCTATCCATGCGGCATTTTTACAATGACAAATATATTTCCAAACAAATTCTCTATCTTCACCATATCTAGTTTTTTCATCAAACATAAGACCATTATTTCTGATAATATCTTTTTTATATGCAAAACAGCAAAATGCATAACAGCCCATCTCATATAACAATTTATACATTGCATCTTCTATGTTCTGTTTTTCAAATTCTATCCTCGTAACATTACATTGATAAACATCTTCTAGTTTACGACTTAACTTACAATATGCTATATCTGCTTTTCTCAGCCCTTTTAACATTTGTTCAACAAACTCTGGATGGTATATATCATCCGCATCTAAAAACAATATCGTTTCGCCTTTTGCCTCAGCTATACCTTTATTTCTTGCTATACTAACACCACTATTTCTCTGTTTTATAATCCTCACGTTAAACGAGCTATTGTCCTTCCATTCTTGAAGCTTACTCAACGTTTTGTCAGTGGATCCATCATCAACACAAATTACTTCAAAATCTTTGCAAGTTTGTTTGTTTAAGCTTTCCATGGTCTCGTCTAACAACGCTTCAACATTATAACAAGGCATTATTATGCTTACCTTTGGTTTATTCTTCCTATCAAATTTCACTATGCCCCTATTAGAAACAACATTCCCTGTTCCAATGACACAAACTGATCGCTTTCCGTCAAACGATGCATCAAAACAAATTTGTTTACCATCTTTACTCCACCTCGGATGCAAATCGCATCTCGTATCCAAACCATACTTGAAAGGTGAAAAAACTCTAGCAATATTCGTTATTTTTTCGCCATCCATAATATACAATGATTGTATTCGCTTACGATCTGGATAAGTATCAGTAACTACATATCTCCCGTCATAAGAATACGTTGGATGCCCATCCATAGCAAGTTGTCTCCAACAGCGCTTATAATTCTGTGTCTTGTCTTCTAATAAATAGTATCCTTTTCCTCCATCTTTCTTATTAAGATACGACAATATCTCTTTATCGTTTTTCCAACAACAATGTGATACATAATCATCATCCGACAAATTGTACATATTTTTACCGTCCATGCCACAAGTAATTAATCGGGTATATTTTTTCCCTTCTTGAAACCAACGGTGTAAAACCATGAAGCGTTTACCATTCGGGCTTATCATCAAATGATTTACTTTGTGTTCAGCATCCTCCATATTTCTTTTTGGTTCAAAAGATGCAAAATCCGAATACTTTAGAAGTGGTTTTATTTTGCCAGAGGGGATATCTATTTTCCATATACAAGTTTCGTCTGGGCATTTTATGTTTTTAGTCCTATCTGGTATATTTGCGTATCCATATCCCGGACGCAAACGGTGTAATCTTGAAAAGTCCAAGGATAATGCGACTTTTTTATTAGAAGACATAGCATAAATTGGCATGCCAATTCTACGTTCTATTTTTGTTCTTAGATTCAATATTACAGCACAATATTCGCCATCACGAAAATCATTATAAAGAATTTCATTATCAGACATCCATTGAGCCATACAACCCTGTTGAACATTCCATGAACGAGTAATCGCCAACTTCTCAATCTCTTTAGTTTTAACATTAATTTTTACGATGTCTGCTGGTTTTGTTGAATCGGCTTCAGATGAAGCATTCTTAACTCTCAATGCAAGAATATATCTACCATTATCACTCCAAGGGCATTTATCATAATATCCAAACAAATACTCATAACCATCATTTGGAGTTATTTTTTTTATCCCACCTTCATATTGGAACTTTGGCGATACTAAACACAAAGCTCTCTGATATAAATTATACATAGCATGTCTTACTTTCTCGTTCTTTAAAACACGATCATGAACCCAAATTTCAAACTTATCAATATTCATTCAACTTTGCCTCTTTTGGTTAAAATCTTTCCAAAGATCATCAACTCTCTCTTGTTTTATTGGTGAAATACCAACATCGGATTCCCTACGACGTTTTAGATCCTTAAATGAACCAATTATTTTTGCCGGATTACCACCAACTATAGTATCTTCTGGGACATCTTTAGTGACAACCGCGCCGGCAGCTACGATAGCATTTGGTCCGATTTTTACTCCCTCTAGAATTAGCGAATGCGAACCAATAAAACAGTTGTCCATTATCTCAATACAGCCCATATGAATCATATAATCCCCTTTTTCTTTTTTTTCATTATTAAACACCATATGAATTATATCGTGAGGAACGATGCTTACATCCGCTGCAATCACTACATTATCATGCAATTTAACCAAATATGGTTCAACCGGAATTTTTCTACACTGGTAAAAGATATTATTTCCTAGATGGGCAAAGACATGATGTTTTCTCAAATACTTCACTCTCGCCTTGCTACTTGGAAGCAAATAAAAATAAACTCTGTCAAACAATGTTCGTTTAAATTTTCTCATTTTTCCTCCTACTAGTCTAACGCCTTTAGTTTTTCCATTTCGCCACCGTATTTTTCATATTCATAAATCTTGGAATCAACTGTAAAACGATACCAATAACATTCCAAAAAATAAAACACCAGTCCCTCCTTACCATCTAAAAAACCGCCACGAAAAACATAATTATAAATAAACCAAGCCCAACACCTAATAAACCTTGGCATTTTATAATAAACGCCATATTTCTTTTTTCTTTGTGTCAAAATAGCTGCATCGGTTTTAATATTGGTCACATCTTTACCACACTTATAATCAATATAATCCTGCATCTCACGAGTAGCGTACCAATTATACTTTTTTATATAATCATCTATACTTTTGAAATCATAATGAGTAAAACGATGCTTTGTTTGGGTAGTATATCCTTCGCTAATTATACTGTGCGCATCACGACGACGATCTTCAATCCGCCCATATTTTCTTTTAAATAACATCATTTTTCTTTTTTTGTGCATACCATGCTTCATCGCACGACCAAGAAAATATAAATCCGCTTCAATAGTAATACCATTCATCGGCTCATTTCTATTATTTGAAATAAGCTCCCTAATCTCTTCCTTTAATTCTTCCGGAAAACGTTCATCAGCATCAAGACGAATAATCCACTCAGTATCTATATCGCAATTCTTTATACCCCAATTAAACTGCTTAGCATAATATTCAAACCTATGATTATAAATATCGGCACCATATTTTTCGGCAATTTTTAGAGTATCATCCGTACTACCGCAATCAATTATAACGCAACGCTTAGCAAAACCCCGCATCGACTTCAGACAATCTTCTAAATTTTTTTCTTCGTTCTTAGTCATTATAATAGCGGTCGCATCAATCACTTTTTTCTTCATGTTTTTACTTCCACACTCATCTTACCTATCATTATATCACAAATTTCCGCTTAAACTTACTAAAAACCGCCAAAAACTCCCACCCCTGTTACCAGAGGTGAGAGCCTACATATATATTATATACTGTTTATTTCTTTCTTTTTACCGTTCGGAATGTTAATCCTAAACCAGCCATCATTATTATCGCTACTCCGCCAATCATACTATTCACGCCAGCATCATACACTCCACCATCTCGACTCGCATTTGTCAACTCACCCGTCTCTGGCGCTTCTACTGGAATTTTACCTCCACCACATCCCTCTCCACTTGCGCATGGATCGTCTAATTCATGATAATTAACGAACAATGTGTAATATTCATCACTTTCTTTTTCGGTTTGTTCGTAATCATCAGATTCCAAAATTTCTTCTGCCGTATAGCTAATCACTTCTGCATATTCATCCGCGTATGGCAATTCTTCCCAAACATAAATCCAAACATCTCCCGTCGCATATTCCTCGTCTTCTTCATCTATAATTACTGCATCTTTTATTGATAGATTAACAGTCTCAATCACTTCTCCATTCACTAAAAGGTTAACCGTCAAGTTCTCTGGTCGCTTACCATCATAATCGTGTTCATCATCCCAAATTTTTACCACACTATACGAAATCTTTTCCACTTCATATTCGTTTGTAATCTCAAACACTGCTTTTTCATCTTTAGCAACTTCTTTCTCCACATTATTATCACCCGAAACCGTCAGTTCAAAGTTTTCCACATCCGCATTATTCTCCGTCACGGTATACTTGCCAGTTGGCACCTTACCGTCCACTTTACAAGTAATAATTTCGCCAGAAATCTGACAATCTTCACTCACTTTCAAAGTCATCTTACCATCTTCACCAAAATCCTCCGGCCCTTCAATTGTAAACTCTAAATCAGCCAAAACCTCTGCCGACAACCCTTTCACAGTCTTTTGAATTGTAAATGATTTTGCCATACTACGATTATTCACCACAGTCAAAGTTAAATCTTCTTCATCCCATGTAAACGCCTTGTCTCCTTCCCCACTAAACGTACAGGTCTTCGTATAAGTATTAACTAAGTTATCGGTATCTCTATCAGTAAGCTCACTAGTACAACTAATTGTTACTGTTGCCGAACCATCTACTAAATCATAACCTTCCTTAGCTTCTTTCTCGCTAATTACATATTCAAAACTCTCTTCTTTCCCATCTTTTGAAATCGGCACAGTAATAGTAATCTCACCATTCTTATTAGTAGTTTTATCGCTATGACCTTCCACCGCAAACACTACATCTGAAAGTGGTTTATAATCCTCATCAACTTTCTTAATTGTAAATTGCGTATCACCTTCATATACAACCTTGTCTTCAGCTTCTTTCCAAGTGTTGGTCACTTCAAACTTTTCATTATCTTCGCTCTTGGTCCAGCTACCTTCTATCGCGCCTTCATCATTTAATATGACAATTACACTTTCATTATCGCCAAACGCATTTTCACCAATTGCCGACTCTTGTACCGAATATACGATTTCCTCACCATCGTCATACTTATACAAGTTCCTGAAGGTCCAAGTCCACTCATTATTCTGACCCTTTACGATACTCGCGGTGTCAATCACTTCGCCATCTGCCAACAAATCCACCAATACCGTAGCTGGAGTCCCATCACCAACCCAAATCTTCTTTACGGTAAGATCACCAGTTATATTATATAATTCTGGTTCGTGAGAGTTAGTAATTACACCATCTTCAATAGTTACAGTGTAAGAATCGCCTTCCTCAGGTTCATATTCCGTACATTCAATTGCACCGTCCTCTTTACCGCTACAGCCATATGCTTCTACGATTTCATACTGAATTGTTTCACCTTCAGCATTCTTTTCTGGCAAATCTGCAAATTCATATTCTTTGTCTGCATGAGTTTCGAGCATCAAATCCAACTCTTGATAATCGACAAATTCACCTTCATCATTCTTAACCGCTACATAAAAACCTTCAAATGTCTCTTCACGTAGGCCATCGCGGTTTTCATCATCATCCCAAACCTTCGTAGCTGTCAAATTGACTGTTTTGTAAACATTCGTAAATGTGTTTTCATAATCCGAAACTACCAAATTCAAAGTTCCCTCTTTTTCGTCAAACACTACTTCAACTGTAAAGGTAACTGAATCTTTACCATCCTTTGCTTCTACACTTGGCACATCAAACTCTTCTGATACTGTATAAACATATGTGTTGCCCGCATCTTGTTCACTAAATTTAATCGTACCAAAGCTAGCTTTATGATCAGTAGTACTATTCTTTATGGTGAATTCCTTAGTCGCCGGCATTGGTGCACCATTGCTACCAGTAATCTTAAACTTAAACTCATCCGTACTCCTCCAATCGCGACCTTCAAGTACCTTCGTAAACTCTAGTTCCTTATCAGTGCCATAAGTCTTAGTATCTTCATATATATTATATATAGTCTGATCCGTCTTTTTGTAAGTAATCGATTTAATCACCAACGCACCTTCGCCGTTATCTTCAACTACAACCGTTACTTCAATATCCGCGTCATCGGCTACTCTGTGCACGCCCTGACGGAAGGCACTACTACCATCTGCATTTTGTGTTTTTTCAGTAATTACATAATTATAGGTACCTGGATTTGTGTATCTACGCTCAAATTTCACTTCACTACCAGACAAAGTTGCATTCTGACTATCAATAATTTCATTATCGCCAATCAGTTGTAACTCAAAGCTATCACTATCAATCCAGAACTGTCGATAACCTTGTGCAAAGGCTTTATGCGCTATAATTTCTGCATCAACTGGAGTAACAGCGTAATCGTTTGTGAATTCCGCTTTATTGTCGCCTTTTACGATAGTACCGGTCTTCGTAGTTTCGGCGCCACCGTTGAATCCAGCTTTCGCCGCTTCTACGATTTCATAGTACCAACCCTTCGGAATGTTTTTAATCGTACAAGTTTCGTTGTGCTTTACCGCCGCACAGGTTTCTGTGTCAGTCCGTACCGGCTCCGCATCACCTTGCGCCTTGTAGAAATTAATCGTAAAGCTAAATTCTTGATTTCGAGCTTGGTCCAAATCGCCGCTCGTTGCCGTTACCTTCTTCGAAATAATCAAATCGCCCGATTCGAGTTTATTAAGAACGACGGCTTGCGCACTAGCATTACCAAATATCGTTTGAGTATATTCTGAGCCATCTTTCTCATCTAGGATTTCTCTCTCACCTTCATCACCATATTGCACCAAACGATAGTCAATACTTGGCGTTTCATAGCCCTCTGGTTTTGTCTCACTTACTTCAAAAGTTGCACCAGTCGGAAGGTCACCTACAAGAATTCCTTGGTCGGCTTTAATTTTTACAGTAAATGCGCCATTATAGAATTCAGTCTTTTTATCATCGACAGGAGAACAGTTTTCTTTGTAACCATCTTCATCCTCATCATAGGCCACCGAACAATTCATAATGCGATAACGCATCGGATTTTCATCAGTATGACTTAATAAATTACCTTCTGCATCCTTAATATCGGAAATCGTAATTTCATACTCATCTTCAATCGTTCGATCAAGTTCGCCATTATTTTCTACCACCTTGAAGACCAAGATACCGCCATTCAAAGTATTCTCTACCGCTAAGCTTTCTAGCGTCTCTTCTTCAATTGTAGCAGTTTCTTCACTACTATCCGTTCCATCGCCATTAAATATTACGTTATGAATTTCGCCGTCATCTACAATCATTGGATGATACTCTCGCTTAGTAATATGATAATGGTTCGTAGAACCAGAAAAATCGACTACCTCACCATCAAACTCATAATCATGTCCTTCTTCAAGAACCGCATATCTCGTCCCGCCAACATTTACAATTTTTATCGCAATATTTTCAAGACCAGCAGTTTTATCCGTCCCATCAAGTTTTTTCATTACACCAGGGGCCACTGTAAATTCATCATTACCATTCTCATCAGTTCCAACCCACTCATCACCTTCTTGATATTCAAAAGTGTAATGTCTTTTTGGATCTGGATTTTTACTTCTATCTACATAAAGATCAATCGATACTTTGCTAACATCACCACGTTGCGAACCCATCGTATCAAACCATTTTTTCATCACTTGAAGCGTAGTCTCTGGCAAATTAGTCGGATCGCGTTCTTCCTCAAATTCTACATCACCAGAAAGTGCCGAATAAGATACCTCATCAGTTCCTTCTATCTTGGTAGCCGTGCGATATTTAAATGTAGCTGTGCTATTAGTAAGTAATCTAAAACTACCATCACTATTTTTTGCTAAACCAAACGCTACCAATTCCTCATCCGTTTTTCCACAAGTTCCTTCATTTCGAATTGCCGCAATACAATCCATTGCTTCCTGACTCGGCCACACCGTAAAGGTTACCGACGCCTTCTCACCATTAGATAACGTCTTATGCTCACCTGGGTTCCAAATCACAGCTCCGTTAGCAAAAGACGCAGGATTATAATCCGTCCCCCACGATTCCGGTACACTATATCTAAAATTACCCGCAGTTCCTTTTATTTCCGCTGAAGTAGCCGTTGTGATACCATCGGTAATTTGCAGGTCCGCTACCGAAAGCCCCATGGTAATTTTGTCAACAATTTCAGCAAAAGCTGCTTCAAGTTCTACCTGATTTGCAGCGTCCTTATAGATTCCACCAAGATTTTGCATATTATTTACATTACCAAATGTACCAACTGCGTATAACTCCTTATTTTGATTATTGACGATTTGAGTTGCTATTGTTTGTGCAGCCCCAAAATTTCGTCCATTCGGGTCACTATTACCCGTACCATAAGGATCTGGAGGACAAGTAAAACCTCTTCGACAATCGCTCGTAGAGCCATTTGCAGAATTACGGAAGGTTGGGTTACCATCAGAAACAAATATAATATAAGTTTTGTCAGTATCATCAGCACCGAACGAGATATTGTTAGCTGCAGACAAAGCTGCCTCCCAGTTTGTCCCCGCAGCGTCACCAGTACTTACCGTAGCATTATTAACCCAACCCCTAAAAGTATTCAAATTGACCGTTGGCCCACTCGTAGAATTTACATTAGTAGCAAAGTCGACAAAAGCCATTTCCACCACATCACTAAAATTTTCGTCACTTGGATCATTCCATGCAAATAACTTTTCAGCCAGACCATTGACGGCAGTTTTTGCAATATCCATACGAGTATTCTGCACCTTGTAACGAGTTCCAGAATATTGACTTGTACAATTTTCATTAGAATAAACTGTACCGGCAGTTGTGTCGTTGTCAATTAAGCTACAATTGTAATTACGGAATCGATAAAGATTAACATAATTTCCATTTATAAAACCATAACGTCCATTAGTTTCTGCAACATAGGTAGCAGGTTCCGACATACTCCCAGACGTATCATACACTACAACCACATTCGCCTTCGTTGCATCAGTCTTTTCACTCGACACACCCTCAATTTCAAGCGTTATATCATAAGTTCCATCATGGTTTGATTTTACTGTTTTTAAACTTTTTGGCGCCTCACCCGCTGGATCTTCTGCATAAGCGCTCAAAAAAGTCATTGGCATCGAACCAAAGACCATCACGACTGCTGCGAAAATATTTAATATTTTACGCTTTAAATTCATTATATACTCCTTCGCTACTAGTATTGCCGCCATTATATCACACTTGTCAAGTAGCAGCAACGATAAGCGTTTTAAATTATCAAAAAATAACCCCGAAAGGTTATTTTTTGTAAGTTTTACCAAACTTTCACCAAAATTTCGCCACCAAGCCGATTTTTCTTGGCTTCTCGTCCAGTCATTAGACCTTTAGAAGTAGATACGATAATCATTCCTCGTCCAGACTTCACGACGGGCAAATCATCCGCCGAAGAATAAACTCTTCGACCTGGTTTTGAAACCTTATCAATTTCATTAATCTTGGCATTCATCCCAGACTCATTGATCACTACCTTAAGCATTCCGCGTGGAGTCCCATCAATTACCTCAAAGCCCGCAATATAACCATTCTTTGCTAAAACTTCCACTAAGCTCCGCTTTAATCTAGAAGTCGGGACTAGAATTTCATTTTTCGAAACCTTTATCGCATTGCGAATGCGTGTAATAAGGTCTGCAATTTGATCAGTAGATTGTAATGACATATTCTCTCCTTTCTCCTACCAGCTACTCTTAGTTACACCAGGAATTTCGCCTTTCGAAGCTTTTTCCCGAAAATTAATTCTTGAAAGTCCAAACTGACGCATATAACCTCGTGGACGACCATCTAGCATATCACGATTTTTTAATCTCGTCGGCGATGAATTGCGTGGTAATTTTTGCAAACCTTCCAAATCACCCGCCGCTTTCAATTCCGCTCGCTTGGCCTTATATTTGTCATACATTTTTCGTCGTTTTTCGTCACGGAGGACTGCAGATTTCTTAGCCATCTTACTTTACCTCCTTCTCAAACGGCATTCCAAAGAGTTCTAACAATTTTAGACTTCCTTCCTTTGAACCATTTTTAATAATAAATGTCACCTCAAGCCCGTGTAGAACCGCTGCATCCTCAAACGTAATTTCTGGGAAAACAGTCTGTTCCTTTAGACCTAAATTATAATTACCTTGCTTATCAAAAGCGTTACGCGAAACACCATGGAAATCTCGCACGTGTGGCAAAGCTATATTAATTAATCTATCCACAAATTCATACATCTTATCATTACGAAGAGTTGTAAGATAACCCACCGGCGCTCCCATGCCTTTTCGAATTTTAAAAGTTGCAATCGACTTTTTTGCTAATCTTGAAGTTGCTTTTTGACCAGTAATTTTTGCGAGTGTGAGTTCTACCGTTTCAGTAAATCTCTTATCCTCGCGTTTTTTACCTACTCCCGAAGATACGATTACTTTCTTCAATTCTGGAACTTGATTAATATTTTTAAGTCCCAACTCTTTCTTCAACTTCGCCCTTAGCTCATTATTATAGAGAGCCTTTAGGCGTGGTTGTACTTTAGTGTCGGCTTTAACTGCCTTTTTTGCAGTCGTGGCTTTGGCTTCAGTAGCCGTCTTCTTTTCCGCCATTACTTAGCTCCTTTCTTAACATTTTTCTTAGAAGCATCAACTCTTTTCACAGCTGGTTTCACAAACTTCGCCGCTTCAACCAACTTCAAATTTGACAAATCGATGCCTACATGAATAGTCTTCTTGCCTCCAGCTGGATTTACATACGATTTTTTCATGTGTCGTTCTACTAATCCAATACCTTCTAGACAAGCCTTTCCACTTTTTCGATCAATCCGAACAATCTTAGCCTCTTTACCCTTATTATCGCCAGAAATCACCTTAACTTTATCATTTATCTTTAAATTCTGTGCCATTTTAAAGTACCTCCGGAGCTAAGCTTATAATTTTCGAAAAACCAAGATCACGTAGTTCTCTGGGAATCGGCCCAAACACCCGCGTTCCCTTTGGCGTCTTATCATCATTAACCAGCACCGCCGCATTTTCATCAAAACGAATCGTTGAACCATCTGGACGACGAATTGGTGCTACTGTTCGAACAATCACTGCTCTTACTACTGCTTTTTTCTTAATATTACCGGTCGGTGAAGCTTCCTTTACCGAACAGGTCACGATATCACCAACCGAAGCATATCGTGCTCGAGTTCCCCCAAGCACTCGAATCACCCCCAACTCCTTTGCGCCAGAATTATCCGCTACCTTTAATCTACTTTCCTGTTGTATCATTATTCTTTCTCCTCTTCAGCCCCAGCTTTCAACTTATCCGCTCCGACCTTTTCTGGTAAATCAACTTTATTCACATCTTCTTTTAATTCAACTGTTCCACGTGATTTTTCAATAATTTTCACCAATGTATAAGCCTTCGTTTTCGATATTGGACGAGACATCATAATCTCTACCTTATCTCCAATTTTGGCTTCATTTTTTTCATCATGAGCTGTATATTTACGAGTCTTCGTATATTGCTTACGATATAGTGGGTGAGTCTCGCGACTCGTGATGGAGACGGTAATGGTCTTATCACGCTTGTCGGAGGTCACTATTCCAATGAGTGTGTGTGCCATCTTAGAACTCCTCTTTCTTAATTATTTTACATTTAACTGGCAGCTTGTGCGAAGCTAACCTTAAAGCTTCCTTAGCTTGTTCATCAGTAACATCTGCAATTTCAAACATTACCGTCCCAGCTTTCACTTTTGCTACATAAAATTGCGGTTCACCTTTACCAGAACCCATCTTTACATCAAGCGGTTTCTTCGTTACAGGAGTATGTGGGAAAATTCGAATCCAAATTTTACCACCACGCTTGATATAACGTGTAATTGCTTGACGTGCTGCCTCAATTTGGCGAGAATTTATTCTTTCATTATCAAGTGACATTAGTCCATAATCGCCAAATGCCACCGTATTGCAACGCGTCGCAATACCTTCATTTTTACCTTTACGGACCTTTCGGTGTGCCGTCTTTTTTGGAAGTAAAATAGCCATTTTATTTCTCCCCCTTATAAATCCAAACTTTAACACCTACGATGCCAGCAATAGTTGGTGCATGATGACAATAAAAGTCAATATCCGCTCTTAAAGTATGTAGAGGCACCGAACCCTCAATAAATTTCTCACGCCGACTCATTTCTGCTCCGTTTAATCGCCCCGCTACTTCAATACGCACTCCCTTAGCCCCTGCATTCATTGAAGATTGCAAAGCCATTTTCACTGCTCGACGAAAATTCATCCGTTTTCCTAATTGAAAACCAATATTTTCCGCCACTAACTTTGCATTTAGTTCTGGCTTTTTTACCTCTTCAACATTAATGCGAATCGGACCGTCAACAATCTTTTCTAAATCCTTCTTGAGTTCATTGATGCCAGCACCCTGCTTACCAATTACTGCTCCTGCCTTCGCAGTTAAAATCGTAATTGTCGTAAGATTAGCCGAACGCTCAATATTGATCTTTGCAATTGTCGGTCTGCTCTTAAATCTATCCTCGATGAGTTCTCGAATCTTTACGTCTTCCACAAGCCAACGTCTAAAATCAGTCTTTCTAGTAAACCACTTCGAAGACCAATCCTTGCTGACTTGGAGACGGTAAGAGATGGGGTTAACTTTCTGACCCATATTACTTTTTCTCCTTCTTCGTCTCTGCCTTCTCGGCAGCTACTTTTTTAACTTTTTCTTCGCCTGCGACCTCGACGAATATATTGCTACTAATTTTTTCATACGGTAATGCGCGCCCTCTCGATGCTGGCTTGTATCTTCGCATTCTCGTTCCACTAGTGACAAAAATTCGTGCGATTCTTACCGTCTTTGGATCAATCGTTACCTTTGAGTTATTTAACAAATTCGCATTAGCTGATTCAACTGCTTTTAGAACCGCTCTCGCCGCTCGACGTGGAGTATGCTCTAAAATAACTACCGCATCAGCCACATAACGATCACGGACAAGTGCTGCTACGATGCTAGTCTTACGTGGCATCGAATCGATACCCTTTTCATATGCGTGTGCAAAATGTGTTTCCGCCATAATTTAAGCCTTTCCTTTCGCCGCCGCTGCTTCAGCTGCTTTCTTCCCACCATGGCGTTTAAATTTACGAGTTGGCGCAAATTCACCAAGCTTATGACCAACCATATTCTCCGAAATAAAAACTGGGACATGTACTTTACCGTTATGCACAGCAATTGTGCGACCGACCATTTCTGGCGAAATTGTCGATTGTCTTGCCCAAGTTTTTACTACGGTGCGATCTTCGCTGGAAAGCGCGGCAACTTTTTTCGCGAGTTTATAGTCTACAAATAGACCTTTCTTTAGACTCCGAGACATTATTTCCTCTTTCCTTCGTGGCGACTGCGCACGATCATTTTATTAGTTTTCTTATTATGACGAGTTCGATAACCCAAAGTAAGTTGGCCCCACGGCGTCCTTGGCGCTTTACCTGAACCATGACGACCACCATCACCACCACCATGTGGATGGTCTGTTGCATTCATTACAACACCTCTTACCGTTGGGCGAATTCCTTTACGGCGCCTTCGACCGGCCGCTCCGACCTTTACGTTCTGATGCTGCACGTTCGAGACTGTCCCAATTGAAGCTTCACAATTAATTAATACTTTCCTCACTTCGCCAGAAGGCATCTTGAGGGTAGCATAGCCATCTTCCTTAGCCATTAACTGCGCCGAAGCACCAGCTGCGCGCACCATTTGTGCACCTTTACCTGGAGCAAGCTCGACTGCATAAACGAAAGTTCCAACTGGAATGTTTTCAAGCGGCATCCTCGAAGAATCTTCCACTTCAATTTCACTACCAGTTCTAAATGTCGAACCTTTCGTCATTTTCGTATCTGCAATTACATAATAATATACACCATTCTCGTCTTTTACCCGTGCAATTCGTGCCGAACGATTTGGATCATACTCAATTTCTTCAACCGTAAAAGTCAAATCCTTCGGTAAATTGTGCGTCACAATTCGATAATGACGCTTTACACCGCCACCACGATGTCGCACCGTAATTCGACCTTGGTTATTTTTGCCCGCCTGTTGCTTCTTCGCCTTTAAAAGCGACTTCATCGGCTTTTTGGTCGTAATTTGATCATAATCCTCAGTCGTCTTTTGACGTTGCGCCGGCGTAATTGGGCGATATGCTTTAATTGCCATTATTTATTCTCCTTCCCTGCATTCTTGTCCGCCTTGGCTTTTTTCTCAGCCTTAACTTCCTTTGCGCTGGTTTTACTTTCTTCTGGCTCTTCGAATACTTTAATCGAATCGCCCTTCTTTAATCTCACATAAGCGAACTTCTTGTCCTGACGATGCGTAATCCCAGGATAAGCGTGTTTGCCTTTGCTAAATTTTGTCTTCTTTCCATTTCGAATCAACGTCCTAACATCCGTTACGGTCACGTTAAATTCCTTCTCTACCATCTTCGCAATTGCCTGCTTGCTCATTGTCTTTTTAACCGGAAAAACGTAAATTCGGTTCGTCTGTTCAAGATAACTCTTCTCCGTAGCCCTAGGCTCTAGAAGATGAAGTCCTATATTCGTCTTATCATCTTTAGCCATCTTACTTCTCCTCTCCTAATAACCATTTTTCGGTCAACTTCAAAGCCGCTTCTGAAAAGACAATTGCATCAGCATTCATGATGTCAAAAACGTTAAGATAAGTAGCTCTTACTAACTTTACATTCGGTAAATTATTCGTCGAACGCAAAACTTCTGGCGTTTTTTCCGCCGCTACTGCTAGAACATTCTTCTTTTCAAGCTTCATATCTTTCAAAACTTTTACAGCATCTTTCGTCTTACCAGTCAACTTTACTTCCTTATCAAGCACATAAACTGCTTTTTCTGCATTTTTCATACTTAAAGCTTGGCGCACCGCAATTTGCTTTGCGCTCTTCGAAAGTTTTTTAGTAAAGTTTTCTTCACCAGTTCGTCCGAAAGCTACACCACCATGTCGCCAAATCGGGTTTCTTGTCGAACCAAAACGTGCTCGACCAGTCCCCTTTTGTCGCCAAGGTTTCTTTCCGCCCCCGCTCACTTCACCCCGCTTCAAAGTTTTAGCATGTGAACTTCTCGAATTTGCAAGATATGCATCATAAGCAAGCTTCACGAGTTCATGATTTTCCACGGTCAAACCAAAAATGTCTTTATTTAAAGTCGCCATATTACTCCTTTCCCTCCACGCTTATAATGCCTTTCTTCGGACCAGGAACTGCACCCTTAAGACCAATAATGTTGTTCTTAACATCGATATAGGAAACCACCAAGTTCTTTACTGTAACTTGATCATGCCCCATTCGACCTGGCATCTTCTTGCCCTTAAAAACTTTTTGTGGATACATCGAACCGATTGAACCGACTCGACGAATGTTTCCTTTAAAACCATGCGTATTGCGTGATTCGTTGAAATTATAACGTTTCACTGTTCCCGCATAGCCTTTGCCTTTTGAAATCCCAGTAACTGTAACCTTATCGCCCAGTTTAAAACTTTCGACCGTAATTTGGTCGCCAAGCTTTAATCCTTCCGGAATTTCTTCCACCCGAAATTCTTTGAGGACCTTAGGATTGATATTTTCACCAGCCTTTTTGACATGGCCAGTGACCGACTTGCTCAGATTCTTACCCTGACCATAACCCACCTGCACAGCGTTATAACCATCAGTTTCGACGGTTTTAATCTGAGTCACCGTGGCTGGGCCGGCTTGCAGAATTGTAACTGGTGTCACAATACCATCATCACCGATGATCTGGGTCATACCAATTTTGGTGCCGAGAATGACTTGCATCCTGTTCCTTTCTTTTTCGTTAAGTTTTATCTCTGTATATCAGATAAAACATTTTTGATATTTTAAAACATTATTAAAACTAGACTTTTAGGTTGGTTTCCGTTCTTAAGTTTGCGGACCTCTCCTTATGTCTAGATAACAACCCCATTTTATCACACCTTTTCTCTTTTCGCAAGAGGTTTTTTAAAAAAAGGCGCCCGATAATTCGGGCGCAAAACTTAAGTCTCGGACTGATACTTATTCTCTTCTTCCTCTTCTTCGCTAAAATCAATTTCAATTACTTCATCCAGTGATTTCACTTGGATTTTAACCTCTCGATCGCCCAATCTAATTGTAATCCATTTCGTATCAACCACTTTAATCCCTCCTTGCGTTTGCCCGCCGGCGTTCTATTGAAAAACTCAATCTCCCCTAATTATACCACACTTCATCAAAAAAGTCAATAACCTTAAGTTTTTCGACCTCTAGAACTTTCCCGACTCATCTACATATTTGATTGTGTAATCATTCGGATTATAGCCCAACTCTTTTATCTTTTTCTTTGCATTTTCTAAATTTCCCCCACTATAATCTACTACCGTCAATATTAGCTCATTATCCTCATTAAAATACCCTCTCACCTCATAACGTATCCCTTTTCTACTATAATAATCAAAATAATCCACAATAATTGGCAATTTCTCATAAATTGGGTTATCCGCTATATTTTCTAAATCTTGCGAACTATTATACGTCGCTATACATCTAGCTTCTGGATATTTCATCAGTTTCTTACTTGGACAAGCAATTAAAATTGGTTCCGGAATCACCTCTTCCTCTGACCAACTCACCATTACATCATATGTCTGTTTATATTCATCAATATCTACTAAAAAGTCCACCTCCGTAATACCTTTATCTTCGTCCTTATTGTAAGTCCCCTCTCGCATATTCGCTGAAATCACCGCATCATCCGGCGCATCAAAATTATTTTTCAACAAATTCTTTAGTTTCGTCTCTAAACTATCTCTTAATTCTTTCGGCAAATCCGCAGGTAAATTTTCAATTTCAACAATTTCAGTTCTTCGCACATGGTTCTGATATAAAATCATACTAATCGAAATGATAATAATTGTCAAAACTGTTATACCGATACCAATAATCACACTATTTTTCTTAAAAAGATTATTTTTAAAATTTTCTTCCACCTTTATAATCCTTTCAAAACATTATCCGTATAAGCATAAGTTGGGCCATATGGGCTAGAACTATTTGTATATTCCGAAAGACTATATGCCTTAGCTTGCGGATAATAATATCCACCACAACTAGCTTCGCCAAAAATAATCTGGTCATTTTCCGCATCAATCCCTAAAACTATTGCTGTATGATTATACCAACCATCTCCGCTCGTCCCCGAAAAAGGCCCTTCGCTCATTACTGCATAAACTCTCGGCACCTTACCGCCATCAATCAATCCAGAATGCTCGCTAAGATATGACGAAACCGCCTGGGAACCCTGTTTTAATCCCGCTCCATTCGGGCCCAACGTCGTATATTTATTCAAAAACCACTGCGTAAATGCCGAGCAGTTATTCATTGTTCCATTCACGCACGCCCCATCACTAGGAACCGAAATCAAGGCATCTTGGAAATACACATCACCCCAGTCAGCTCGAGTTTTCGCCCTCTCTGCATAAGCCACCATAAAGGCTTGCGCCTGCTCTAAGGTCATCCCGCCAGAAATCAACTCACCCGAACCCGCTACTCCGCCGCCCGTAGCACAAACAGTCACCGCCGTTACAGATGTATTACTTTCACTAGCTTCAGCTCCTTGTCGATTTTTCTCCGCATTTTCATACCACTCTGGATGCTCCTTTGCTAGTTCCTCCGAAGACGGCCACCCCTTACTATTTGCATACTCTTTTACCGCATCAATCACTGCCCCCACATTAGCCACATAATCCGGGTCACTCGCATATCCAGCACTTTTTATCGCTTTTAAATAAGCATACGGATCCGTCACGGCATCGCCCGCAAAAACTCCATGCGCCCGATAAGTTTCAGTTTCTTGAATATTCTTATAATATCCCTCCCAACCTTCCGCTGGTGTGCTATAGGTATAAGCCCCATTCGGGTTACTGTCAAACGCCCCAATCCCGAAGAAGTTATTTCTTTGCGTCGCAAACTCCGATGTCCCAGACGTAGATTCTAAAATGCCCTGCGCTATCACAGTCTCCCAAGGAATACCATAATTTATACTGTGAACTATCGCTATATCATGATAAGTTTCCACAAAACGCACCTGAAGAGAGCTCAACGCTCCATATGACGAGGCTTCTTCGACATAAGTAGATTGGTAAGACTCAGCACAATTATCATCTGGGTCATAAAAAAGAATATTATTTTGCGAAAATTCATCTAATTGGTTAGAGGTTAAAGCCACTACTCTAAACGGGAAAAAAACTAAAGACAACAATATTAAACTTAAAAACCAACCAAACCGCCTAAATTTCAATTTGTTCAAATTCATCATCTACAATTATAATATAAATTTGTCATCATGGCAAAATTAAATATTAAAATTGTATCTTTTTTCTCATTATGACACGATGTACTCCGTAAGTTACAAATGTCACAACTAACACAAAAATTGCCAATCCAATTAAATTCTGCCCATCAGATC
>JAZSMA010000016.1:0-19514 GCA_045535655.1 Candidatus Nanosyncoccus sp.
ACTGATTAATAGTTGGCATTAAAAATTCCTCTTAATTATTTAATATATGGTGCTCATTTGCTTACAGCAATAACAAACAAGCTGAAACTCTTAACCTAATTTTAGCACACTCGCCCCAAAAAGTCTAGTTTTTGCCATATATAATATATAGTGGCATTTTTTATTACACAGTATTAACTATTAGCTTTTACTAAGAAATCCAAAGTCGCTTCAATGATCATCCGATTTTTAATATCCATTTTTACATTCGGTTGTTTCAAATTATTTAACGCTTCTGGCGATTTCTTATAAACATCTTTTAACTCTTCGATTTTTGCCGCCACTAAACTATCCGGAACCGTAATCTTCTGTTTAACAGCTAAAGTTTGTAAAGCTAGCGATGCTTTTACTCGCGCTTCCGCAATTTTTCGCGCTTCTTTTTCCCAGTTTTCTAAAGTTTCATTATTTCTTTCAAGATATTCCTCAAAACTCATGCCTTGCGAAGCCGCATTTCTCGTCATATCTTCTTTTATCATCTTCATTTGGTCGTCAATTAAAATCTCTGGCGCTGGGATCTTCGATTTTTTAACTAGCGCATTAATTAAATCATCCTTAAATTTTTCCATCACTTTATGTTCGTTTTGTGCCTTCAAATTCTTTTCGATATCTTTCTTTAATTCAGCTAGCGTCTTAAATGGTCCGCACTTTTTCGCCAATTCGTCGTCGATCTTTGCCTTTTTAATTTCGTTAATCTGCTTCAATAATACCTCGAAAACAGTCTTCGCTCCCGCCAAATCTTTTACGCCATAATCTTTCGGAAATGTCAACTTTAAATCAAACTTAT
Source organism: Candidatus Nanosyncoccus sp. (assembly GCA_045535655.1). Classification (GTDB taxonomy): domain Bacteria; phylum Patescibacteriota; class Saccharimonadia; order Saccharimonadales; family Saccharimonadaceae; genus Nanosyncoccus. The sequence goes on from JAZSMA010000016.1 coordinate 824, forward strand.
CGCCCGGCTCATGCCCAACAATTCCATCCTCAAATCCAGGAATAAATGCTCCCGAACCTAATTTTAGATGATAATCTTTCGCTGAACCGCCCTTAAACGCTTCTCCGTCTTTTTTCCCAACGAAATCGATAATTACTTCGTCGCCTTTTTCTGCTGGTCGTTTTGTCACTTTCTTTTCGCCAAAAGACTCTGCTAAGTTTTCCAAAATTTCTTTTACTTCTTTTTCCGAAATTTTTATTTCTCCCTTTTTTACATCGAGTTTTTTATAATCACCCAGTTTGATTTCTGGAATAATATCTGCCGTTGCATTATATTCGGCCAATTCCCCCGGCACATATTTTGTCACCTCAACACTTGGCAAAACTAGTGGCGACTTTTCCTCTTTTTTAAATGCTTCAATAACGGTCGTTCTTACCGCAATATCAATCGTTTCTGCATTTAAATCATTTTCCGGAATAAACTTTGCCGCTACCTCGGTTGGTACTTTGCCCTTTCTAAATCCTTCAACGTGCACTTCTTTAGCCAACTTCTCTAGAGCTTTTTCGCGCGCTGGTTTTAAATCTTTAGCATCCAATGTCACGGTAATTTGGACGCGTGAATCAGACAGTTTTTTAACTGTGGTTTTCATAAATAACTCCTATATTTGCTTTTATTATATCATAATCTTAGGCTGATTAACAGTTCGAAGATGTGTTAAGGTAAACTTCGAATTCGCCCCCAATTTAATCTCAGGATTTAAAATTCCGTTCTGATCAAAGATTTTCTTAATTTCGAGATAGAGATTGCGTTCCGGTTCCGGCATCTGTATATTAGTAACGAGAGCCTTTAGGCGCCCTTCCGGCGTTCCGCCCGTTAAATCCCCGCCTTGTCTTTCTATAATATAAGCCCCCGCCCTTAAGAACGTAATCGCCTTTTTATTAAAATCGGGTTCTTCTAAATTAAATTTCGGTCTCAAACTATAAATTGAAGTCCCGCATGAGCCAAACAGCTCTAAATCTAAACCTAATTTTTCTTTTAAGATATCAAGATCACTCAAAAAGTTCTTCAAATTCCAAGCCGGCAAATAGAAATCTGTCAAAATCGGCACCCTCTCGCCGTTTTTCACATAGTTCAAATAATTAGTCAAAGAATTTTCAAATTCATCTAAAATTGGCCGGTTTTCTTCAGTCTCAAAAATGAATTTTACACTACGCGAAAAACTATCTTTCATACTCATAACTTTTTTAAGACAAGTATTTCCTCTCTCGTCAAAACTCGCAAAAATCACAAAACCGTCTTCTAGCCTCTTAATGACTCCATCTAAATTCTTCCCCGATTCTTTTGCTCGCATAATAATCTTTAAATCATAAAGATTTAACTTTCTTGGACGTAGTTCACTAATTTTCTCGACATATTTTAAGGCCTGAGTAATTTCTTTAAATGTTGCAACAACTCTAGCCGGCCGACTTCTTAACGGCACTGCCCGTAAAATCACTTCAGAAATAATTCCTAGTGTGCCTTGCGCTCCGAAGAATAATGGCATCAAATCTAAAGTTTCGCGTCGCGAAGCCTTCAATATCATTGGATATCCCGCTAGCGTCCGATTTTTTTCACTAATCTCGCTTAATAATTTATCATTATCATGAATCAATTTAACGATTTTTCGGTAAATCGTCCCCTCGAACGATTTCTCCGCCGCTTTTTTTGCTATAGCATATTTTTTCAGACGACTAGTTTGTAAACATTCTCCATTAGCTAGAACGACTTCAATTCTTTCTACGAAACTCATAATTCCGCCGTATTTTCCCGCGCTTTCATCATTCGGACAATTCGAAATTAATCCTCCAATCGTCTCATTATCTCGCCCGTCAATCGGCACAGTTAAGCCCGAGACCGAAAGCGCCGTATTGAGTTCCTTTAGAGTCATCCCCGATTGCACTCGGACCAACCTTTCGCGCGGATCGATTTCTAACATTTGATTCATTTTCTCGGTCGAAATTGTTAGGCCATTAGTTAAGCTTTCTCCGCCCTCGCTCATACCAGAGCCTCTAACTGTTAACGCAACTTGGATTTCTTTATTAGCTAGCTGGTTAAAAAAACGCATTAATTTTCTTAAGTCTTCAGTCGACTCCGGAAAAGCTACAAATTTCGGCTTAATTTTTAAAACCGACCGGTCGGTCGAATATTGCTCTAAAATTTCTGGTGTATCAAAAACATTTCCAACCGTCAACTGATTCAAGTATTTTGCAATTTTCCCCATGCTGTTTATGATTATAACATAAAAATATTTAAGTTAAACATTTCAGTATTGTAGCTAAAGTATTTTTTATATTTCAACTAATTCATATTTAGTTTCGCCGAGCCCCAGCGACTCCGCATACGGCAAAATTTCTCGTCCAAGTCGAGAATCAATTCTCTCTTTTAACTCTTCCGCCCCCGGATCTTTACTCGCCCAAATCATGTCAATGAACGCTTGATCATTTGCGACTGGGTCAAGCGAAGCTACAATACCCAAATCTTCCATCACCGGATCATCCTGATTCGCATCGCAGTCACACGATGTGGATAACGCATACATCACCGTAATATATATTATTGGCTTTCCTTGCTCCTTTAAATAATCCGCCACCGCCGTCGCTGCTTCCGCCATTGATTCAATAAAATCGATTTGTTCGTGTTTCGAAATCCAACAAAGTCTCGGACTTTTTGTCTTTCCACATGAATGAATGTAGGCCTTTCCATTTCTCGAAGCAAACCCAATCGACTGGTTTTTAAGATTCGCCCCGAACCCGCCCATGACATGGCCTTTGCCATGCGCTAAATTGATGTATGCGTCATAATTATCAAAATGCGAACCGACTAAATCGTATTTTAGGTGCTTACCTTTATGAACCGGAATTTTCATCTCCCCTTCCGCATCCATGATGTCTACGTCCGCAAAACTTGTAAATCCATGTTCTTCGGCCACTTTCATATGATCTTTTGCGTTATTCCGTTCGCCCGGATAAGCTGTATTGCATTCGACGATGGTTCCATTTAAAGATTTCACGAACGGCCCGATTAAACCTGCTTTTAAATATCCCTTCGCACCTTTTTCACCCGTCGAAACTTTTATTCCAATTTTCCCCTCAAGCTTAACGCCAAGCGCTTCGTAAATTTTCTGTAAACTTTCTGGTGTAATTTCTTTCGTAAAATACACTTTTGCCATAATTCTCCTTTTCTATAATTATACTATATATTGACAATACATAAGAACTATGATATAATAACAAGATAAACTTGTTTAGTAAAACCATTAAAGGGGGATAACTATGATTTTACTCGAACCTTGTCCAAAGTGTGGCGGAAAAGCAAAGCTAATCCGAGGTCTCCCGAACATGGGTAATTCAAAAACTAAATATGCCCTCGTCCAATGTAGAACTTGTTTATACAAAACTCCGACTCTGCGTCCTGAACTAGGTGAATCTAGCGAATCACTCAAAAACCGAGCCATCTCACTTTGGAACAGTAATCAACCTCTATAGCATAAGCCCCGGACTCCCGGGGCTTAAAACTTTTAATCATATACTCTATCTTCTCCAGTTCTATCTTTTATTGTATTTATATGATCATTTCTTATTTCTTCAGTAGGCTCAATTTTATTTTGGTTTATTAATCTGCAAATCTCCAAAATCTCTCCAGCCGACAAACAATCATCCTCTTTTTGCATTATATCAGACATCATTTCTTTCATCCTTCGGGTCGTAGCTACGAATGCATTCTTTGGAACATAAGAGACATTTTTTAATTCTGCATCGTCACCAAAAATAATAATAGAATAATAATTAACTCCTTGTTTTTTCAAAAAATCCTTTAAACACTGAACATGGCCATAGTTTTGCCTAATCGGATTATAAAACTTAATTCTATCTTTATAATAAATGGACGTCCACTGTTGTTGATTACCATTTCCATAAATCCATCCATTATAATCCTTCGACTCTATGGCAAACACACCTTTTCTATTTACCGCAATAACATCTACTTGCACATAACGCCCGTTTTTAGCCTTAAAGTAACTATCTAGGAAAACACATCTACGATCAAAGAAATGATTCTGAATAATTAAACTGGCAATTTCAGCTTCGTGTCGGGTTACGTTCATGTTCGTTGATGATATTATCCCTAAACTAATATAATAATCATGATACAATTTTAAATCGTCAGATAAACCATATATTCTGCGGTATTCAGCGCTATCCTTTTCGCGTTTTTCGGCAATCCCAGTTATATAATCATTCACTTCGCTAGCGGAAAAATCTACCGAGTTCGAACTGATAGTATCTTTAGACCTTTCGGCCTTTTTTTGTTTCTTACTCCCTCTATCCAAGAACTTGTTTATGGCAACAAGAACAATAATAATAATAACTATCCATACAAAAATATTATAAACAACAGACGGTTCCATACTTCTACTATATCATTTTTCTTATGCTTTTAGTGTAGTCTCTTCCTCGCCCATTCCGGCGGGTCCATATCAAACATAATCTTCGGCGTGTGCAAATTCACGATATCTTCTTCAACCCCATAGTAGTATTGATACGTCGAATCAACCGACCCGAACTTCGCCTTCTCCTTTTTTAAGCCCATCTTCTTCGCCGTATCCCAAACTGATTTTTCACTCGGTCCCTCAACCTCAACAAACGTCGGCAACCACGGCCAAGTATCAATACAAATCTCCACATCCCTATATTCCCACGTCTCACGATACGATTCCTGCTCCGCCTTCGGCTCTAGCCCGCAACCCTTCATAAACAAAATCCCATTCTCATAATTATCAATCACGACATTCACTTCCTTCGTCCCGAGAATCGACTTCTCATCCGCTACGTTCTTATAAGTCATCACAATTTTATTATTCCCCTCATCTCGCACTCGCGCAAAAGAATTCGGCCCCGTATCAAAAACCACCCGTTTCATCAAAACTTCCGGCTTCGTACACTTCGCCCCAATTTCTTCCAACTTTTTTCTTATTACGTTTTTGTCTATATCTAAAAATTGCGCCTCGATTTCGTTATTCATACTTACTTTCCTATAATAATTCTTTGATTTTCTCTTCCATCTCTTCCGGTTTGTCTGTCGGCCCAAAACGATACGCTACTTTCCCATCACGCGAAACGATAAATTTCGTAAAGTTCCATTTAATAAAACCTGGCTCTTTTGATACGCCCGGTATTTTTGCAATCGCCTTCATAGCTAATTTATTTTTCATTCCCTTCGGCTCCGAGTCTTCTGGCATTTCTTTTTTCAGATATTTATATAATGGTTCCGCTTTGTCACCATTCACTTCGATTTTCGCGAGCTGGTCAAACGAAGTATTGTATTTAAGAACGCAGAAATTATGAATCTCATCATCCGTCCCCGGCGCCTGATGCCCAAATTGATCGCACGGAAAATCTAGTATTTCTAAACCTTTGTCATGATATTTTTTGTATAAATTTTCTAGGCCCTCATATTGCGGCGTAAATCCGCACCCCGTCGCTGTATTTACAATTAACAAAACCTTTCCTTCAAAATCTTTGAGCGAAACTTCTTTGCCATCCCGCGTTTTAATTTTATATTCATATATTCCCGCCATAAAAACTCCTTTTTTAAATTATAACATGCAGTGTTATAATGAGCGCATGGACGACTATGATGAATATGACGACGAAGAAAGTAGCGACGATGACGGTTATCATGACGCTTCCTATTATGAGGCTCTTGGCATAGACGACGGCCGCTTTGACCGAGAACATCACATGCTCCCTCACTCCGGCTTTGGCTCCTCCGTCAATTTAGACGAGCTTGATGACGATCAGCGCGAAGCTTACGAACTCGGCTATGGCATTGGTGCCGAAGATTATGACCTCAAAAGCGACGAATAGTTTTCAAACCACCAGGTTCACCACACCATTCAAATCATAATATATATTAATTCCCTAGCGTCTTGATTTTCTTAAAATCTACTTTTTCTACCGCCTCGCGTAAAGCCTTTTCCGACCCATAATGCGTTCGTCTTTCCGGCGCATCCGATAACATATGTTGCGCATACGGGAAACTCACAGCCCGTTCTAAAACTCCGTCTAGTTTGCCGGTGCCGCAAAGTATTTCCGCTTTTTGCACTTTGCTAATCGGAATTTCTAAAGCCTGTTTCATCTCTTCCGGGAAGAACGTTAGCGAGAACAAATCCGCATCCTCTTCCCCAGCTAGCCGACCATAAGCAATCGAAGTATTCCCTTCAATCCATAAACGGCTATCTAGTTTTCGCATCTTCGCACCTTCTAAATTTATTTCGCAGCGCGCATATTTCTTCCGAGTCTCATCCATCATATCGCACACAAAATCCCCTTCACACGTCGTTGTCATTACCGCTCGTTGGACATCTGGCGACTTTAGCCCGTGTTTCGCATCATATGATATGGTATCACTGATATAATCACAAATAATCCACGAGAGTAATCCTGTCTCCGCATTTTCTGCCACGAGGTAGAATTCTGTCCTCGCACCCCAAAATACGCTCGAATATACTCTAAACATCGTCACGATACCATAATACTTTGGCATATCGCCTTCGAATATCGCTGATTTTGCTGGCTTGAAATTTTCCGGCAAGAATTCCTGCATTTTCTCCGGCTCAATAATTTCATAAAACATAAACGAACAATACGGTTCCACCACAAACGGCATTTTATCCGCTTTCTTGGTCGCCGACGACACGATTTTGCGTTGCATCCACACCGGCAACCGCCGTAATTTCGTCTGCATATAAGTTACTTTCCCGACTTCCATCGGGTCAACTAATCTTTCCACCCCCTTCGCGTATTCTAGAATATTCATAAGCTAATTATAACACAGCGCTAAAGACTATTACTTGCCAAAACAATGAAATAATGCTATAATATATATGACCACACTACGCCTAAACAAGCACGTAGTAACTAATCTAAAAAGGAGGCATATGCAAACAATCAATCCAATTATTCCGGCCTCATACGATTATCTTTTCGATATAGTGGCCGAAAAACTCTTCGCGGAATATCTCGTGAGATATATCCTTTTCGATGAAAAACCTATCGCCACGCCAGCTCTCTGGCAAGACGCTGTCATTTATATCAGATTTAGGCAGCGCGACGTTTGGTCTCTAAGCGAGGAACAAATCAAGAATGCTAAATACGCAATTCTAATCTACAAAGTTATTTATACTATTGAACATCTCAAGAAGCCTGAAATTCTGAAAATACTCAATCATTTTTTCGCACAAACTCTTAAAAAGCACGAAAACATTTTTAGCCTATTTGAGCAAAAATTCCATGCTTCCCTAGATTCCCTACTCTTTACTCAAGAAAAACTCACCGTAACTAAAGAGATGGCAAATGATCTCGACCAGCTTTTCGCCTACCCATGCTGGCTTGAATTTACCGATGAAGCCAACCAACTCATTTTTGACAAAATTTTGCAGAACAAGCTTTCCGACGAACAAATCGATTATTTCCTTGGCGCTAGTGACGACATTGCGCATTACGACCAGTGGTTCAAGGTCGCAAAACATATTTTGAAAACCACCCATGATTCTCATGTTTTCTGGACTGCCGGCGATATCCTCTCTATTATCTGGAAAGCCGTACCATCAGACAAAAAATCGCAAAAATGGTTCCGCGATGAGATATTCGATATCTTCTGGCCTCGCATCAATAGTATCTGGCCATTATTGAATGAGGATAAAATTGATTTCAATCGCGACGAAGACTCTAGAATCCTAAAAGACTCCATCGGCTGGCTCCAAGTCTTAGATGATTTAAATGAACGCCTTCCTGAACTAGGCGGCGATTACATAACTTTTGAACACAATACCGATCCGAACGATTTCGTACAACACGAAAGATTTCTCATAAAAAAGTTGAAGTCAAACGAAAAGAACATAGACGAATTACTTAATCTATTCTTTGTTCTGGTTGATTATGTTTATGACGATGCTTCTGCTACGAAGCTTCAAACTATCGCTGAAGAAAAGTTAATTCCTTTTGTTAATAGCTCTCCAGACGCTCCAACCGATGCAACTAAGATGATTCGCCGTGCCGTCAAACATGCTAAAAAATACATCTCAGACCTCACCCGCGAACGCGATAATCTCACCAAAAACCTAATTATGTTTCAATAATCCTGAAATTTAAAAAACCTAAATAAATCTGTTACTTTTTCTTTTTCCCAAGTATTTTTGCAAGATGCTCTGCGTAGCTTGCTTTTTCCGCTACATCGATTGCATCTCCCATACCCGGGATCCTTCGTACTTCATCGTAAACTTTTTGATGAACTGCCGCTCGCGTCGGAACTATATTTCTTAAAGCTTGCTCTGCCGCACTTTGCACCGCACCCACCGCTGCACCCTTCACGGCATTTTTAGTCGCACTTTTCGTCGCAATTTCTGTAAATAGATCCATGTATTTTTGATTGAGTGGACTTTTGCTAAACTCCGCCTCAAATTCCCCCGCATCTTTGCATTTCTCCCCCAACTTTTCTATTTCACTAAATAGCGCATCAATCTTTTTCTGCATCCCCGCATCAATCTCAAAACTATTCGCATATGCCGCTTTCCGCACATCAATACTTTGTTTAATGGTCTTATCCATATTTTTATTATATCATCCAATAAACCACTTGTATTATACACTGTAACCATTTATAATTATCTTAATAGCAAGCGCTAGAAACTTGCTAGCCTTGGGACAGGCTTACTGTTCGAGCTCAGCTTGAACAGTAATTTTTTTAGCTTTAGGTTTACGAGTTAGTTTGAAATGAAATTCAATCTCTAGCATCGCGACTCCTTTCGTTTTTGTTTTCACAAAATACTACGGAAATCTACAACCAGACTATCTAGCATCATCGCGGCAGATTCCCGTTGAGAGATTCGACCCTAACGACCCACCATCCAGAATCTGCGAATCGCAAAACTATTCTACTCCCAAGACCTATCATCAGAATTAACACGGCTCAAACAAAAATTCAACCCCCTCGCTAATCAATTATCTAGCATAACAATTATAATTATTCCGCCGAAAGCTAAAAATATTTCTAAAGACACTATAAAACGCTTGCATTTTCATAATAATTATGCTATAATATAAATCATGGAAGAAAAGACCATAAAAGATTGTAAAACGTTTGAAGAAGTCCGCCAAATGCGGATTGATTTGGATACCCAAATTCGTAGAAATGGCGACGAATATGACCGTGTTTTGACTGATATTTACAAAAAACCAAGCCATTTTATTTTTGAGCTCATGCAAAACGCCAACGATGCTAAAGCTACAAAAGCGAGATTCGTTTTAAATGATAATTCAATAGAGTTCTACCACAACGGTACAAAAGATTTCGACTTGCCTAGCATCATCGGAATTACGCGCGTAGGTAATTCTGACAAAAAAGATGATCCAGAATCTATAGGAAGATACGGCATAGGTTTTAAATCAGTCTTTAAAGTTACTAAATCCCCAAAAATTTACAATCGTTTATGTTCTTTTAAAATCGAAAGGCTAAGAATCCCGACAAAAATTCAACCCAAGCCTTTACCTGACGGATATACTACCGAATTTGAATTGTCTTTCAATGCAGAAAGTGGACTAACAAAGCTCGAAATGTTTAAACAAATCAAAAAAGAGCTTGGCTCGCTTAATGCTTTATCCTTAATGTTTTTGCAAAATCTAAAATATGTAGAAATAATGGGTAAAGCGAAAGCAAAAATCCAGCTTATAGAGAAAAAGACCAGACAAGGTTTTACTGTTAATTCAAACGCTTCGACAAACGAAGAATACATCATTTTCCGCGGAGGAACGAAAAATAGAATCGCTATAGCATACTATCTGGAAAACGATTGCATAGAGCCTTGCGAAGACACAGAAATATCAGTTTATTTCCCAACCCAAGTAGAAAGCGGCCTCAGTTTTAGAGTTAACGCGCCTTTCGACACTCCAGTTACTAGAGAAGAAATAAACTTCGACACAAAATATAATAAAATAATCCTTAAAGAAGTCGGAGATGTTTTTGAAGAGTCAATCATTAGATTAAGAGATGCCGGCTATTTCAATTATGATTTTATGGAAAATATTCTACCAATCAGAAATTGGAACGATGAAGAAATGTATCTATACCTAAAACAACGATTAGTTAAACTTTTCAAAACAAACGCACTTATTCCAATAAACAATAATGAATTCCGTAAATCTACCCATGTCTATTTATCTAAAGAAAGCGGCATTCAAACATTATGGACCTACAAAAACAAACCTTGGGTAAGCATTCCGGAATATTACAATGAAATAAATTCATTCCTTACCCAAAACATTGGCGTAAAGACTATTAGCTTTTACCAATTCGCCAACGACATTTCGAAAGAACTAAAAAGAAGCAATCCCCTCCTTGATACCGAATGGCTTTATGATTTTTATAGTTACTGCGGGAGAAGCGACCATTATTACCAACTAAAAGAAGTTCCAATCATCAAAAACCGAGCCAACGGCTACGTTTCTGCTTGGAAAAATGATTCACAAAATATTTTCAAACCGCCAGCAAAAGGCGTTTCGAACACTAAAATCCTCAACAAAATTCTTTCCGATGATGCCCTCGAAAGACTAGCAAAGGAAGATTATTACAAATCAAACAACATCAAAACCCTTTTATCCCAGCTCGAAATTCGAGAACGCTCGCCAAAATCAACTATAGAAATGGACATCATGAGTAAATGGGATAAAACGAAAACTGTCGAAACTCGAAGAAAACTTTTTAACGCAATCGTCGATATTTATAACTCAGCCAACAAAGACGAAAAAACGGTTATTGAAAACTATTTACGTGACAAAAAAATCTTCTATGGCAACTACGGAAAAAGTAACGGGTGGTATAAAGGCTTAGATTTATATAGTCGAGATGACTATATCGTCAATACGCTAAAATGCCAAAAAGTAGTTTTCATAGATCGTCGTTTTTGGTCTGAAAAATACAAAGAAATTACCAACAAAAATGGAGATATTACAAAAAAGTGTATCGGTTCAAGCGAACTCTGTGAGATGCTTGGCGTTAGTAGATCATTAAAAGTAGAAAAATATGAAAACTATTCAACCATAAGATATGAGGACATCAAAAACAAATATAAAGCTGATATCTATGAAAATACTTACGGCTATGGTTATAGAAGTGATAAAACAATCAGAAATATTGAAAAAATAATTCAATCAATAAATACTAAGACAGATGTAAAAAACTTTTCTCTAGCACTAGCGGGCATTTCCGAAGATGATGTATACGCAGTTGTCGGAGCATCCAGTGAGCGTACATATATTAATGCATCATCCCCGAGTATCAAAATCCCTGCCCATTTCTTACGCTACATCAACGACGCAAAATGGATAATCGAAAACAACAAAAGAATTACTTTACGTGATATTACTAGAGAAAAATTTATAAAAATGACTGGCCTCGAAGGAACCGAACCGTTTTTGAATCATATTAAGTTTGAGCCAGATGGTTTACAAAACTTATCCGATGCCCAACGCGAAGCCTATGAAATCGTCAGCAAAATGAGTGAAGAAGAATTATTAAAATTCAAAAAAGAACGTAGCAAAGAAAAAGAAGATGTAATCAAGACAGACGATAAACCAGTCATCGACTTCTCAAATTTCAAAGAAATTATCTTAAAAAAATATGTCCCAATCGTTGACGAAAAATATGATGATGCTGGCACGAAACATACTCCAAAAGGAGAAACAAGGCCGCATAAACAAAAAACAAAAACTAGTACCAAAACAACTTCAAACTACAAAAAACAATTAGGCGACGAGGGCGAAGAAGAAACTAACCGAAAACTTGAAAAAAGATTCCCCGAAAAAGATGGTTACAGTATCTCATCTTATCGAGGAAATCATAAAGCCTATGATTTTAAAGTAGAAAAAGACGGCAAAACTATTAAGTTCATAGATTCGAAATACACACAAAACGGAATAGTAGATTTGTCTCCGTCACAAGTCAACGCCGCCCGTAAGTATAGAGATAAATACGAAATATATGCTTACATTGGCGATGAAAAGAAATTCACGATCATAGTTGACCCTTATAAACTGTTTATGGACGGCGAAATCAAAGGTGGCATCTCCCTCGAAATCTCCAATGAATAACGTCTTATTTCTTTTTCCCAAATAGTTTTCCTAGATGCCCGAGATAACTCGCCTTCTGCCCCGCGTCAATCGCGTCGCCTAGTACCGGCACGCTTCGCGCTGCGTCCGACACTTTCTGATGCACCGCCGCCCGCGTCGGCAAAACCGAATTTTTCACTTCGCTCATAGCCTTATCCGCCACTCCGCTAACTATCCCGCCAGCCACACTTTTCGCCACCGTCGCCCCGGTATTCGCCGCCTTCGTCGCAAGCTCTGTAAAAAGCTCTGTATATTTCTGATTCAGCGGACTCTTAGAAAACTCCGTTTCAAACTCGCCTACGTCCTTACACTTCGCACCCAGCTTCTTAATCTCATCAAAAAGCTCCGCAACTTTTTTCTTCCCCTCCGCATCCAATTTCAAATTCGCCTCAATCGCGTTTCTCCGCGCATTGATACTTTGTTTAATATATTCATCCATAGGTCAATTATATCGTATAATATTATTTATAAAATGATTCTGAAAGGAAAATATGGAAAAAGGATATGTTTATATACTTACCAACCCAAGCTTCCGCGAAGACTGGGTCAAAATCGGTAGTAGTTCAAGAGAAGTTGATGTCAGATCAAAAGAATTATACAATACGGCTGTTCCAGTAGAATTTGAAATCTACGCAACTGTGCAAACTGAAAAATATAAAGAAATCGAAGCAAAACTTCATAAAATTTTAACTAATCTCGCCGGTCTAAGGATTAGCAAAAACCGAGAGTTCTTTAATATTCGCCCCGATGAAGCTTTTGTGTACTTAAAAGATCTAGCAGAACTCACAGATGACGCAATTATCAATTCACCAGACGATGAATTACACGAAAAGCGCATTGACGGCAACCATAAAACATATAAAGGAAAATATAGCGTATCGTCCCCCGGTCCTTATTACTTAAAAAATGGTTTAGCTAATGCAAAAATGGAAATACATAATAATAAATACATCGTAATAGAAGGCTCACAAATTGACCCAGAACTTTATTCTCACGAAGACGCAATTAGAAAAAAACGCGATGAACTTAAAGAATATTTAGACGAAAAAGGAGAAACAGTCATTAAAAACATATCCTTTGATTCCCCATCAATGGCTGCTGAATTTGTCCGTGGCGGTTCATCAAACGGTAAATTCTATTGGCGCACTGAAGACGACCGCCCGCTTAACGATTTTATTGTCTATAATTAAATGATCAGTTAACTATTTATATCATTAAATCTGTCATTATGCCATTTCAAATAATGACGCCGTTCATTATCTATATAAACGGCGTTGATTCGTTTTCCCGCCAAAAAAGAATAATCTCTTGATTCAGCTGCAATTTTAGACAGTATTATTTCTCCAGTAATCGCATCTATAGTCATATGCTTCGCTCCTTCAAATAGTTTATCGTGATTTGGGCACATAAGAAAACCATTATAATGATTAATCGCATCATATGTATCATCACATTCAGCATATGGCTTAATATGACTCGCTATTAAAAATTCCTCAAAAGAATACCCACAAATAGGACAACAATGTGAATTATTAGCAAATAAATTCTGCCGGAATTGACGCTGGACAGCTTGGTTGCGCGTTCTAACTGAGTTTTCTACATACCTTTGTTTTTCCTCAACAGTCTTCGTATTAGTAGAATCATTTGCGTCTTGAATTGTTAATTTTAAATCCGCTAAATTTGACGCAATACTATCCGTAACTACAGATTCTTGACACTCTTGTCTCACTATAAGAATGTTTTTTAAATTATAGATCACATAATCACGATTAAACTTTTCCAAATAATCATTTTTCTTAGGTCTATCATTTGGTGTTCTTGTCCCTTCTACATTTAGCGCTATATCACGAATATCTATTAAATCATTGTGAACCTTTAACGTTCTAGCAATCTTGTTTTGTTCATTTGCATATCCAAGAACAGTTAAGGCATATTTTACTAATTGTTTAGCCCAATTTGCACTAGAATCACCAATGCTAATTGATTTATCAACAAAAGCACTAAACAACCAAAATGCTATCTTTTCTTTACTTTCTATACTATCAGCATCACAATACTGTTCATAAATGCCAATAAGATCATCATTTTTAAATGTTTGCCACACTACAGCATATAATGTAATATATGAATTTTCAGGGCTTTCAGTAATATATTCTAATATTTCTGGCTCTGTTATTAGATAGTCGTCACGACTATTATTTATTTTTTTTATAATATTCGCAAACTCAAGCAGGTTAATTGTTTCCACAAAATAATTTACGGCTCCAGCCGTACCAGGAGTTAATTGAAAAATATCTTCAGTATAAGCTATAGCCAATTGCCTCAATGATGTCTTATTGAAACGGTTATTCACGGCATTATGCTTTATAAATTTTGAGATGAAAAATACCGTGTCAAAACCATATGACTTATCAGACAGAAAGCGGCCAGATTCTTTCGATAAACTAACATCATATGCGCAATTTAATATTCTACGAAGCATTTTTCCTAACTCCTATATAATGAATTGTATTAGCATCTACATTTATTGTAAAACGAGATTTGTTTTTTACAATAGCATAGTATTTTCTGAAATTTTCCGAAGAATATAAAGCCAAGTCTAAATGATTAATTGTTCCCTTTGGCAACAAAATACACATCGAGCCATTTACAGTACAATTATCTGGCAAATACGTAGCCCGCGTATTGTATGTAAAATTAGTAAAAATTAATACATTTTGATTAAAATATTGCTTCAGATTAAAGCCATCCAAACTATCTACAAACCTATCATAACCTACCTTATGTATTATTTCGCCAGAATCTAATAGGTTTTTTGAACGAATTACCCATATACTACCACCACTCGACGACATATATTTATTAGATAATTGTCTGTCTCTATAATAATCAAACACATCTAATTGCAACGTTTTAATATATTCATCAAACCACTCATCTCGATACAACAACCACATGGTGTCATGTTTTATGTAACCTTGCTTTACGAATCTACCTATATCTTCGCGTAAATCCTTTATATAGATGCTATCACTATACCTTTTCTTAAAATGCACTGATATTATTTCGACAAATACTTTCTTGAAATGTGAAACTCCATAATCATAAATTGAAACTATTCCAAATAAATCACCGAAAATCCCACGCACGTCATTACAGTCAGGAATCATCAAAAAAGTCTTTGGAAGGACAACCATAATCTCATCTGCTAGCCTAGCCATCCTTTTTAAAAATAAGCAATATATATTTTCATTAACACATTTAAATATTTTCATGTAACCCTTTTTCTGGTTCAATTTCATTTTAAAAAATGGCGGATTTGCAATAATTACATCAAATTTTTCGGCCAATTCTGCAGTAATAAAATCATGGCAAATAAAATTAAAGTTAAACTTATTAGAAATATTAAAGGAGTCAATTATATCACGCAAACAATTTAAGCTATCTTGTGATATATCAACACACGTTATATTCACTTTCTCACAATCATCTACTAATCTCAAAAATTGCGGGATAAAGGCCCCCACACCAACCGAAGGCTCCAGCACCTCTAGTTCCTTCTTTTCCGTAAAATACCTTTTTATTGTGTTGTACACGACCTTTTGCGGCGTGTAGAATGAACCAGTATCATTATTGTTAGATAATTTCATCTCATATATGAAAGCTTTTATATATGGATTATTTTCATAGTTTACGTTCCCGCTTACCAATCCTTTTTCAACATATTCAGAATAGTCAATCATCATAGATATATTTTGAGCTATTTGATTAATAATCCCGGTAGGAACAGCTTCTCCTATTGATTGCCTAATTAATGTCTCATTTTTTGAAATAATCTTAAAGTCTCCATCATTTACTGTCCATTGGAAATCATCCGGTATCGACATGACACGCATCAATTCTCGTATAGACAATACGCGATCATCCTTTGGATGAATCGTTGATTGGCTAGCTAATTGATCATTTCTCGTAGTGATGCATGGAGCTGGCCTATTCCAAAACATCCTTCTAAATTTATTTCCCATGTGACCAGATTTTAATACCTGCCGTCTACCATCTACAATTTTATATGGTAATTTTTCTTCCGGGTTTGAAAACGCCGATTCACCTTCTGCCAAATCATGGATCCATTCATTCATATATTTAGGATAAACCCTAAAACTATGCAACGGATCATCACTACGCTCACTAAATTCTAAACTTTCTAAATCACCTATTGCTTCGCGTAAAGTTATTTCCCGTTTCTTTAAAGGGAATAAATTCAACGGGCTAATATTTAATTCACTTTTTAACACACCAATAACCAAAGTCCTCGGTCTACTAGAAGGTATTCCATAATCCTTAAAATTTACTACCTTTGCATATATATCATAATCCGAATCAAGATGTTTCCAGATACATTCTTTTATACTTAGTTCCTCTCCATTTTTATCCACGCATTTCGTAGTTAAGAATGCTTTAACATTTTCAAATAAAAAAATCCTCGGTCTAATTTTTTCTACAATATGTATAGCTTCCACCACGAGTGAATTTCTTTTAGTCTCATCACCCTTCTTATAATTTGCGGTCGACATTCCTTGGCACGGAGGAGTCGCCATAACAACATCAACTTTCTTTAAACTCTCTTTTTCCCTCCAAAATTCAATCTCATCAAAAATCCTTTTCTGGTTAGCTTCATCTGTGATATCACCACTAATGTATCCTGTTTTATATTTACACTTATTATTATATTTCTGTATTTCTAGTCTTCTCTCAATTAATTCGTTCGTAACAACACATTCAAAACCGTTCTTTTTAAAGGCATAACATCCAACACCAGCGCTACTAAACAAGCTAATGTATGTCTTCATTACCTCCAATACCTCCTAACACAATCAACTAGGTACATTATATCATATAATCACGCCATCTCACAACTCGCCATAATCATCATAAACATAACAGTATTTTTAGTAAAACGCCAAACCGTTGACAAATAAGCATAAATATTTTATAAATTTGACAACAACTGGGCTGAAATGATATGATTAATCTCGTAAACATCATTATTAAAACTACTGCGGATAATCACGAATTGGCGCATGAACGAATTCGAATCACTAAAAAAACCAAAAGTTGTCGTTGATACCAATTCCGTAAATAATAACGGAATAGGTAATAAATTTTTTGGTTTTAGAAAAGATCTAGAACACATAATTGATAAAATTGATCTTTACGTTCCAGAAATGGTTATTAAAGAAATAAAAGAGCACAAACGAAAAAATTTTTTTACCAAAAGAAACGAGCTGCTCAATAACGACCTTTTTAGCTTATCAGGTGGAAGCATTAATGAACTCAATAAACTCAATGTCAAAGAAATAATAGAAAATGACTATCGTTCCGAAAACATACCATTCCATGTTTTAAAATCAGGAGATTTAAAAGATTTTTTTGTTAAGTTTGAGCAGCCACTCATAAAAAACAATCCACCATTCGAAAAGAGTAGTGACAAAGGAATAAAAGATGCAATTATCGCCTACTCAATAGAGCAATTATTATTGAAAATTGATCCAAAAGAAAAAATAATTCTAGTTAGCAAAGATAGTAGACTAAAAGAATATTTCGAGCAGAATAACAGAGTTAGATCAACAGATAACGTTTCTGGTGTCACCAATTTACTTGAGCAGGACAAAGGCGTACCGAAAAAAATAAACAATAAAAATGAAGTAGACTTTACTGGGATCAAAGAAAAAACCAATCTAGAAAAGAAAATTGAAAAAATGCTAACAAATCTCAGAAACACCGTCAACTTTCAAAAAACGCATGAATTCATCCGTACTTTAGACAATAATAGACATTTTCTCACAAAAGAAAACAAAGCTGATATTATTCGTTCAGCCCTAAACAACAATCAAATTAAATGGATCATTACCGATCCAGATATCTCTAATTTTCTAATCCCAATATACTATGACTGTTCAACAGTATTAACAGGACAAGAACAAGCTGAATTCGAGATACTTACGGGAATTAGTCATATTTTTAACCCTTCCTTTGATAGCGAATCTTAACGATATCTAATTAATCATAAGAATTGTCTATATCACAAATCAATATTATTTATCGTTTAAATCTTCCGTTGTTTTTATGATTATCTCCCTTAACCTTCCCTATCATCCACTTCTCACACCAACCACATCTTCTTTGCCCCAGGATACGGCTCAGCCTCTTCCGTCCCAAACTTTTCATTCTCCGCACACTTCTTCACCAGCAACCTATCATCATAAATCCCCCCCCAACGAGTACCCCGTCCACATATAATAAATACTCCCTCATCATCGGTCGACACCTGACATCAGAAAACCCCGCCGCTAGGAGCTGCTCCAATATATAATCTCGATATTCTTTTGTACTTGCCATATATATATATTATACTAAACATTCTTGACGTTTCACCGCAACCACTAGTATAATGATAGCAGGAGGATCTAGAATCCTGCTATGGTTTGGTTGTTACTGTTCGTCTACGA
>JAZSMA010000018.1:0-3476 GCA_045535655.1 Candidatus Nanosyncoccus sp.
AAGTTAGCGGCAATCGTTTGTTTGGAAAGTCTGGAGGGAACAAAGACAGAAACTAGACACGCTTAGCTTAACGAAGTAAACAACGAACTGAGTTGCCGTTGTTGCGATTGTTGTTGTTTGCAGGATTGGCGTTGCCATCCACGTTGAAGTTCGCGTTCCTGGCGTTGTTGTCATTCGTCGCAACAGACGACCAGAAGTTGCCGTTGTTCCCGACATTCCCGAGGTTACCGTTGAAGTTGCCGGTAGGGGCGGAGTAAAGTCTCTATTCCTTAAAAGAACTCTTTTACCTCAATTTATCCCTTAAGATAAATGATGGAACAGTAGGAAACCTGTTTATTTACAGGCGAGTTCTTTGCCTTTCCGTTAAAGATTCTAATTTAGGTGTGAGCATCGTCTCGGAGCTTAAATTAGAAAGTGCGATTACCGCCGAAAAGTATTATAGCATTTTATTTATCGACGACTTCGCCTTCGACGGCATCATCAGAACTATCATCTTTTTTGTCGCCGTCTTTTTTGGCTTCTTCGGAAGCTTGTTGATACATTTTTGCACCAATCGGCATGATTTTGTCGTTTAGCTCCTTCATGGCTTCTTCGTATTTATCTTTGTCGGCCTTATCGTCGTTTAAGACTTTTTTCGCTTCTTCAACAGCTTTTTTGATGGTTTCTTTATCTTCGTCGGAAATTTTATCCTTGTACTCATCTGGCATTTTTTCAGCTTGGTAGATGGAATTTTCGAGATGATTTTTGGCGTCGATAGAATCTTTTTTCTTTTTATCCTCTTCGGCATGCATTTCGGCTTCTTTTTGAGCCTTTTCGATGTCTTCTTTACTCATGTTGCCAGAGTTTTGAATTGTAATGGATTGTTCTTTGCCGGTCCCTTTGTCTTTTGCAGTAACATTTAAGATACCGTTGGCGTCGAGATTAAAGGTAACTTCAATTTGTGGAACGCCTCGAGGAGCTGGAGCGATGCCGTCGAGGATGAATCTACCAAGTGATTTGTTATCAGCAGCGAATTCACGCTCGCCTTGTAAGACATGGATTTCGACTTGGGGCTGATTATCGGAAGCGGTAGAGAAGATTTCGGACTTACTGGTTGGAATAGTAGTATTGCGGTCGATTAAAGGAGTCCTAACACCGCCCATAGTTTCAATACCAAGCGTTAATGGAGTAACATCAAGAAGAAGAACATCTTTGACGTCGCCCTGAAGAACGCCGCCTTGAATTGCAGCACCAACGGCAACGACTTCATCAGGATTGACGCCTTGCATTGGGTCTTTGCCGAAAATGGATTTAACTTTTTCGATGACGGCTGGCATACGAGTCATACCACCAACCATGACGATTTCGTTAATATCTTTGGTTTCGAGTTTAGCGTCTTTTAAGGCTTTTTTGACTGGACCTTCGAGGCGGTCTAGGAGCTCTTTGACGAGCTCTTCGAGTTTCGCGCGAGTCAAAGTAGTTTCGAAATGTTTTGGACCATCGGCGTCAGCAGATAAGAAGGGAAGGTTAATGTCGGTGGAAGTGCTAGAGCTAAGCTCTTTTTTAGCTTTTTCGGCTTCGTCTTTAACGCGTTGCATGGCGGCGGCATCATTTTTAATATCGATACCAGATTCTTTTTTGAATTCGTCAACTAAATAATTTACGATGATATTATCAAAATCTTCACCACCGAGGTGGGTATCGCCGTTAGTCGACATAACTTCGAAAACGCCATCGCCGAGTTCGAGGATTGAGACATCAAACGTTCCACCACCGAGATCGAAGACCACAATTTTTTCATCTTTTTTCGATTCGAGACCGTAGGCGAGAGCGGCAGCGGTAGGTTCATTAATAATTCTTTTGACTTCTAATCCAGCGATTTTGCCGGCATCTTTGGTGGCTTGGCGTTGGGAATCGTCGAAATAGGCTGGAACGGTAATAATAGCTTCGGTGACTTTTTCGCCAAGAAAAGCTTCGGCATCGGCTTTGATTTTTGAGAGAACCATAGCACTGATTTCTTCCGGTGTGTATTCTTTGCCGTCCATTTCAACGGCTACGCCGTTGCCTTTTTTAATGATTTTATAGGGGCTAATTTCTTTATCACGTTGGACTTCTTTGTCATCGAATTTACGACCGATGAGACGCTTAATGCCATAAATCGTGTTTTTCGGGTTAGTGACTCTTTGTCTTTGGGCAACTTTACCAACTAGACGTTCGCCTTTTTTGGTTACGGCAACAACGGATGGAGTAGTACGATCGCCTTCGGCGTTCGTAATCACTTCTGGTTTACCGGCGACCATGTAAGCAAAGGCGCTGTTAGTTGTTCCTAAGTCAATTCCAATTATTTTACTCATTTATCCTCACTTTCTTTAACTTTTTCGTTGGCACTCGCATACTTTGAGTGCTAATATACCTTTATTGTAGCATATTGGCAGTCGTAATGCAAGAGTGCTAAAACAGGGGTAGAATAAAAATAATAAAAATATTGACAAAAATGGTAAAAAAGTGATATTATAAAAGCATAAAGGTTATACAAAAATAAAAAAGGAATAATTATGAAATTGAAGACTCATTCGGCACTACGTAGAGGGGTTTTTGTGGCGATAGTGGGGCTAGTTGTCGCAGGAATTGGAGTGTATTCGATAAAGAATCGAGAAAATATTTATGCGGATGTTTATGAAGGGGATGGATGGAATGCATGTTTAGTGGATGCTTATAATAGTAGAAATGGATTTGAGGGACCATATATTGCGACTGGGTCGGGGCTAACAAGTGCGCAAATTGCTGAGCTTGCGACAATAAGTTATTTAAATTGCACCAATACTTTTATTTGGGATGGGAATGGAACGACAGGATACAAGAATGTGGTTGTAGGTTCACAACCTGATTTTAGTGTGTTACCTGGGCTTGAGAACTTATCAATATCTTATAGTGGAAGTTCTTTGGATTTGTCGGGATTAAATAGTAATTTAACTGAACTATCTATTTATAACGCAGACAATTTGTCTAGTTTGACGGGTTTAGCGACTTTAACTCAATTGGAGGGATTTTCTATTTATGCGAATAATTTGACGGAACTGAATGGAGTGTCTGGGTTAACAGAATTAATTAATCTAAATATACGTGCGAAAAAACTGGAGAGTCAGATTGACGTTTTAGCATTAACAAAGTTGCGACATTTAGAGATTACGTCGGGCGATTTAGAATCAATTAATTTGAATTTGGTAAATCCGTCATCGCTTGAAAATTTGTATTTAGATGTAGAGAAGTTGACGGAGCTAGATTTAAGTAAGTTGTCAGAATTACGAGTCATTAATCTTTCGGCACCAAGGCTGGAAACTTTGAATTTAGTAAATAATAATAAACTTGAGACGCTTTGGCTAAGAGATATGAATTCGCTAAGGACGTTGGAGCTTGGTGATTTACCTTTATTGACAAGTTTCTTAGTTAGGGGAGCGAGTGATTTAGGTTCGTTTAATATGCCGGATATGCCTAAG
>JAZSMA010000021.1:0-10596 GCA_045535655.1 Candidatus Nanosyncoccus sp.
GGCGCCGCCATCCACGTAGAAGAACGCGAACCCGGCGAAGTCGCCATCCGCCGCAACAGACGACCAGAAGGGGCCGTCGTACCCGACATCCCCGAGGTAACCGACGAAGAAGCCGGTAGGGGCGGAGTAAAGCGGAGCAGACCAAAGTGTAGAGATATCACTAAAGCCATCATTATAGGTCCAGCCATATGCAGTCCATAAGTTTGCGAAATCTCCTTCAGGTTGGTTTGTATTCTCGTTATAAGTCGTATAAGGCAAAGTCCAACCAGCTGGGCAGATAGATTGATTAGTTTCTAGATTCTCATATTCATCAGTATTTTCATTGTATGCTCCGTAAATACTAGCATCATTAGAAGCTATGGCTGCAGGCCAGTTATAGTAGTTACCTAAATGATACTGAGCAGTGCCAGTACTTGAAGTATAGGTAGATAGGGGGTTAAGTGATTCGTTACAAGCTGGAGTGCTAGTAGAATAGTCACAGCTACTATAGTATGCATCCCAGTCACTATAGTCACTTTCTGTGCTATTCCAATATAGATCACCTGGATCATAGGATTCTGGAGTATTGTTTATTTCGCAATAACCATATTGTGAATTCCAAGTCCCACCATTGCACCATTCGTGGATGTTATTAGTAGCTGTTGCATAGGTAGAGCGAGATGGACTCCAAGCTGCGGTGCTATAGCTCGTTCCATTCCAACCTAAATCTGTATCTAAATTAGTATAAGTTACTGAACTGTCTAAATCCAAGTCTAAGTTTTTAGTCATCCAAACCTTGCCATCTGCGAGTTTAGCAATAGTGTATTCTTTGCCATCACGTTTGTCTTTTATGGTGTACTGAGTTCCAGTTGTCATGGAGTTTAGTATAGCAGTTCGGTTAGTATTAGTTACACTAGCAAAGTCTTGCATACATTTAACTTCGCTGATAGTAGTAGCATTGCTATTACAAACTACTGGAGCATCACTACTCGCTGGATGCACTAATGCATAGATCACTTGTCCTTGATAACTCCCAGCAGCTTGAGTTTTAGATATATAAGCAGCATAAGTAGTAGTAAGAGTAGCTCCACCAGTAGTCTCGTCCATACTAGTAGCAGCGTTCTTATGGGCTACTTTAGTGAATTCATTAGGCACAGTATGGTAGTTATTAAAGCTAGCGTCTGCTCCTCCTGCTGTATTAGGAGCAGAATCTATGGTTAAGGCATTAGTGCCGGATGTATCACCAGAGTCTCCTGTAGCAGTGAGTTTCATGGCCCAGTTAGAGACATCTGGATTAGCTGGGGCAGTAGCTAGTCCAGTGATAATGGCAGGCATACTAGCATTAGTACCTACTAGTTTATTACTATTCTCTTCACCAATCGTATCGTTAGTGTAACCTGCAGCATAAATAGCAAAGCCATTCGTGTCATTACAAAAAGCTTTTAGTGTAGTAGAGCCAATGTTGTTTTGATAAGTACCATTAGAGATTGTAGCATTATGTGAAGCCATACCAGTACCAGAAAGCGAACAAGAAACTGGGACAGTAATGTTGATTTGATCTACTACTGAATCAGCGGAGGCAGAAGTAGTATAGAATATTCCACCAGTGATGATTGTGAGACTAAAAAGTCCTGCTAAACCAGCTAGAGCTTTGTGGCTATTAGTACTACTACTAATGCTACCATTAGTACTAAGTGGATTTAGGCTATTAGAGAGAGAGAGAGAGAGAGAGCTATTTTTGTGGGA
This sequence comes from Candidatus Nanosyncoccus sp., assembly GCA_045535655.1. GTDB lineage: Bacteria > Patescibacteriota > Saccharimonadia > Saccharimonadales > Saccharimonadaceae > Nanosyncoccus. The sequence continues at coordinate 1,726 of JAZSMA010000021.1, forward strand.
TGCTAAGGTATGGGTATAATTAACTAGTCTAAATACCTGACTATTTATTTTTCTTTTCATGCTTATCTCTCTTTTACCTTTTAATTACATAACCATTATAGCATGGTTGGAGGAAATTGCAATATATTTATGCCTTAATTCGTATGTTATAATAACCCTATGAAAATCATTTTTCCTGAAGTAATTAAAAATAATCTAGCCAAAGAAGCTATCAAATTTTTTCCTAATATCGAATTTCTTCCCGCCGATAATCTCAACCACGCTATCGAACTCTTAAAAACTGCCGACTCTATGATTTCTGGCCTCGATTATTCTTCTCGCGAAGTCTTAATTACCTACAAAAATCATCTTCCTCTCAAATCTGCTTATTTCTCTAGCTGTTTCATCTGCAAAAAAGCTGAGAAAATCCTTGCCCTCGCCGATTGCGGCGTAAACAAACAGCCCGATGCCGAAAAACTTTACACTATCGTCGAAGACACTGTCGAAACTTTCAAAACCTATACTAACAAAATCCCCAAAATTGCCATGCTATCCTATTCCACTAACGGTAGTGGTGGCAAAAACGCAGATCTCGAAAAAATTCATTATGTAATTAATCAAATTCGCGCCAATCATCCCGACTGGGAAATCGACGGCGAAATGCAGCTAGACGCCGCCGTCAATCCAAAAATCGGCCAAAAAAAGTTTCCTGGTTCCAAAGTCGCCGGAAACGCCAATATTCTCATCACTCCAGATCTCAACTCTGGCAACATCCTCTATAAATCTCTCGAACAATTTGGCAGCTTCACCTGTGCCGGCCCCATCATCCAAGGCTTTAAAATTCCTCTCGCCGATCTTTCCCGTGGTAGCAATATTGAAGATATTAAACTAACCATTGATGTAATTATTAAACAACTCGAAAGGAACTAAATGAAATATTTTGGCACCGACGGCATCCGCCAAAAAGCCGACCAATTTACCCCCGAATTTCTAACTAAAATCGTTTCCGGCCTTGTTGATTACGCCGGAAATGACATTAAAATTCTTCTTGGTGGCGATACACGCGAATCTACCGAATGGATTCTCACCGATCTTGAATCGGCCTGTGAAACCTTCGGCCTTGAATACGGCAACGTTGGTGTCCTCCCTACTCCCGCTATTAATTATTGTTTTTTCGAAATGGGTTTCGATTTCGCTATTGACGTTACCGCCTCCCACAATCCTTATCTAGACAACGGCATCAAAATCTTCGAGCATGGCGAGAAAAACGGCAAAAAGCTTAGCGAAAAAGGTTGTGAAATTATCGAATCCGCCCTTGACTCAGATAAAACCTATACGCTCGTTTCTCCAACTCTAAGAGAAGATTTACATGCCGAAGCCCTTAACCTTTATAAAGACCATCTCCTTAAATATCTCGGAGAAGTTAATTTCAATCATCTTAAAATTGCTATCGACTGTGCCAACGGCGCTACCAGCGTCCTCGGCGAATCAATTTTTAAAGAACTTGGCGCCGAAACCCAAATCATTCACGCTAATAAAAACTATGGCACTAAAATCAACGCTAATTGCGGCAGCACTCATCTCGAATCTCTCCAATCCCTCGTTAAAGAAAATCTCCTAGACCTCGGCGTCGCTTTCGACGGTGACGGCGACCGTTGTCTCATGGTCGACCAATCCGGCAACGTTGTCGATGGCGACGAGATTATTGCTATTCTTGCTAACTATCTAAAATTAGATGCTATCGCTATTACCGTTATGGCCAATCAAGGTCTCTTAAATTGGGCTAAAGAAAATCATATTAAAACCGAAATTACCCCCGTCGGCGATTCAAACGTCTACGCCGCCATGCAAGAAAAACATATTAAAATCGGCGGCGAACAATCCGGTCACGTTATTTTGCCAAACGAACCTACTGGCGACGGCCTTCTTACCGCTCTCATGGTTCTAAAAGCCATTTTTGAGACTCAAGAACCCCTGAAAAATCTCGCTAAAATTATCACGAAATTCCCTCAAGTCATCGTTAATATGGATGCCACTCCAAAACAAAAGGAGAATCTTAAAACTTCCGAAACTGCTAAAAAAATTCTCTTAGAATATAATAAAAAACTCGAGCCTGTTTCTGGCCGTCTCCTCGTCCGTCCGTCCGGCACCGAACCCCTCATCCGCATCACTATGTGGGGCGAAGACGAAAAAACGATTACTGACCTTGCTAACGAATTAAAAACTAAATTAGGAGAAATCTTATGAATATTAAAACTTTAACTGAATATGACGAAAAAACCGCCCATCGCGTCCGCAAACTTTTAATCCAGCTATCAAGAAGCGGCAAAGACCGTGGCGAAATCCCGAAAGAATGGTTCAGCCATCTTATCTCTTCGCCCTACCACGATATGCTCATCGCCTACGACGATGATGAAAAAATTGTCGGTATCGCCACTTTATCCATTATCATGGGACCAATCGTCAGAAAAGTCGCCTATCTTGAAGATTTTGTCACCGACGCTTCCCTCCGCGGCCAAGGTATTGGTAGCAACCTTTGGAACGCCATGCTAAGTTGGGCTAAAGAAAAAGGCTGCTCCGAACTCTGCTTTACTTCCGGCCAAGGTCGTGAAGCTGCCCAAGCCTTCTACTTAAAACGTGGCGCCGAAATCTACGACACTAACTTCTTCCGTTACAAACTCGCATAATTAAAATCGGTAGTAAATAAACCTGCAACGCATTTGGTAACCCCGCAAAAAATAATAATGAAATTCCGTATGCGACTATTAATGACAACATTAATTGAGCGTCTGATTCTTTAATCACTATTTTTATTATTAGAATCAAAGTTAAAACAAATAACGCTATTCCTACTAAGCCAGTCTCAAGCAACAAACTTATATATTGATTTTGCACTATCTCTTTTGGCGACGACGATAACCCATTATTATATAGTGCCTGCCCAGCACCACCTAGTCCCACTCCAAACATCACTGTTTTAAAATCCTTCGACCACACTTCTAACGCCGCATCGTTTAATTTAATCCTCGTATCCGTCGACTCCGCCACATATCCATCGAACGCTGCCTCATTCTCTACCTCCTGAACTTCTGATGACTGCGTTGGCTCCCGCACATCAATTACGCCTAGTGACAAATGATTCAGCGCCTTCGAAACCCCACTCGTATATGTATCATTCGTCGGGCTCGCTAACGCCATTATCCCCTGTAGATTCAAAATGAAAAGAAAAGCTAAAACAATCAATCCCCAAACTAGCCCCAACTTCTTTACAATTCCCTCTCGTTTCTTCCTCGCCACCATAAATGCCGTCATAAATATCATTGCCACCAAAAACGCATAAATTGCCCCCCTCGAAAACGTCAAGAATAATGTCGCAGATATGATAAAAAAGCAAAACCATAAGAAACCGAAACATAAAGAGCACGAACCGTCATCATTTTTACAACGGTCACGGGCGAGTAGTCGGTACTGAAATACCGAGACGAGCCCGCCTGAGCCGTTGTAAAAATGACTATCGCGTAAGTGCTCCCGTTTCGGTTTCTTATAGTTTTGCTTTCTTAAAATAAACCATCCCACTATTATACTTGGCGCAAGCAACAAATTTCCCATAAACTGCGGTTCAATCGCAAACCCATTTGGATGCGGAAACCCAAACATAGCGTAAGTACATCCTTCGCACATCAACGTCCACTCTCTCGAAATTCCCACCAAATCTAAAATACACTGCAAAAAACACCAACCGCAAATTAAAAGTGTCGAAATAAAAAAGACTTTCCAGAAATTTTTTCTAAATTCAGCTTCTTTCAATATATCCTTAAAACTATAAAACGCATAGCCCGCAAAATAAATCAGCCATAAAATCCCTACCGTAAAAATCCCCCTTAAACTATTTAACGACCATAAAATTGAAATCGTTAAGAAAATTGGTAGTAGTAACCATGCCCATTTTTTCTTCAAATTTTTCCACAATATTTTCTGTTTTAACATTATTACTAAAGCAACCAAATCAAACAACACTAGCCAAATTAGTGGCAACGAAATTTCGAAATTCATCGATTCGCTTGCCCCAAAATGAATTAAAGGATAATATGAAAAAAACAGCGTAACCGGAAAAATATACAAGAACATTTTCAAAACATCTTCAATTTTTTTACTTAATTTTTTCATCTATAAACTTCTTCAATTCCTTATCAAATCTCGCCTCGCTAAATTCATCAACACCCTTACTAATTTTTTCCCGATTAAACTTCATTTTTTCAAATCTCAAAATTGCTTCCGACAACGACTTAGCTGTTTGTTTATTAAACAAAACTCCGTTTTTCCCCTCAATTATATAATCCCTCGACCCACCCTTATTAAACGCAATCACTGGGCATCCCGCCGCTAAAGCTTCAACTGGCGCGATTCCAAATGGCTCCAAACTCGGGAATAAATATCCTTTCGCTTCCGCTAAATAACTCGCTAATTCCTTCTTTCCCATCAATGGCAAAAACTCTATTAGCTCTGAACCTCCCGCCATTTTCACCAATCTATCATGCTCCGGCCCCTCGCCAATTACCAACAATTTTCTCTTCGCTATTTTGCACGCCTTCACCGCCAAATCAATTCGTTTCCAATTTACCTGTCTTGCCGTCGTAATGTAATAATCCGCAACTTGAGAAACACTTTTTCGATTATAAAAATCCTCAATTTCCACTGGTGGGTGAATTACAATCGCCTCACGTTCATAATACTTCCGAATCTGTTCCTTCGCATAATCCGAAATCGTCACAAAATAATCTACTCTCTTCGCCGCCTTTAAATCTGCTCGTCTTAACGGCGTAATTAGTAGTCTAAGGAAAAATCTCACTAATGGATTTAAAAAACCAAATCCCGGGTTCTTCATATATTCACTATTCATCTGCCAATAATATTGTGTCGGCACATGACAATAAGATATGTGAAGTCCTTCCGAATTTTTCACATTCTTCTTGCCTTTCTTGTGAAGCCACTTTCCTGACTTCACGGCCTTCGCCTCCGCTCCCGTAACCGAAATTATTAAATCATATTCTGATAAATCTAAATGCGAAAAATACCATTGCCTAAACGGCCCTAATATCCGTCGCATTTTCGTTGGAAATTTCTGCAACCATCCAGTTCTAATATCCGCATCCGAAAACCAATCTATTCCTTTTGCATCATATTTCGATGTCCAAATTGGCGCATCTGGAAATAATTGATGAATTTTCAATAAAACCTTTTCTGCCCCACCCACATTCGTTAGCCAATCACAAACTATCGCAACTTTCATTTAGCCCCATCACCTTTTAAAACTATTGCAATCGTCCTAAAGAAAATCGAAAGATCAAGCATCAAAGACCAATTTCTCACATAATAAATATCTAATGCTCTTCTTTCTTCGAACGAAATATCTCTCCTCCCCGAAACTTGCGCAAATCCCGTTAATCCTGATTTCACCGTTAATATTAACGACCTGTCTCCATAATCTCTCAACTCTCCTGGTAGCAATGCCCTCGGCCCAATTAACGAAATATCACCTTTCAAAATATTAAATAATTGCGGCAATTCATCAATCGAAGTCTTCCTAATAAAATGTCCTATCTTCGTAATTCTTGGGTCATTCTTCATATAATCCCCATTCTTACGATATTTTTTAATTAATTCTGGCTTCCCCATTTTAATAAAAGCCTCTTCTGCTGTCATGCCACTATATTCTGATTTCATTGATCTGAACTTATAACACTTGAACTTCCTATTATATTGAGTTAATCTCTCATCCTTATAAATTGGCGAATGCTTAAAATCAGACAACTTCAAAACTAACCAAACTATCATCATTGGAATTGCCGTAATCATAATTGCCACTAAACTAAACAAAAAATCAAAAATCCGTTTAAGGGCGGCATACCCTCCAGCCAGTGGCGTCGCCATTACTAGCACCGCCGGTGTATTCCCTACTAATTCCAATTCGCCAAAATGCGACGACAAAGCTGTTTCCGATGGCACAAAATAATAAAGCAAATGCCGATTAATTGCCTGCTTATATACATATTCTGTTGATTTTTCATCGGTCTGAAAAATCACATCAACTCGCGCTTTTCTTAAAGCTTCTTTTAAAGAAGAATACTGCTTAGTTTTTAACTCTTTAGAAATATATCTTTGATTTGCTACAATCCCCGCCAATCTATATCCCGATTCCGGTGTCGAAACAATGTAGTCTGCTAAATATTCTGTATTTTTATGGTTTCCAATAATAATCACTCGTCTTGTGCCATAATCTTTTCTGAAAATCAATCTGACAAAAAATCTCACTAAAATTCTTTCTACTAACAAAAAGACAAGCGATAAAACTACTGACGTTAAAGCCATTACCCTTACCGGGAACAAATTCTCACCTTTAAAGAAGTCATAAACAATTAACGCTGCAACTGATAATATTGCCGCAAGCACTAACCTTCCTAGTTCCGGCAATCTCGATTTTCCTAAAAAAACGTCCTTCCGATACAAACCCAACGCCGCTAAAATCACTAACAAAATTGGTACTAGTAATATTACTGTATTTGTAAAATCTAACAACTGTGACTCAAAAACATACGGCCTCGGATCCACATGCACCCGAATAAAATACGCTGCCGCAAACGACAAAATCAACATCAGCGCATCACCAACAATTAAACTAATCCTCAGAATAAAATCGGACTTCTTCCGCATAAATCTATTATAACATAAAGCATTCTATATTACACTTTACGGGGTGTCCGGAGGTTACGACCGAGGATTAAGGGCGCGAGGCCCGTGTCGACGGGCCCGAGCGACCCGTCCCCGTAAAGTGTAATTAGAATGCTTACTATTCTACTGTAACAGACTTTGCCAAATTTCTCGGCTGATCAACATTATAACCCTTCGCCACCGTCATATAATACGCAAAAAGTTGCGAAATTAGATTCATCAAAATCGGCGCAAACAACTCTAATGACGTTGTAATTTTTACAACATTTTCTACCTTCAAATCAAACTTATCTGAATTCGTTACTACTACTACATGTCCACCCCTCGCCAAAACTTCCTGCACATTCGAAACAGCCTTTTCATAAAGTCCTCCCTCTGGCAATAAAACCATTTCGAAAAACCTATCATCAACTAAAGCCAACGGTCCATGTTTCAACTCTCCAAACGCATAAGCATTCGCATCAATATAAGAAACCTCCTTCAATTTTAGCGCCCCTTCCATCGCCGTTGGATAAGCTGTCCCTCGTCCAAGATAAATTGCATGGTCATATTTTTTATAATCATTAGCTACCGCTTTTATTGAATCTTTAGCCTCAGCTAATACTGTTCTAATTTCTTCCGGCAATTTGACTATTTCATCAACATAAGGTTTCAAAGTCCCCGTTTTTACACCTTTTGCTTGTGCAATCGTAATGCCAAACATCACCATCGCAATCACTTGCGAAGTGAATGCCTTAGTAGACGCCACTGATATTTCTGGCCCCACATGCACATAAGTTCCCCCATCCACTTCCCTCGCAATCGTCGATCCAATCGCATTCACGATACCAATTGTTTTAATCCCCTGCTTTTTTATCTCGCGCAAACATGCTAACGTATCCGCCGTTTCCCCAGACTGCGAAACAATCAACGCTACCGAATCTTCTGGAATATAAGCCTCACGATATCGATATTCTGAAGCAATTACCGTCTCAATCGTAATTTCCGGCGTAAATTGTTCAATATAATATCCAGCCAAAAGTCCCGCATGATAAGCCGTTCCACATCCTACGATAATCAAATGCTTAATTTTTCTCAATTCTGCATCTGTCAAACCTGGACCGCCCAACTTCACCACTCCAGTTTCCGCATTAATTCGTCCCCTCAAAGTTTCCACTAAAGATTCTGGCTGTTCCATAATTTCTTTTAAAAGAAAATGGTCATAACCACCCTTTTGAATTGCCGAAAGATTCGTTTCAATTTCCTCAACCTTAGCCGAAACCGGTTCTGCATTCAAAGTTTTAATTTCTATACTGTCTTTCGTTAATCTTGCCACTTCGCCATCATTCAAATAAATAGCTCTTTTTGTATGCCCAACTAAAGCCGAAGCATCCGAAGCGATAAAGGTTTCTTCTTTTCCTATACCAATCACTAATGGAGAACCCGCTCGCGCTACCACTATTTCATCTGGATTATTTTTCGAAATTACTGCAATCCCATAAGTCCCTTTTATCAACTTTAAAGCCTGCACTACCGCATTTACTAATGGATGTTTACCATTGCCATAAAACGAATCAATTAAAGCCGCTAAAACTTCCGAATCTGTATCAGACTTAAATTGAAAATCCTTCAAAGTTTCCTTTAAATCTTTATAATTTTCAATAATGCCGTTATGAACTAAATAAATCGAACCAGCTTGATGCGGATGTGCATTAATTTCCGACGGCTCTCCGTGCGTCGCCCAACGCGTATGCCCAATACCAATTTTATCTGTTTTCTTTTCCTGTGCTATTTTTTCCTCTAGATTTACAATTTTGCCCTTAGCTCTAATCAAAGTTGCATCACCTTTATCTCCAATTGTTACGATCCCTGCTGAATCATAACCACGATATTCTAATCTCTTTAATCCACTCACCAAAAAATCCTGCGCATTTTTACTTCCCACATACCCTACGATTCCACACATCTCTAACCTCCTTTTTTATTTAGACCATTATACCACACTTCTCCTAAATATCATTCCCAAAACCTCCTTTTTGTGATATAATAACAGGAGTCCTACATCTGGGTCGGTAGCTCAGCTGGTTAGAGCACCTGCCTCTTAAGCAGGGTGTCGAGGGTTCGAGCCCCTCCCGACTCACCAAGTTTGCGAATAAAAAGAAAGGATTTATCCTTTCTTTTTTG
>JAZSMA010000027.1:0-2293 GCA_045535655.1 Candidatus Nanosyncoccus sp.
CTTCCCACTATATATTATATATATGCTCGAAAGAACCGGACATAATCTCGCCGAGCTAGAAAGAGCCCGCGTTAAAAACAAAACTTTCTTCCGCTTTTTCATTAGTGCCCTTTATCTTCTGCTCGCTGGTTCAATTATTCTTTTTGGAGTTATCGTATGACTGTAGAATTTGATGAAAAATCAATCACCCAAGAATTAAAAATCGATGCCCGTGCCCTTGGCATTCCTGCCGGCGCTGCTGAAACATTTATCAGTAAAACTGTCAGTGGTGCTAAAAAAAGTCTTAAGTCTAAGAATATTATCACTAAAAGAGATTTGGAAAGGGCTATCACGAAAGAATTGAAAAAATACCATAAAGATTTAGCTTATGTTTACGAAAATCGTGATAAAATAATATAGGAATGGGAAAAAAATACGATTTTGATTATCTAGTCATTGGTAGTGGCCCAGCTGGTACTGCTGCTGCTCTTATCCTCGCCTCCGCAAAAAAGCGAGTTGGCTTAGTTGAAGAACGCTATTTTGGCGGCACTAATCTTAATACCCGCGACGTTCCTTATGCTGTCGCTCTAGATTTTGCCCATACCTACTCTAAAGCAGCCTCTTTTCCTGAATTTAACAACCAAGCCTTGTCCTTCAGTCTCCCTGCTTCTGTTTCTCGTCAACTAAAAACCGTCATCGCCTCCGGCGGCAATGATCAAAAAGTCTTCGAGGATGCCCATATCACTTGTATCAATGGCCCCGCAAATTTCCTTGACCATAATACTATTGCCGTTCAAGACCAAAAATTCACTGCTGATAATTTCATCCTCGCCACCGGCTCCTGTCTAAAAACTCTCGAAATCTCTGGCACTGATTTCGTCAGTTATTTAACGCCTGAAACTGCCATTAAAATTCGTCGTCTACCAAAATTAGCCGTCATCGTTGGTGCCGGCTCTACGGGTTGCGAAATCGCTTCTTACTATGCTGAACTTGGTATTAAGGTTATTCTTATAGAATCCTCTAGTCGCATTTTGCCAAAAGAAGATAAAGAAGTCGCCGAAACTTTGTCCGAATATTTTACCCACGAACTCGGCATCATGGTTTTACCCAACTCTAAAGTCGTCGCTCTCGAACAAGATGACTTCAGTAAACGCGTTGTTTTCCGTAATTCTAATACCGAAAAAATTGTCCGTGCCGATTGCGTTGTTCTCGCAACTGGTAGCCAACCAATCCTAGACTATGGCTTAGAGAACGCTGATGTCAAATATAAAAATTCCGGCATTATTGTCGATAAATTCTTCCAAACTTCCGCAAAAAACATCTATGCCGTTGGCGACGCCTTAGGAAAAGCTTCCTCAACCGAATTGGCTGATTACGAAGGTTCAATATTAGCTTCAAATCTTGCCAATAAAACTAAAAATTCCGTCAACTATCAAGGCTTTATTCGCCAAACTAAAACCTTCCCGGAAGTTGCTACAGTAGGCTTAAACGAAGATGATCTTACCCGTCGCGACCATAAATATAAAAAATCCATTATTAAAATTGATTCGCTCCCTGCTAGTAAAATCTACAACTTCAAATATGGTTTTATTAAATTACTTGCCGATAAAAACAATCATTTACTTGGAGCCACTATTGTCGCCCCTAACGCCGAGTTAATTGCCGAAGAAGTTGCTATTGCTATTCGCCACAATTTTACCGCTCTAGAAATTGCCAGCACTCCTCATCCTATCAATAGCTATAACTATGGGCTTAAACTAGCTGCTAAGGCTTTACTTCTCAAGAAAAAATAATCAGACCACAGTTCAGATTGAGTTAGGGGGGTAACTCAACCTGAACTATAATCTGATTATTAATTTAAACTTGGTTGCGGGGGCTGGATTTGAACCAGCGACCTTTTGGTTATGAGCCAAACGAGCTACCAGGCTGCTCTACCCCACGACAAATACATACCAACCAAGTTGGTATGTATTCATTATACACCTAAAGCTAATTTTTGTCAAGCTCCGAGCTTTTAATTAAAGTTCCACTCGGAAGTCGGGCTTAATTCCTTTTGCAACAAACTTTTGCCGTCATTCTCACCCAACAATTGTATACCATAAAGTGCATACGGATTAGCTGCACTCGCTGGCGACAATCGCACCTCAACTCTCCTGTAAAGATCATTCGCTCTACCCGTCGAATCAATCTTCACCTGTGCACCAGCCAATTTCGCCACATTTGTATTCTCCTCCTCACCAGTTTCCGCATCTACCTTTTTACCGCATGCCGCACCCTCACCACATTCAAATTCTAAAGAGATATCCGTACTCGT
>JAZSMA010000008.1:0-2179 GCA_045535655.1 Candidatus Nanosyncoccus sp.
ACGGCAACTCAGTTCGTTGTTTACTTCGTTAAGCTAAGCGTTTCTAGTTTCTGTCTTTGATCCCTCCAGACTTTCCAAACAAACGATTGCCGCTAACTTCTATTGGCTTTATTTTGATAATCCCACCCCACTCCGGCATAAATCTTACGCACTATTTTCTCACTATCATAATAAGCCATCAGCCCATCATACGATCCAAATCCCTCTATCTTTCCTTCGCCAGTAGTAGCGAACCTATACACCTTATTAGCCAAATTTGTAATTATCCGTTTTCCGGGCAAAATATGATCATAATATACCTTCGCCCCTAAAAAATCCACTCCATTACACATCGGAATATTATACTGCTTTTTTGGATGCATAATCAGCCCAAGCCCCGCCAAAAATGTCTCAATCCTCGCCATATCGTTATCAATCAATTTCGGCAAATCATCTTTTGGTACTACAATATAAAAATCATCCACGTATCTTCCATAGTTCTTATACCCAAGTTCGTACACAATATATCTATCCAATAAATCTAAAAAAATATTAGATAAAAGTTGCGAAGTTAAATTTCCAATTACTATTCCTCGCCCCTCCGGCTGATAAAATAAACTTTTACTGGCTGGAAGTTCTCGCCACTCTCTTATATCCCCCCGCTTCTTCACGCCTATAATTGGATCATCAAATATTATCTGCTTCCATAAATACTTTAGCGTCCTATATAGTTCACCACCTTCAGGATATTGTTTCTCAAGCCCCCAACAAACTCTTTCATATAATTTCTTTCGCTCCAAACTCATAAAATAACCTTGAATATCTCGCTTCACTACTACCGTTGGTACACGTCCATCTTGCGAAACTCTTCTCATATTTTTTTGTAAATCTATTACACCCGCTAGAGTACCTTTTCCCTTTCGGCAAGAATATGCTCCTCTCCACAATCTCGGTTCCCACCACATTATTGCATACTTATATAAAAAATGGTGGACAATTCTATCCACAAACGACGCCGCAAATATTTCTCTTATCACCGGATCGTGTATAATAAAAGCGATTCCTCTACTCGGTTGATATCTACGCGCCAAAATCGTATCACGCAGTATTATTAAATTTTCAATTTCATTTAATTCTAACTCATGCTCATTTTTAGTTTTTCTTTTACCATTCTTTCGTGCTTCACAATAAGCCTCAATTAATTCTCCCAAAAGCCACTCACTAAAATCAAATTTCTGCTCCATTCTACTTACTACTGTTTAGCTTTAATTCTATAATATCCTGAATTTTTATCATGCTTTCCCCAACTCTAGCATATGTCCTAGCATTCCATAGTTTCAAATCCGCCAGTATTTTCACCTGCGATTTTATTTTGTTAAGCCTAATTTTTAAATTTTGCAATCCTTTTACTTCATTAATTCTCCCATTCGCCATCTCAATATATATTCTAATCATTTCCGCCGTTATATCTATAATAGTATTCCCCAACGTTTCACGCGCTACTGGTTCCAATCGTCTCACATTTTCATAACTAATTTTCAAAAGTTCGTTCAAATTAAGATATAGTACGGGTATCGTATTTTCTGCAACAATTACATGATTATACTTATGCAATTCATAGGTATTTTGTTCAACATATTTTTGAATTTCTTCATCTGTATAACTCCACGGTAATTTATATACTACAATATTGCCAGTTTTATCACGAGTATTAGCTCGCTTGATTTTAAGTTCAAGGAATAATTTTTCTATTTCCTCCAAATTCTTTACCGATACTACCCCTGCTTCAGATTTTTCCTCATAGTCGCCATCAGAAAACACCCTTACATCAATATTTAGTTTCGGTGCAATGTTGAAAGCATAAAAATAGAGCGAGTTTCCAAACAACTTATAAAACCCCTTTGTCGAACGCAAAAACAACAATTTATTGTTATTGCTTTTTTCTAGCTCCATCAATTTACGCTTGTACTCAGCATATATTTTATTTAGCCTGGATTGTAATCTTTTTATTTCCGCCAGACTAGCTTTTGTCTTCGCCTTATCGCTCTTCCGAATCTCCTCAATCTTTTTTTCAATTGAAGCTATTGATTTTTCATTATTGCTATTCGTCATAATATCCTTTTTGCAAACTTAGCATTTTTCTTTGAGTTTCGGAAAGGCTGGAGGGATCAAAGACAGAAACTAGAAACGCTTAGCTTAA
>JAZSMA010000010.1:0-2325 GCA_045535655.1 Candidatus Nanosyncoccus sp.
GGATGCCATCTGCTGGTTTTGTGCCCAAAATGCGCACCCGCTTCCAGCAAGGCCTTCATATCAACATCTACTGTCATATGATTTCCTTTCCTTTACTATGGGTTTATTCAGGAAACCTCCCATAGCTGTTTCGTTAAATAATATATACCCTTACTATATCACACCTTTACAAAAAAGTCAATCTCTGATATAATAACCGGCAGTTATGAGTAAAAAAGAATTACATCCTAAAGATTATCGCTATGTCGTGTTTTCTGACGAAGCAGCCAACTTTTCGTTTTTAACCAAGTCTACTGCAAAAAGCGAAGAAACCATCAAATGGAAAGATGGTAATGAATACCCATTAGTAAAGATACAGATTTCTTCCGCCAGCCACCCATTCTTTACTGGCGAAGAAAAGATTATCGATACCGAAGGTCGGGTTGATCGCTTCAAGGCTCGTGTTAAGAAAGCGGAAGCTTTGAAAGCTTCTCTTGAGAATAAGGCAAAGAAAGCTAAAAAAGAAGCCGAAAAAAAGGCTAAAGCTGAAAAATAATCGTATTTAAAAATGGGCGCCCTCGCAGTAGTAGCGCCCATTTTTGTTCGAGTATGAGTTTTAGCGTTTAGAGTTCCTGCTCTTCGCAATAAAGATAGCTCCACCTATTCCCGTAATGAAGAAAATCATCAGTCCAGTAATCAAATAATCGCTCTGTGAAATGTTCATTGTCTCAAATAATCCACCCGTATTCGGCACCACCATATCCTCTTCCTCCTCTTCATCTCCTCCCTCGTCAGGAGCTGGTGTTACCTTTGGTTCGTAAGTGTGAATGATGCCATAAGATGAGTAAAGCGGGTCACCATTAACATCATAAGCCGTAGTTTCAATTCTATATTGACCAGCCGGTATATTGTTCTCAGCGAAAGGCAAAAGTACATTCTTGTCATCCGGGAGCACCGTTGTTGGCGACAAGGCGCTCACTAAATTACCATCCTTATCATAAACATTTATTTCAATTCTATCGATATCCGTATTATTGTCGTCATATTCAAGGATTACCGAAGGGTCCCCATTTTCTTCCTCTTGTTCTACCGTGGCAGTGATTGGATAATATGAAAATGTAATTACATCAAAATCCTCTACTCCACCTGGTCCCTCCCCAGTCACATTAATAGTATATTCCCCATAACCATAACTCGATAAATCTATATTATAAGTTCCCGTCCCGGACTGATCCGTAATGTCAGTCATTGTATCCAATGTATACGGAGGATAAGTTGTAGTTCCGTCGAAATATGTCATCGTCAAAACTGCCGATTTGATATTCTCGAAATTATAACTAATAATTTGGTTTGGCCCTACGAACGAAGACTCGTTATCTGGGCTTGTAAAATAGACGTTGGGCTGACTACCGACCACTCGAATGATCACAGTATCCACAACGCCTGATCCTTCTGCGGCTACATTCGGACTTGGTAAAGATGCCGCAAAAACCGTCATCGCGGCTACCAAAATCAATCCAAAGAGCCCAAAGATTTCCTTTTGTGTTTTTCTCATACTCTACACTCTTGTTTATATTTAATTTTTTATTTTGGTTTTGTAAGAGCACTCGCTCGCAACGAGTGGCCACTCTAAACTGCCAATCTAGAATGGCGTTCCTTACGCTTCCTAACCCCAATTATAATCCAAATTACGATAATTGTCAATAGGATTATGGCTATAATTATTACCATAGGAGGAATTAAAAAGACAGTCCGCTCAATTGTTTCAGTCTCTTCTCCTACTGTAACCGACCAAGTTACCTTATATAAGCC
This sequence comes from Candidatus Nanosyncoccus sp., assembly GCA_045535655.1. Classification (GTDB taxonomy): domain Bacteria; phylum Patescibacteriota; class Saccharimonadia; order Saccharimonadales; family Saccharimonadaceae; genus Nanosyncoccus. The sequence continues at coordinate 1,792 of JAZSMA010000010.1, forward strand.
GAAACTCGGCGTTTCCGCCCATTCATCAGAAATCACTCGTTCTGATTCCGGAATTACCGAAATAATTCCAGCCGTCGAAGGCGTTTCATAATCACCACTAAATCCGAATAATTGTTCAACTTTTAAAACTCCGCGCGCATTAAAATCTACGTTACCAGTATTTTTTACCTTTGCCATAGCAAAGAAATTGTTTCTTGTTACATTATTTTCCGTTACACTTCGACTAATCGTCAAATCTCGAATTTCCGCTGACCTAATTGCTTCTCCCTCCAGTGAACGTCCATAGATAACCATCCCTGGGCTTGCTTCGGTTCGAATGCCACTTTCTAACATAATTCCAGTCAAAGTGTGCGCAAAAATCACCGCATACTGCCCACCATCCGGGATACTACTTGGCGTCGTTATGCGGTAAAAGATTTCAATTGAACTATTTGCCGGAATAGTGAAAATCGGTTCTGCAACGTAATTCCCCGCCTCGTCCTTAATCGTAATCCACCTCGTAATCTGGGTATAAGAATTTTCCTTATTATATCC
>JAZSMA010000055.1:0-4292 GCA_045535655.1 Candidatus Nanosyncoccus sp.
GGAATGGAAGAAGAACTCGTATTATCTCCACCTTTATATAGTGTATTATCAGTAGGACCACCAATGGATAGAGTATAGCCTAATGGACAAGTAGCATTTACTACTACATTATCAGTGCCCATAGCTGCACCATCAGCATAAGAAGAAACATCTACTGTTACAGTGCCGGAAGTGGAGATAGTTGTGGTGTAGGCGGCGTAAGTATCAGCAGAAAAAATGAGACCCAAAAAGAGTATTATCAATCCCCCAATAAAATACCTTATTGGCATCTCTAATGTTTTCACACTTATCCCTTTTTATTTAAATGTATGACTCACTCTACCTTTTTATCTTATCACACCCTAAAAAAAGCGCAAGGGTTTTAAGCAAGTTTTTTAATGAGATTTTTAAGATCTTTTTCGTTTTTACATTTAAAAGTTAGACTACGACCAGAAATTTTAGCAACGACATTATATTTGGCGCTTAGACGGTTTTCGTCTTTTAGATAATCACTGCGTTTAATTGCGCTTGCGCTAGATTTAGGTTTAGTTTCAGCAAAATAACGTTCGACTTTGCGGGCGGTCCAACCTTCTTTAACAATTTTTGGAAGAACTTTTTTAATAGTTTCTTCGTCGCGAGAAACGAGTGGACGCATGACGCCCTCAGTAAGTTTTTCTTTAACCATGATTTTCTTGGCCTCTTCAGGTAGAGTAAGAAGGCGGAGGGTGTTTTGGATGGTTTGTTCGCTCTTCCCTACTTTAGCGGCAATATCTTCAGCGCTGAGATTAAACTGGGTTTTTAATTTTGCGTAAGCGGTAGCTAATTCGATTGCATTTAAATCTTCGCGTTGGGCATTTTCAATGATGGAGAGCTCAAGACGATTTTGGGAATCTAGAGTGCGGATAATGGCGGGGATTTTCTTTAGGCCGGCAATTTTACTAGCGCGCCAACGTCGTTCGCCAGCAACAATTTTATATTTCCCTTCTTCTTTAGTGACGACAATTGGTTGAAGAACGCCATGTTCTTTAATTGAAGCAGCAAGAGCCTCGAGGGCTTCTTTATTAAATTCTCGACGAGGTTGTTCTTCATCGCGAACAATTTCTTCAAGTTTAATTTCTTTTAGTTGGCTGGATTTTTTATCTTCTACGAGTGTAGGGTCAAATTCATCGTCAATTAGTTCTGTTGGAATTAAACTTTCAAAACCTCTACCTAAACCTTTCATTTTTTGGTCCTTTCTATAACTTCTTTGGCGAATTCTTTATAGGCTTTAGCGCCTTTTGAAAATTTATCATAAGCACCGACGGGAACACCGTGACTAGGAGCCTCGGCGACGCGAACGTTGCGCGGGATAGTCGTTTTAAAAGTTAGTTGTTTAAAGTATTTTTTAATTTCAGCATAGACTTGGGCAGAGAGACTAGTTCTTTTATCATACATAGTTGCGAGAACGCCAAGAAGTTTTAGGTTCGGATTGGCCTGTTTCATAACTAGTTTCATGCTTTCTAGAAGTTGGGCTACTCCTTCTAGGGCGTAAAATTCAGTTTGGACCGGCAAGAGTAAATAATCTGATGCAATCATGCCATTAACTGTCAGAAGACTAAGAGACGGGGGCGAATCAATAATAATGTAGTCATAATTTGGGGCAACTGTGCGGACGGCGTCGCGAAGACGGACAAATTTACGTTGCATAGTAGTTATTTCAACTTCGGCATTGGCAAGTTCGGGAGTAGTAGGGGCGAGGTCGAAATTTTTATACTTGGTCGGGCGGATGGCATTTTTAAGTTCGGTCTGGCCCAAGACGACTTCGGTCATAGTCGTTCCGAGGCCGTTTTTATCGTGTTTTTCAATGCCGAGACCGGAAGTTGCATTTCCTTGAGGATCAAAATCAATCAGGAGGGTTTTCTTTTTATCCTTAGCGAGATAATAGGCAAGGTTGACAGCTGTAGTGGTTTTCCCTACTCCGCCTTTTTGGTTTGTAATGCAAATCACCTTCGCCATAATACTTAAGATTATAACATAAGTTATGCAAAAATTAAAAAACTAACTCTCGTTCATTATACATGCTTTCTTGAGTTAGTTTTTTAATTTTTAACCGATTTTTGTAATCTCAATTTCGGAGTATTTTTGGCGATGACCAGTTTCTTTATGGACACGCTTTTTCGCCTTATAGCGAATAATGCGAAGCTTTTCGCCTTTTACTTCAGGGTTTTTAACCTTTGCCGAAACTTTCACGCCTTTTACTGTAGGAGTACCGACGGTAGTTTGATCGCCATCGATAACGAGCAAAGCATCAGTCTCGAGCTCTTTGGTGCCTGCCGGGAGGAGGTCCACCCGTAGGGTCTCTTTTTCGGCGACGAGATATTGCTTCCCGCCGACGAGGATGACTGCTTTTTTCATATGATTCCTTGATTAACTCGTATGATTATACCATATCATTCGGTTTTTGGGAAGAGTCATCTTTTTCTTCGCTCTTTTCTTTGCCCTTTTCTTCAACTTTTTCTTCACCTGATTCAGGGAGGTCTTTACCAGATACATCGCCTTCAACAGTCTTAAGAGTTTTACGAGTGCGATAGAGGTAGTAACCAGCACCAGCAATACCAGCAATCACTACAATAGCCATAATGATTTCAACTGGTCCAGTTTCTGGGAGTTCTTGACAGCCTTCCATTTCGGGATTGGTTTTGCAGTTCTTTTCTTGGCATTCTGGAAGGGCCGGGTTAGTTTCACATGTATCTAGAGGAATTTCCGGTTCTTCGCAATCTGTCTTTTTAACAGTGATTGTTGTAGAGGCTTTTTTGGTTTCGCCAGAAGCTTGATCGCTATCATAAGTTAACGTGGCGCTATTAGTAAGTTCGCTCCCTTCGCAATCAAAATCGGTGCCAGCAGTAACTTTATATTGAATATATACTACATTGCCAGTACCAACAGTGCCGAGATTATAACCAGTGCCAAAGATGTTATCTGAAAGTTCATCCCACGTAGTGGATGCGTTGGCACGTAGTTTAACGCTGCCAGAAACCAAAGTCAAGCCCGCCGGTAAAGTATCTTTAATCGTCGCGTTAATTAGAGCTACATCGCCAGTATTGGTAATGGTGAGTTGGTAGGTTGCTTCTTCGCCCGGAGCGAGATTGATACTCTCTTCAAATTCTGTGCCATCTTTTGAGACAGATTTTTCGATAGAGCCACCAAGCTCTTCGGCTTGAAGAACATAACTTACGACGCCGTGGTATTCTTCACAACCTGGAATAACACCATTCAAGGCGTTAAGACCGACTAAAGTTCCCTCTTCGGTAAACAAGCTGGAAGGCATAACAGAACCATTAGCTCGCCAGTCATTATAAATCTTGGCAGAACCGGCAACATAATGAAGCAAGACTTTCTCAGTATCAGTTGTCATGTAGGCTTCATCCCAAACTGAAAGTGGGTTAGAATTTTCAGCAGTAATGGTTGCCGTAATAGTCCCTTTATTCTCTGGCGTTAGAACGGTCGAGAATGAGCTAGACATACGAGTTCTTAAAGCAACGCCAACGTTGTTATGAGCTGAATCGTTGTAAGTAGAAGAGGCATTATTGTGGAAATAAACATAAACTAAATATTGTCTACCTGGTACAACCTTTACTTCATTCTTTAAATCAGTAACGTCTGCATCTATCTCTCCAACCCTAACGAAATCGCGCTCATCACCAATAGTTGGATTGTTAGTAATGGAGTTAAAAGTTGGATAAGATGCTGGCGATTCCATTGTGAAGGTGGTGCGTTCTGGCCCCCAGGCGGAGGCTGATGCCATGGTAATCATGCTCAGGACGAAAGTTGCGATTATCCCTTTCAGAAAATTCCTTTTAATAATAGTTTTTTTCATTTGGTTCCTTTCTGCTCACCCTTAATTAATACCTAAATCACTTAAAATATCGTTGAGTTCTTGACTACCAACATCTTCTACGCCAGGAGCTTGCTGGATTGGAATTTCAGCAGCATCGGCTTCGGCTTGAGCTGTATCATTAGCTTGAACTGGAGCATATTCATCGGCGTTAGCCCCACCCAGATCTTGGCTGTAATCATTTTCTGGGCTAATTTGGTCTTGAATTGGTTCGGCGTCGACGGAAGCTTCATTTTGGACGATAGTCGGAGCAGTGCCTTCATAAGCTTCGGCGGTTGGTTGCTCTGTTAAATCATCTGGGCTGACTTCTGGCGTTGGAGTTACAACAACTTCATCAGTACCAATGTCCTGAGCGATATCGTCTAAGATTTGTTCATCGATACGTTCCATATTATCATAATCCTTTGGAGCAGGGGTTTCTGGGGTTGGATCAGGGGTT
>JAZSMA010000057.1:0-6597 GCA_045535655.1 Candidatus Nanosyncoccus sp.
CTTGCGACCAGTTTCACCAACGGATGACGAATCACTTCATCGTCCGTAAAGCAAACTTGAGCCACCATCTCACTGTCGAAAAGTTGTCTGCCTGCATAGACTAAACCATTATTCAAATGGTCAAGATAAGGTGCGTGAATCTGTTCGATGTCACCGGTAATAATGATTTTTCCGTTTGTACCAATCCGTTTGATTAAGGTATCAGCCTGGGCAATATTTTGATCTTGGAATTCGTCATAAATTGCTAATTCGTAGGCAAAATCTCTACCCCTAGCATTTTCAATCGGAATACTCGAGAACCAGTTTTCCCAAATCAAATCGACCCGGTCTTTTAGTTTAGCCTTAACCGAGGCCTTTTCTGCCGGTTCCTTTGCTTCGTTCTCTTTCTTGTTCCCTGTTCCCATTTTTGCCAGATTATCCAGCTCTTTACGAATCTTCTTGTCGCCAATCATTAAATAGTTCCTCAGGGAATTTTTTAACGGTTGAACATCCGGATCCATTTTTTCATCCAAATCTCCCGGTAAAGCTCCGATTTTCGATTGACTTTCGCACGGCACCGCCGTTACCCCAATAAAATTACCATTTTTACAAGCATTATAGCCATAAACTGTTGCCATAAAAGTTTTACCAGAACCAGCTGGACCTGTGCAAATTACGGCTGAAATATCTGGATCCTCAAGCGCTTCGGCGTAAATTGCCTGACCGGCATTTTTAGCTTCAAGCGGGAAATTTCTCAAATATTTTAAAGCTACAATTGCGTTTTCTTTTACATCATATCGCCCAATATTTTCAAAATAAGGGTTATTAGTAGGGTCAAATCCATATGGGTATTCTTCTTCGTTGCCAAGTGACATGATAATAAATTCATTAGCTACTAGTCTTTGTTCCTGAGGCATCAAAGATTCAAACATACTTCTCTCAACTCTTTTATTACAAATAAATTCTTGAAATAGCTCTTTTGGAACTACAATATCGCGCCTTCCGATGTAAGGTTTTGGATATTTATACCCATAGCGATTAGTTAAAATTCCTCTTTCGCGTGCTCGAATCGCCAAACCATTATCATTTGTGAGTAAAATTACATTTTTTGGCACCAATTCTTCTACTATGCTAGGTTTTGCCGTTCCATCAATCCTTAATCCAGCATCAATAAAAGCTACCGTCAGCGCCGCAAGAATAATTTGGCCATCCATATCATCCTCAGACGGACTAAACGGTAAAGCCTCTTTAAACTTTTTATGCACAGGCAAAATTGAAATCATCTGACCTTCGTCCGAGACTCTAATTGGCGCTTTCAAATGGTAAATTTCGTCCATCGAGCGCACTTTTCCTTCGATAATTCTGCGCAATCGCTTTAATACGACGCGTGCTGCCTTCCCGCGTTCGGATTTTTCACCTTTAAAGCTCGAAAGTTCCCGAACTACGGCTGTCGGAATCACCATATGCGCGCCGCTTAAGTCAATCAGCGGCTCTTCCAAATGGATTTTTTCGCCGTTTGGTATGATATCACCATAATCGACTAGTACGTTGGTGTCTATCACATAAATCGGCTGTTTTCCAGACATAGCATCTCCTCCTTTTTAATGTGCGTAATGTGCTAAAAATACAAAATAGGAGCCTTGTTTTTTATTCATTTGCTCCCACTTAAATATATAATATATGCAATTTAATTTTTTTAAAAGACCTTTTATACATAAAAAGTATCAAAAATTATTTTTGTTTTTCGTTTCGGAATGAGAACATAATTGGTGTTCCAACAAAAGGGCATTTTTCTCGAATTTTTCGTTCCAAAAATCGCTTCCAAGACCAATGCAGAAGTTCTAAATCGTGCCCATACACAACAAACCATGGTGGACAATTGTCAGTCTGCACCATATATTTTGGTTTTGGGCGGGTGTTTTTTAACCCTGCTGGCGGATGGGCGACAATCGCTTCACTTAAAATTTTATTTAAGTCTGAAGTCTTGACTTCAAAATGTCGATTTTTTTCAATTTCCATTATTAATTCAAAAAGTTTCGTGACATTTTTACCGGTCTCCGAACTAGTTAAAACTACTGGCGCATACGGTATAAAATTAAAATCATTTTCTAATTCATCAAGTATGGCGTCTGTATTGTCAACTAAATCTGTTTTGGTCACAACAACAATAATTCCTTTCCCGGCTTCAATAATTTGTCCAGCTAGTGCCTGATCTAATTTTGAATGTGGTTCGGTCGCATCAACCAGCAAAGCACAGATATCCGCCTCTTCAATTGCTGCCAAAGTTCGTATTGCCGAAAATTTTTCAATCCCAACCTCTCGTTTACCAGGTTTTCTTAACCCCGCCGTATCCAAAATTTCAATCTCTTGACCTTTATACTTTACTTGCACTCGGTTTACGTCTCGCGTTGTTCCCTGTTTCGAGCTCACAATTGCTTGCTGTTTCTTTCCTAGTGTATTGAATAAACTCGATTTTCCCACATTCGGCCGTCCAATTAAAGCAATTTTTAAGGGAGTTTCAATAACTTGTTTCGGGTTGTGTCCGACTGTCCCATCGCTACGAGCTGCCGACACTAATTCTTGCGCCGTCGCGTTCCGAAATCCCCTCAACGAGTCATTTAAGCTTCTTTTTAAATCATCGAATCCTTGGCCGGTTGTTGCTGACGTATAAAAAATATTCTCTGGGGCAATCCCAAGCGCCCTAAACTCCGTAATTGGTAGAGACTCTTTTAAGTCGCACTTGTTTAAAATTAAAAACACTGGTTTACCAGAACGCAGGGCATCTTTTGCAATTTTTTTGTCTCGCTGGTCAAAATATTTTGTCGAATCAAGTGTTACTAAAATCAAATCTGCTGATTCAATAGCATCTTCAATTTGTTCCTGGATTGAAGCCTCAAATTCGTCGGAAGGATCTTTCAATCCGGCCGTATCAATTAAAATAAAAGAATCATCAATTGTCGCAATAACATTGTCGCGCGTCGTTCCCTCCTCACGAGCAACAATTGCAATATTTTTTCGCGCCATCCGATTTAAAAGGCTGGATTTTCCAGCGTTCGTCTGTCCGATTAATGCTACGATTGGTAATCTTTTCATAACCTATATTATAACATAAAAAACGGCCCACGAGAAGGCCTATTCTTTAATTATACCATACTTTACTAAAAAAGTCAACTTGGTGACTCCTGCGGGAGTTGAACCCGCGATTTTCTGGATGAGAACCAGACGTCCTGGACCACTAGACGAAGGAGCCACTTCTATTATTTTAACATAACTAGCCTCAATATTCAACACTGCCGTAAGTTGGGATAGCCGAAATGAAAGTTTGTCCCGGCGCTAACTTAATTTCTGAACCTTCATTGTCTAAAAACTTAATTTGATCGGCTCTCGAAGCCTTATTCCAAGTCCCCTCTATAGCCATACCGTTTTGGAAAATATAAGCTTTGCCCGACCCAGTCGCTGTGATATCCTCATGATAGCCATCCGAAGCCTTTCTCTCATTCACGACCATCGCTATAACTACGGACGGTGCCATTTGTGTCAATGTGCACGTATCCTCTGGATTTTTCTCGCCTAAATTTTCGTCTGGACAAGCGTAAATTTCGTGCGCTACACCGCTTCCATAACTTCTGAGATAAGTATTTGATTCTGGATTATATGTATAGTTAACGTTAAATGAAGGCACATTACCAAAACGCAAACTAACCGAAGCAACCTTAGCACTTAACTCTGAGGTATTACTTTCTGTCGCCTGGGTAATTTTTAGTGGCGCCATACTTAAGGTGTCCACTCTATTTTTTAACGACTCCGCCGGAGAAAGTCGAGCGAAACCTTTTATCGCCGACGTATTATACCCTCTATCGGTGCCAAATTGCTTTAAATTAGCCGAAGTCGTAAAAAGGTTATTCCAAAGTCTGCCACTATAGGTTCCTCGATACATATAAGTATAGCTTTCGTCTAAGTCCCTATATCCTCCCGCTGAAAGCGCTCTAATAGCATCATCTGCTCCCCCCGCATGCACAATCGTGCAACCAAAAGGCGTGTCCCACTCAAGGTAATAAATTCTTAAAGATCTAATTGGCCCAATGATTGCTGTTGTGGGATTTTGGTAAATCGCTGCAAATCTCGTAATCCCAGCCTCCGCTATCGCCTCAAATATCACTCCAGCTTGATTTAGCCCGGATTGTGGTCTTGCTCCGTCCGTGCCATTTGGTGTTTGAATACAATAAACCGGAGCTTCTTGTAATGAAGCTTCGCTCAAGACCTCACCAGTTAGCGGGCTATAGACTGCTTCTTCCGCTATTTCCGATGGTATTGTTGGAAAAGTTATTCCCGCAATTTCTTCTTTAGGCATAAACAATGCAAACAAAATGCAACCCACTCCACCAAGGATCCCAACTATTCCTATAATCAAAAATACTAACCATTTCTTGCTATGCTTTACTTTCATTTTTTTATTATCGTTTTTAAAAGCTGCCTTCAAATCCTTTTCGCTTACCTTTAAATCATTGTTGTCTAAATTTAGTGTAATATTTTCATCCATCTTCACTCACTTTTAGATTACAATTTTAAACATAACTTTTTATAATTTTATCACAAAATAAAAAGATTATGTTATAATGACATTATGGTTAAGACAAAAACCGAGGTCATAACAGAAACCATATTGGCTATTTTAATGACAACATTGTTTTTGTCTAATTTTTCTCCAGCCTTTGCAGCCGAAAGTAATACTAATTTTCAAGTTAATGTGAGAGAAACTCTCACGGTTGCGATTACGCTCCCTTCTACTTGGGCCAACGGAGACATTGATACCTTCCTAAGAAATAAAGTTAATCTTTATGTTGATACGAATAATGCAGCTGGCTTTACCGCCACTATGCACATGAAGACTACTAATACTTTTCTCATTAATACTTCAAGAAATACTGCTACTCTCCCGACTTTGTCTTCTGGCTCTACACGTGGCAGTTTCCCAGCAAATTATTGGGGATATTCCTTAGGTACTACAGCTACCCTAAATAATCATACTTATAACGAAACCGATCCGGGTAATTTAAGCAGTTATTATTATCCTATGGTTAGTAGCACCGCTACACCAATTACAGTTTTAGCTTCTAGCAGCGCTTCTACTGGCTCTCAAGACATTTATTTTGGCGCTAAAGGCAATGCTTCTCTACCTTCCGGCACTTATGTCGGAACCGTAGTTATTAATGTAGTCACTGGCGTTATTGATAATAACACTAATCCGGCTAATCCGACCAATCCTGTCACGCCTGGCCCAGAAGAAGTCGCTACCTATAACCCATCTCCTACCGGCAACAGTTCCAATGGCGCTACTTCCTATACCTACAGGCGTTCTTCTGGTGGCAATACGACAACCACTACAGAAATCAGCTCTGGCAATAATACAAGCGCCTATGACAGCTATACTCCACCACAAGGTGCGTTCTCCAATACTACTATGAACCTTTCTGACGGTTCCGATCTCGGAACAACCATTGCTACTGCCGCTGCTGTAGCTGCTGGCACTGGTCTCTTTGCCTTCATCACTGCAAAACGTAGAGAAGTTGATGAAGATGAGATTGAAGAATAAAACAGTTAAAATATGGTATAATATCACAATATGAAAGTCATTACTAGGTTTGCGCCGAGCCCGACCGGTTATATTCACATTGGCAATGTCCGTTCTGCCATTTATCCGTATTTATTAGCAAAACAAAATCACGGTAAATTCATTTTACGTATTGAAGATACTGATCGAGAACGCTTTGTCGATGGAGCTACCGAGCTGATTGAAGACACTTTAAAATGGCTAGGTCTAGAATGGGACGAAGGTCCTATCGTTGGCGGTCCTCATGGCCCTTATTTTCAAAGCGAGCGCAAAGAACTTTATCATCAATGGGCTCAAAAGCTCATCGATTCAGGTCGTGCCTATGCTGACCCGACTCCTCCCGAAGTCATTGATAAATATCATCAAGAATGTGTTGAAAAGAAAATCCCCTTCTTGTTTCGCAATATTCGTCCAGAAAACCCCCCTGCTTGGGAACCAGGCATTCCACTAAGGTTTAAAGCCGAACCTAAAAACTATACTTGGCACGATGAAGTGATGGGCGAAATGACTACAGGACCAGAAGTTTTAGATGATATTGTCTTAATTAAAAAAGATGGCTTCCCGACTTATAATTTTGCCCATATTATTGATGATACGGAAATGGAAGTCACTCATGTCATGCGTGGAATTGAATATCTTTCAAGCACTCCGAACTACCTTGCAATTTATGAGGCCCTTAATATTCCCCATCCAAAATTCGTTTCCCTACCACACATCCTCGCTCCTCAAGGCAACAAAAAACTTGGAAAACGTGACGGTGCTAAGTCGGTTACGGAATATCGTGAAGAAGGAATTTTGGCGGAAGCCATGCTAAATTATCTTGCTTGCCTTGGTTGGAACGATGGCACTGAACAAGAAATCTATTCCAAAGCAGAATTAATCAATAATTTTTCTTTAGAGCGTATCCAAAATTCTGGAGCACGTTACGATGAAGTTAAATTGCTTTGGGTCAATGGGCAATGGATTAGAAAAATTGTGCATGAAGATGGAGTAGAAGCTTTATATAG
>JAZSMA010000040.1:0-27059 GCA_045535655.1 Candidatus Nanosyncoccus sp.
GAATGTGAAAACTATACAAAATATACCACTCAGATTAACTCCAGAAAATTACGAAACCTCTTTTGAGGGAATTTCGGAGCGCGGCAGCGCGAGAGTTAGCGCGCGAGCCCCGTGGCGACGGGAGCGAGCGACGCGCCCCGAGAAAAGGATTTTTTTATCTCTTTTCTAAGTAAAGCATTTGCGCTTACTCCTCCAGCCACCACTACAGATTTAACATCAGGGAATTGTTCCAACGCCATTTTCATTTTTTCAACTAAAATGTCTACTGCTGTCTTTTGGAACGATGCTGCAAAATCTGCTACCTGTTGTTTAGACAATAAATCTTTCAATTGATGCGACGGATACGAAATCGGCACCCCCACTTCCTTTTGTGCCGCCCTTAAAACTGCCGTCTTTAGTCCCGAAAACGAAAAATCCAACCCTTCCACCTTCGGATGCGGCAACTTGTATTTACAAGAATCCCCAGACATGGCTGCTTTCGTTATACTTGGTCCTCCCGGATATGGCAACCCCAAAATTTTCGCTACCTTATCAAAACATTCTCCCACCGCATCGTCATGCGTTGTCCCCACAATCTCGAACTGATTATGCTCCTTCATATACAAAATCTGCGTATGCCCTCCCGAAACCACCAGCGCCAATAACGGAAACTCAGGACAATGTTTTATGCCCAACTCGAGGGAATCCGGAGGCTGGCAAGCCGAGGACGAGCGCCGGCCGCCCGTGGCGACGGGCCGGCCGGACGCGGCCCGAGAGTGGGCATAAACATTGTCCTTCTGTATCCAATTCGCATACACATGTGATTTCAAGTGATGCACCGCATAAAGTGTTTTATCATGCAAAATCGCCAAAGTCCTCGCCGTCAGCGTCCCAATTAGAAGGGAACCAAGCAATCCTGGCGCATGTGTCACTGCAATTGCATCAATCTCTTCCCAAGAACACTTAGCATCAGATAGAGCCTTATTCACTACCGGCAAAATTACTTCTAAATGGCTTCTCGCCGCAACTTCTGGAATTACTCCTCCATATTCCGCAAAAATATCAATCTGCGAAACTACCACGTTCGACAGAATTTTCACACCATCTTCAACCACGGCCGCTGCCGTTTCATCACAACTCGTTTCAATCCCCAAAATTTTCATCTCTTTATTATACAATAAAACCCCTCTACCCGTCAAAAACTCCTCATCAATACCCATCCATCATATGACATTCATATGACAAACATATGACATGTCATATGTTTTTTTCAAAAATCTGCTCTCTTATATCAGTTTTTATCTTGTATGAAACATTTTTCCCATCACCATATGAAAAAACCAACCCTAGCTCTTTTAATGCTTTTAAATCCCTATACGCAGTCCTTAACGCTACGCCGTGCATCACACTATAAGACGTCCCGCTGGTCGATATATCATTCCCACTAGCCAAAAATTTTAACGTATCTACCTGTCGGCTATTTAGTATTGGATATTTTGTTTTAATAATCACGCTTACCCCCTCATTCTCTAATTTCTTTTTTTCAATGTGCTCATTAAAAGCATTGATTGCCTTCAAAATACACCTCAAATTATAATCGTAAAAATATGTAAAATCATAATCATCCTGTTCTGCATAAATGTATGCATATGCATAAGAATGTTGAGATCTTTTTAATATCATTGAGATTGGCGTGTATCCAATTGCCCAATAATTGTGTCTAAACAAATACCAATAAAACACCGCCCGTGCTAACCTACCGTTACCATCAGGAAAAGGGTGCAAATAACCAATCCAAAAATGCAATTGGATTGCTTTTATCACTGGATGAATAAAATCCGAATCATCATTTGCGTAAGCAACTAATCTTTCTAACTCATGCTTGACAAACTCAGCTTTCGGCGGCACATGAGCGACCATTGTGTCGTAGTTTACTACAATTTCATCACTATCTTTTCTTAACTCCCCAGATTTATATTCATCATCTAATGTTTTCTCAGTCAATTCACTCTGCAAAGTTTGTAACAAATGTAATGATAATTCACGATCTTTATATTCGTTCTCGATTTTTTTCATTACTCGATAATTATTTACTATCATTTGTTCGCTCTTATTTCGAGGCCTGATTTTTTCAGTCAACATTTTTTTTGCATATTTGCTCGCCGTATCTGCCCCTTCTAGCTGGCTAGAAGCAATCGATTCTTCAACAATGCCTCGTGCCAAATATTTTTGACGGTTATTAGCTTGAACCGTTGTCGTTGTATCCGCTAAAAAGGCCCCACCCATATACATATCTATTTCTCTTAAATATTTATCCGTATATAAAGGTCGATACCACGTAAAATAAATATCTTTTTCAGATTTGATTGGAATTTCTACAGAAGAGATTTTTCTAATCTGTCTTATAAGATACCACGCATCGCCTGATCGATTAAGATGAAATTTTGCCTTATCCCAATAAAGATATTCTTTATTTGACACCCGATTAAACATTTTTTCTACTGCAGACCGATTTTCTCCCAAAAGATAACCAAGCAATAGCTTTGAGCCATGTTCTTTTTTCACCTCTGGCGGGATTTCGATTTTTATCCTTTCATTCTCATACATAAGGACATTCTAGCACAACATATGACAAAAGTCAAGAATGTCATATGACATTCATATGACAAACGTATGACATGTCACATATATCACCAAACGAATATTTATTCGTGATGATATGGCCCACCAGCTGTAATTTGAGAAGCTCTATAAATCTGTTCACAAACCATCAACCTTGCAATCATATGAGGAAACACCAACTTTGAAAAACTCCATATAAAATCTGCTCGCTCCCTGGCAAAATCCGAGAATCCATACGCTCCTCCAATCAAAATTACTACTTCTCGCGAGCTAGAAAACGCCTTTTCTAATCTCTGTGAAAATTCGTCTGATGATATATTTAAGCCTCTTTCATCACAGCATATCACATATTCCCGCCCCGAAAATGGCCAATCAGCCAACTTCCGTGCCAATTTTTCTTCCTCCAAAAATTCCCAACTAATCTCAAACGGTTTTCTTAACCGTTTTTCATACTCCTCACACGCTTCTTGGCACCAAGAAACGCTTTTCTTCCCCCCGCAAATTATTCTAATCATTCTTTCATTATAGCATTTTTTATGGTAAAATATAGGTCATTGGACCGTCGCCAAGCGGTAAGGCACTGGGTTTTGGTCCCAGCATTCGCAGGTTCGAATCCTGCCGGTCCAGCCAAGCATAAGCACAATAAAAGCCCTTGAGGGCTCTTATTTTTTATTCAGTAATCCTTTTACTGTATCATTTACTATTCCTGCTAGCTTTTCCTTATCATCGATATCTTCTATAAAATACATCGGCTTAGCGCTGTCGTATGGAATTTCTTTGGACATTTTGTATTGTCCGTTTTCTGGAACAATTTTCACTAGCAAACGATCATCATAAATGCCGCCAAATAGGACGTTATTGGAATATAGCAAAAATTCACCCATCATCGACCGACAGGTGATATTTGGCGCTTCTGATAGTTGTTCTAGGATAAAATCGCGATATTCTTTTGTGCTTGCCATACTATGCCTTTCTTATTGGGTGTCTTATTACAGTTTTGAGTTTACTCGCGTCACATTTTCTTGGATCGCTTAGATAAATCTCATGATGGTATCTTTTATCTGATTCATTTTCATATTTCTCAAAATATCCAAGTTCAGTATATGCGTACTTGGTACTTTTAATTTTGTTAGAAATAATGAAAGGCAAACGAATCATAAAGATGATTAAAAACGCAACTCCAAGAAGTCCCCATAAATCTGTAATAGAAAATGTATTTGAATTTATTAGCCAATGCAAACCATATACGCTAACTTCAAGCAATAAACAGTATGCTGTCAAAATTCCAGGAGAATACAATGTGCGTTTCCCCTTTGATTCATAATGTTGATATGCTATAATGCTCAATATTGTGTGTACTAAAGTTTCTCCTATTCCGAAAAAGATAATAAATATTAACACTTTGTTACCAAGATAAGGTGTCATAAATGTTAAAACAATAAACAGTATTTCTGCACCCAAATTAGTAATCATATCTGTTAATCGATTTTCTGGATAAGCTAAAGGGTTATCTGACTTTTGCATTAATTTATTCATCATAAAATAAAATCCATTTGGATATGTCAGTTCTTCAAAAATGTGAAGTGGTAAAGCAATTGTTAAAATCCCCATAAGTCTTTGTGTCACACTCCACGCATTCCATTGAATTATTAATACATTTAGCATTATAATCCCTAATAGATATGTAACATGAAGCCAAGGCTGTCCGCACCATTTATTTAATATACTCTTTTTCATGATTATTCTCCTTTCTATACAAATTACCTGTTTTATGAAAGAACATATTTATAATTCAATCATTAAATTTTCTTCTATAACAATAATTATTGTTAATCATATGTAATATAATTGACAATTGTTCTAAGATAAAATCGCGATATTCTTTGGTGCTTGCCATTATTTAATCTTTCTTATTGGGTGTCTTATTACAGTTTTGAGTTTACTCGCGTCACATTTTCTGGGATCGCTTAGATAAATCTCATGGTGGTATCTAGTATCAGTTATATCTAGCTTATAGCCGTTATCTTCGGCAAATTTGTGCATTAACTCAACCGTAGCCGGTTCGTCATCGTAACTTCCGATATGCATACATTGAACACACAAACCCTCGTCATAGGTTAAAAATTCCACCCTAGAGAAGTCTTGCTTCTTCTTTTTGGTGGCTTCTTCTATTGCCCAGTCAAAATCAGCTTTCGTCACAAAGTCTGGTAAACGAATAATGGAAATGAAGTTTAGTCGCTCTTTATGGTTATAATCTATACCATCTTTGCCATCTTGCCACCAAAAGCCCTCAAGTGGTGGGACAACGTATTCAAAGAACCCATCTATTTTATGATCGCCTTTATAACTCATCTTTATCGTATAGGCGACTCCGTAAAGTAACCCAAGCGTATTTTGGTAATCGCCATTTTCTTCATTAGGATTTCCTTTACCTCTAACGGCAATATAATTCATTTTCGGAACATCAACAATACTCGGTTTATTCTTCGGTAAGTAGTATTCTTTGTATTCCTTTTTAAAATCGAAAGCCATATTATGCGCAGTTCTTTTTATGAGCTTTGAGTTTCTTCATTGCCCAGTCGTAGTGAGAAGATAGACAGCTAACGAAATATGAGCCAAGCACTGAACCACCAACCCAAGGATACATGCCTTTAGTGAATAATTGCTCTTCGCTAAGACTTTCGGCTAGTTTTATGACGTCTTTATGTGATTTTTCAAACATTTTTCTTGCGTCTTCGAGCGAAGTCTTTTGATGTTTTTTCCAGTATTCGACGTTCATATCGCCGTAAGTCTTCCAAGTGTATGGTTCTGGCAAGAATGGCGCATTACCGCCTTTATTCAGATTCGTATCTACAAATTCAAGTAGCATTCGGTGCCATTCGTATAAATGTACCCAAATATCGCGTAGGTTCTTGTCGCGCCCCCAGTGGCGTCCTTTCTTCGATGAGTCGCCAGAGAAATCGAATTCGGTGTTCATTTCTTTCTCGCTCATTGAATCAGCCATTTCGATTAGCTTAGCGTAGTACTCTTCGCCGGCTTTTAATAAATCCTGTTTGTTGCGTGGTCTTGGCATAAATAAGTCCTTGTTTACCACTTTAATTATATCATTTTAAGTCAATTGTTCTTCAGGGTTGAACCCACGTAGCCGTTGTCGGATATCTTCCTTATAGATTGTTAGTGTCTGCTTAATTTCGCTCAGCCACGGAATTGAAGAAAGACCTGCAGGGTCTTTATTTAATTCCGTATCTAGGATAGGTAGGATGAGAACCATATTTTATTTCAATTTACCCTCTCTTTCCGCTTGTGTTTTTCTCTAAAGTGTGCTATAATAAACCCATGGCTAAAAGAAAGCATCGAAAAACTAAAAAGCACAATAAAAAAGAAGCTCCTTTAGAGCATGAACTCCCTGGTGGTTTTTGGCGTCAAATTACCGCCGTCCTGATGGTCGCCCTTGCTCTCTTTTTCGTCATCACTTGGTTTGGCCAAGGTGGCACAGTTCTTAATGAAGTTCACAAATTCATCATGAAAGGGCTCGGTTTTGCGACTTACTTTATCCCTGCTCTCCTCGTTTATCTCGCCGTCAAAATTTTTCGTAGCGATGACAACCGTATCGCTGTCCCTGTCTATGTCGCCAGTCTTCTCATGATTCTTTGGATTTCTGGTATTGCTGCTATTTGGAAAGGTGGTGGTATTATCGGCGACTGGCTTAATTCTCTCGCAACTAATTTCTTAAGCCAAGGCGTCGTCATTTTCATTTATATCGTCCTCATCTTTATTACGACCGCCTTTATCCTCCAACTTTCCCCAGTCACTTTCTTTAAAGGCACTAAAAATCTCGTCAAAAATAAAAAAGCCCCAGTTGAAGAAGAATCTAAAAAGGATAAAAAACTTGGCAAACTGGAAATTAAGGTTAATTCCGGCATCGGCCCTCTCGAACCTAGTGAAAAACCCGTTTCTAAAACTCCTGCAAAAACTGAACCTGCCAAACTCGAAGAAAAGGCCCTCGTCGCCGTTTCCGATCCCGACTGGAAAATGCCCTCAACTAACCTTCTAACGAAGAAACAATCGCCTGCCGACGCTGGCAACATTCAACAAAACGCCTATATCATTAAAAGCACTTTCGCCGAATTTGGCATTGATGTCGAAATGGAAGGCGCCAATGTCGGTCCACGCGTCACCCAATATACTTTGAGGGCTCCCGGCGGTGTTAACCTTGCGAAAATCGCCGCTCGTGATAAAGAGCTTGCTTATAAACTCTCCGCCCAAACTATTCGTATCGAAGCTCCTATCCCCGGTACTCAGCTTATCGGCGTTGAAGTTCCGAACATTCGCTCCGCTACCGTCTCTCTAAGAGGCATTTTGGAAAGCGACGAATGGCATAAAAATTCCGACCCATTAACTTTTGCTATCGGTAAAAACATTTCCGGAAAGCCTATTGTCGCCGACCTTGCTAGTATGCCCCATCTTCTCATTGCCGGTACTACTGGTTCTGGTAAGTCCGTCATGACCAATACCCTTATTATGTCGCTCCTTTATCGCAATGCTCCGAGTGATATGCGTCTCATTATTGTCGACCCGAAACAGGTCGAAATGGTTCAATATAATGACATTCCTCATCTTCTTACCCCAATTATCACCGATACCTCAAAAGCCCTCTCCGCTATGAAATGGGCCGCCGGCGAAATGGATCGTCGTTATAAACTCATGGCCGATGAAAAGGTTAAAAAAATTTCCGACTATAATAAAAAAATGGCTCAAGCTTCTAATTCCGAAAATCAAACCGAAAACAATAATAGTAAAATGCCTTACATCGTCATCGTCATTGACGAAATGTCCGACCTCATGATGCAGGCTTCTAAAGAGCTCGAACCTTTAATCGTTCGTATCGCCCAACTTGGTCGCGCTGCTGGTATGCATCTCGTCCTCGCTACCCAAAAACCAATCGTCAAAGTCATTACCGGCCTTATCAAAGGGAACATCCCTTCCCGCATCGCTTTCCGCGTCCTCACTTCTATGGAATCTCGTATCATTCTCGACCTTTCCGGCGCCGAAAAATTACTCGGTCAAGGCGACATGCTTCTCTCCACCGAAAAAACCATGAACGGCCCCGAGCGCATTCAGGGCGCCTGGACTCCCGACGAAGACATCGAAAAAGTCACCAGCTTCCTTCGCGCTCAGCGCCCTGCCGACTACAACGCCGAAGTTATTGCCCAACAAGTTGCCATCAAAGGTCTTGGCCCAGAAGCCGGTGGCAGTATCGGCGATCTTGGCCGTCGCTACGACCCAAACGACCCTGTAGTTAGAAAGGCCGTCGAAATCTCCCTAAATAAAGGTAAGTTCTCTACCGCCATGCTTCAAACTTATCTTGGCAAAGGTCATGGTTTTGTTTCTGGCCTTGCCATCTGGTTCGAAGAAATCGGCGTCATTGGCCCTCAAAACGGCAACAAACCCCGCGATCTCCTCATTACTTCTATGGAAGAATTCGACCAGCTAAGTAATTTGTCATAAAATGATTTTGGTATTATTAAATTAAGCATCTTTAAGTCTAACTAAAAATACTTTCAAGAACATGAAGACTTGGCCAGAGCGGCCTGGAGCGTGTCTTGAAAGTATTTTTAGTTAGACATGCTTAATTTAATAATACTAAAATCATTTTCATTTCAAAAAACTTATGCTACAATATCCTCATGGGAAAACACAAAACGTTGGTCAAACCAAAACCATTAGCCACCGCTTTTGTTTTTAGTCTTTTTAATCTTATTTTTGCTACTCACTCTGTCAGCGCCCTTACCTATTCTCAGGACGTTGGCGTTAGCTTCACTTTTAACCCTACTTTTAGGCTCACCGTTTCTTCAGATCTTTTCATCAACAACCTCGCCCCCGGCACCACTTCCGATAGCAACATTATCGATGTCAACATTCTCACCAACAACATCACCGGCTACTCTCTAAAAGCCACCGTCGGCAACGCCACCCCCTACAACACTCGTAATCTCGTCCATTCAACTTCCGGCTCTTCCGCCAACTTCGCCAGCATCAACTATGGCGCCAGCCTCGCCAATCTCACCACCGACAACACCTGGGGCTATTCCTACTCCACCAACGCCGGCTCTTCCTGGACCAACTATTCCGGCCTACCTCTCTATAGCGACACCACCAACGTTGCCACCCTCAAAACTTCTTCTGGTCCTTCTGCCGACTCAACCGGTGACACTATCAAATTCAAAATCGCCGCGAAAGCCGCCTCTACTCAGGCTTCCGGCGTCTATCATAACGTTATCAATTTTATCGGCGCCGCTAACGTTGTTCCTCAATACACCGTCCAATTTAACGCCAACACCGGCACTGGCACCATGCCGAGTCAAATCATCTTTAGAGACGAAGCCACCATGCTTTCTGCCAATTTATTTGCTCCGCCAGCAGGCAAAGTCTTTGCTGGCTGGAACACCGCCGCCAACGGCTCCGGCACCGCCTACACCGATCAACAACAAGTCACCAACCTCGCCGCCGACGGCGCCACTCTCACCCTCTACGCCCAGTGGCGCTTGGCTACTCCGCTTTATGACCTCGTTGCCGCTATGAGTAAAGGCACTCAAACCGTTTCAGATATTAGGACTGCCATAGTTACTCCTACCGAATCTGCCACTGTTTCCAGTAATTCCGGTGTTTATGAATACAATAGTTCTGTTTTTGGTACTTCTTCTGACGCTAGTAATACCTATCCAATTTATTATTATCGCGGTATTTTAGATACTTATAGTAATATGGGCACTTATGGTAGTGATGGCCTTGCCGATGCCTATCCTAATTATGTAAAATTAGCTAATAATACTTGTTGGCGTATTGTTAGAACTACTGGTTCTGGCGGCGTAAAGATGATTTACAATGGCACTTGGAGTAATAATACTTGCGCTAAATCTAGTTCTAATACCAATGCGGCCTCTTCTAGTACTTACTTTAATCGTGGCACTCCAAGTGATTCCACTAATAATTATGGCACATCACGCTTCATTGTTTATGTAGGTTATAACTACAATAGTACTTATGCCTACAATAATACTAGCTATACCTCAGCAGTAGCCAATAGCACTTTATTTAGTAATGACACTGCTTCTAATTTAAGAACCCAACTAGAAAGTTGGTATGCTAATAATATGACGGCCTATACTTCCATCTTAGAACCTAGTGCTGGTTATTGCAACGATAGAACGACTTATACTGGCACTACAACTAGTAGCCTTACTACTTCTACTGTTCCATATAATACTTCTTCAGCTACTTCTTACTTTGGTTCCTATATCCGCAATGCTACTACTAATTCTCAACCTTCCCTTAATTGTCCTAACACTACTGGATACGATCTTCTTACCACTTCTAATGGTTTAACTTATCCTTCTGCCCCACTCACTGCCGATGAAGCTGCTTTAGCTGGCTCTGGATATAGTGCCTCTACTACTCCTTACCATACCAATTCTTTTCTCCGTTCTGGTTGGAACTTCTGGTTGCTCTCCCCGAGTTCCATCATTACAAACTCTGTCTTTAGTTTCTATCTGCATGGGAATGGATATTTGACTGGCGGTGCCGTCCATACCACGGATGGGGTGCGGCCGACCATTTCCCTCACCTCTGGAACTACTCCCACCAGTGGTACCGGCACCGCCACCGACCCCTGGGTCATAGCCGCGCCGTAAAATTATAACCTCTTGCCAACCCCTTTAACCTATGCTATAATTACTCTAATATTAGCTCAGCAAACGAGCCAACCCCCACGAAAAGGAAGAGCCGCGTTTGCTTTAACCAAAGGAGTTTTATGAAAGACTATGAACTCACGGTCCTCTTTCATCCCGACCTCGAGATGAATTTAGACCCCGCCCTCGATAAGGTGAAAAAAATTATCGACACTAACGGCGGAAAAATCGTCAAAGAAGAAAACGACGGTAAAAAGCGCCTCGCTTATAAAATCGGCGAGCAAGAATTTGCCGTCTACTACTATTTTGACGTTTCTTTGCCTAGCGAAGCCCCAGCAAAAATTTCATCAACTTTAAATATTACCGATGAAGTTTTGCGTTACTTGCTTGTTCGTTCTGACGGACGTAGAGCAAAAATCTTAGCTCGTCAAAAAGCTGACGAAGTCGAAAAAACTAATGAGGATAAAGGAGAATAACTATGCGTGGATTTAGTAAAGCTATCATTACTGGAAATTTAACTCGTGACCCTGAACTACGCACGACTCCAAACGGCGCCAGCGTCTGTAGCTTCTCAGTCGCCGTCAACCGCGTTTATCGTGATTCAAACGGGGAACAAAAAGAAGACGTTTCCTTTATTGATTGTTCCGCCTGGGGCAAACTCGGCGAAATGATCAACCAGTATGCGAAAAAAGGTTCCGGCGTCCTCGTTTCTGGCCGTCTTGACCAACGCAGCTGGGAAGATAAAACCGACGGTAAAAAGCGTTCCCGTGTTGAAATCGTCGTCGAAGATTTCAATTTCACTGGCAGTGCCCGTGACAACGGTGGCTCCTCGTCTAGTTCCTTCAGCGCTGTTGGCTCTTCTGACGCCCCAGCCGCTGACATCCCTGACGATATTCCTGATGAGGAAATTGACTTGAGCGATGTCCCGTTCTAACATTTTAAAAAGCGAAGGAGAATTTTATGAAAAAGATTAAGAGTGATCCAAACCTCTATTTCGATTATCGCGATGCTAAAACTCTTCAGCGATATATTGACAGCTACGGTCGGATTGAGCCAATTGCTAAAACTGGCCTTTCCGCTAAACAACAGCGTGACCTTGCCGTTGCAGTCAAGCGCGCTCGTCATTTAGCACTTTTACCGTTTATTGCTAACTAAAAAGGAGAAATATGTACGGACCAACAGATCTAAAGAAAAACACTCTGATTACTTTAGACGGCCAGCCGTATAAGGTGGTGGAGTATTCTCAAAAAGTTATGGGACGTGGCGGTTCAATCGTTAACGTAAAAGTTAAAAATCTCATTACCGGCGCACTTCTCCCTAAAACTTTTAAAGGCCAAGAGAAAATCGAACCTGCCGAAGTTACGACAAAAAAAGTTCAATATCTCTATAAGGATGATGAAAAATTCTATTTCATGGATCCTGAAACCTTTGAACAATATGAACTGATGAGTGATATGGTCGGCGATTCCCAAGATTTTATGAAAGATGGCGATGAAATGGAAATCCAATTTTACAATGGCACCCCAATCAATCTCCAACTTCCTAAAAATCTTTGGCTGAAAGTTACTTATACCGAAAATGCCGTAAAAGGTGATACCTCAACTTCAGTCATGAAGGATGCGACCTTGGAAACCGGCGTGGTTATTAAAGTCCCCGCCTTTATCAAAGAAGGCGACGTCATCTCAGTTGATACGGAAACCTATGACTACCGAGAAAGAAAAAAATAGAGGCTATTTTAAAATTAAAGGCGCAGCAGACGCCTTTAATTTTGGCTTCCGAGATAAAATTGTCCTCGACATTGGTTCCTCAACCGGCGGTTTTACCGAATACGCTTTAGAAAAAGGTGCCAAAAAAGTCATCGCCGTTGAAAAGGGCACTAATCAAATGAAATCGCCCCTTCGCTACAACCCTAAAATTGACCTTCACGAAAAAACCGACATTTTCAATTTTGTTTGCACTCCAAATGTCATTGTAGCTGATGTTTCATTTTTGTCTCTCACGAAAATCTTATCATATGCCAAACATCATCTCTCGCACGACCACCCCGACTTTCTCGTCATGCTAAAACCCCAATTTGAAGCCAGCTCAAACCAGCTCACAAATGGCATCGTCAAAAACGAAACCATCCGCCGCAATATTATCAAAAATTTCGAATCTTGGCTCAAAACTAACCACTTCGTCATCGTCAAAAAACGCGATAACGAACTCAAAGGCAAAACCGGCAACACCGAAAGATTTTATTGGTTAAAATTAGAGAGTTAGCAAAACATAAGGTAGTTTTTATGAGTATATGACAAGCCCAGTTAATTTTTACAACTTTTCCTCATCCGAGTCGAGTAAAGTTGCGAGCCCGTTAGGGCGAGACAACTTGATCGAGACGAGGATTGAGTGAAACGTTGCAAAAATTAACATGGCGCGCAGTCATCACGAATAAAAACTACCTTATGTTTTCTAGCACTTAAATATTTATTTGTGGGGGCATCCGTCAATTTTTTTCTTGATTTTTATTTTGATAATGCTTATAATATATGGTATGAACTTATTGCATGGCGTGGGCGATTTCTTCTCCCTAGATATAGGAACGAATTCGATGCGAATTGTGCAACTTTCTGGTAACAGCCAGCACGGTTGGACTCTCCAGAAATATGCTTATGTTCCCATTGACCAAAAATTAGCCCAAGACTCCTCTGATCTTGGTAAAAAACGACTTGGTGAGGCGATTTTAGGCGCCGTTAGCCAGGCTGGTATTAAAACTAAGAACATTGCACTTGGACTTCCTGCAGGTAAAACTTTTACCTCTATCGTTGAGACGGAAACCTTGCCCGAAAAAGAATTAAAAAAATCCTTTAAATATGAAATTGACAAATACGTCCCAATGGCTATGAGCGACGCGAAAGCCGACTATGTCATTCTTGGTCTTAGCCCGAATGACCCTGGTAAGACCGAAATTTTAGTTTCTTCTGTCGCAAAAGACTATGCCGAATCAACTATGGAAATGATTGAAAAAACTGGTTTAAACATCGTTGCAATGGAACCTGAACCGCTCGCCATGGCGCGTTCTCTTAGCGTTCCTGGTGCTATCGATGCGACCATGATTGTTGATTTCGGCGAAAAATCTACTGATCTTGTCATTACCTTTAAAGGCCAACCTCGTCTCGTCCGTTCCATTCCGGGCGGTTTTAGCGTATTGACGAAAGCTGTTTCTAGCGGTCTCAACGTCCGCGAAGACCAAGCTTATCAATTTATCCTCAAATTCGGTCTCGATGAAAATCAAATCGAAGGCCAAGTCTTTAAGATTTTGAATAGCCATCTCGACAACTTCGCTTCCGAACTTGCAAAATCCGTCCGTTTCTTCCAGACAAAATACATCAACGGAAAAATTGGTGGTATCGTGCTTTCCGGCTATGCCAGCATGGTTCCTCTCTTTGCTGAATACATTGAAGCTAAAACTAATATCCCAACCATGAAAGGGAATCCTTGGCAATTTGTCCGCACCTCAGGAGACCAACAACGCGCTCTTATGAACGTCGCCAGCGAGTTTGCCGTCGCTATTGGCTTATCGGAAAGGAGTAATGACTAATGTCTCGCGAAATTAACCTTGTTCCTGATATTAAAGACGAAATGATTCGAACCTTAAAATTAAGGAACTTCATTTTCTTCCTTTGTATTGTTGTCGCCGCTGCTAGCGCCGGCCTCACTTTTCTTGTTAGTTTAGTCATGGGTGGCCAACAGATTGCCCTTACCAGTAAACAAAACACCTTGGAAAATCTTTCTAGTAAAATTAATTCCTATAGTGACTTAAATGACTTCCTAACCATTAAAGACCAGCTTGGCAGCCTTTCCAATATTGCTAGCAACAAACAAGTTTTGTCCCGCACCTTTAACATTTTATCCGCCATTCTCCCTACTGGTGCCGATACTATCACCATTTCGGAACTAAATGTCAATCTTTCTGGCGAAAAGCCGACTTTCAGTTTTGACGCTCAAGCTAACGCCGGTAAAGAACCTTTCATCGATTACAGCGTCCTCGAGTCCTTTAAAAAGAGTATGGAATATATGCGCTATGATTACGGCAAATATGTCGATAAGAACGGCTCTACCATTCCGGCTTATTGTATGATTGAAACTGGCTCTGACGGTAAAATTTTCAATGACGACTCAAAAGGTCTCTATGCCTTATGGACTATCGACAGCGAAGGTTGCCAACCTTCTGAAGGCGCCGATACTTATGCATCCGAAGATTATGAAGGCACTAAAGTCGTTCGCATCTGGCGCACTCCTCAATTCAACGATTGGTATAACTCAGACCAAATGACTCTAGAAGGGACCATTAAGGACGTCGCCCATTTTGCCAGCTCCTGCATCACTTATAAAGGTGACGCTAAAAACGGCGGTCTTAATCCAAAATGGACCGAATCAAACGAATGTAAACTCGTTCCAAACGGAACCGAAGGTATAAAAATTTCCGATTCCTCAAACGGTCGTGGCGCTTCTGACGAACTAGTCTTGCGTTTCTCTGCCACTATTTCCTTTAACCCAGAAGTATATAAGTTTTCCAACGCTCACATGCTTGCTCTTGCTCCATCCGGACGACGCAACGTTACAGATTCCTACGTCCAAATTCAAGCTATGTTCGGAGAGCGTGCCGCAGATTGCGAAGAAGGCGATACTGCCTGTAATACTACGAATGGAGTAGAATAAAAATGGCTAAAGAAATCGCAATCGGTAAAAGAGCAAAAATTTCCGAAGCTCAGCAATACATGTTGCTTTCGGTCTTAGGTGCTGCCATTGTTCTTGGCGCTTCTATCTCCCTCACTTCGCATTTTGTCCAACAAATTTCCTTTAATACTAAGGTTATCATGGAAGAAGAAAAGGCTATCGTCGCCTACTCTAATGTTATTAAATCCACTGGCATTTGTAAAAGTCCAAGAGGCTCCATCTATTCAGATGATGAGCTAAAGAAATGCGACCCAGATGCCATCGAGGTATCTGAAATCCCCGGGACCTTGCGTGCGAATATTCTCGAAAACTTAGCTTCCAACGAAGCTTTGAATTCAGTTCCGAAAGAAGACGATTCCAATTGTATCAACCCGGATACCGAAAAGAACTATACCTATAAAGAACTCAATAAAATTTATCAAGAAGCTGAAAGCGCCAGCGAGCTAAAAGCCGCCAGCCAACTCATTAAAAGCTGTTCCGCCCTTCGTGTCATCCCAGACGCCCTCCCATCTTTTAAAAACGAAGAAGCTCTTCTTGCTAGCTTAAACAAATTATTCCTTGTTTCCGGTTGGGAGCCTGAATCGCTCAGCCCAAGTGGCACATCTTCCTCATCTAAAACCAGCCAAAAAAATCTTAATCCTATCTCCGTCCGTCTTTCAGTAGAGGCTGACAGCGCCACAACTATGACCGTTCTCCACAACATTGAGCGTTCGATTCGTGAATTTAATATTGAACGAGCCACTATTGAATGGGGTAGCGACAATTCTCTTATTCTCCACGCCCAAGCTACCGCCTATTATACCAACGAAGCTACCATTACTGAAACGAATAAAACTATAAATCCGGAGGTAAAGAAGTAATGAAAACTGACCTTGCTAGTTCAATCGGCGCCGCCATCGTTGGCGCACTCCTAGCCTATTTCGTATGTAATCTCTTCATAGGCGAAATTCAACCAGTCACTATCAAAACAGTTGATTCTACCGTGTCTGCTGATCTCGTCACTCCAAACGTTGAAGTCTTTAATTATAAAGCTCTTAATCCTACCGTCGAAGTCTACGTTGGTGATTGTACTGAATTTAACTCTTACGGCGAATGCGTTGAAGATAATACCGTTCAAACCGACCAGGGGAATGGATAATGGCTCTTTTAACTAAAGATGCCGAAGAAAAAATCATTAACCTTCTCATAGGCGAAGGTCTTGCTGATAGTAATCTTGTTTATGCTATCAAACAAGAAGCCGAAAGAGATAATAAACCCGTCCTTTCTGAACTCGTCAATCGTAAAATCATCAGCGATGACATGGTTGCTCACGCCACCGCCGTAATCATCGGCGTTCCTTATGTTGAGCTAAAAAATATTACCATTGACCAAGATATTCTCGCCAAAATACCTGGCGATGCTTCCTCACGTGTCCTTGCCGTCCCACTTGGCGAAAAAGACGGCATGTTAAACATTGCCATGGTTGATGTGACGAACGTCCAGTCTACCGACTACCTCTCTAACCTCATTAACCAACCTATTCGCGTTTGGATGTCCTCGGAGCGTGGCATTCGTGAAATGCTGGAACAATATCATGGCGATTTTTCTGGCGTTAAAGAAGCCGTTAAAGAAACCGATGAAGAAACTGCCGAAAAGGAAAGATCTAACGTTAAAACTATCGTCCAAGATTCTCCTATCTCGAAAGCCCTTACTACAATTCTAAGTTACGCCGCTAAGACCAAGGCTTCCGATATTCACATCGAACCGCTCGAAAACACCTTAATTATTCGTTGCCGTATCGATGGTGTTCTTCGTCGCATTATGGAGCTCCCAAAAACTGTCGCTCCAGCGCTCGTCTCTCGCGTTAAAATCCTTAGTAACCTAAAAATTGATGAACACCGCATTCCGCAAGACGGTCAGTTTACCGTCCTAGTTGATGACCAAGAGATTGATCTTCGTATTGCCATCTCTCCAGTTACTTGGGGCGAACAAGTAGTCATTCGTCTTCTCGACAAAACCGGTGTTTCTATGGAAATTAACAAGATGGGTATGAGCGGTCGTGCTCTTCGTGACGTGCTCGATGGCGTCAAAAAACCTAACGGCATGATTCTTACTTCTGGCCCTACCGGTTCTGGTAAGTCAACTACTCTTTACGCCCTCATCCAACAGATTAAATCCGAAGCCATCAACATCGTTACGCTCGAAGATCCGGTCGAGTATAAAATGGATGGTATTAATCAAATCCAGGTCAATGTTGACGCTGGTTTAACTTTCGCTTCCGGTCTCCGTTCCATTCTTCGTCAAGACCCTGATGTAGTCATGGTCGGGGAGATTCGTGACTCTGAGACTGCCGGTTTGGCCGTCCAGGCCGCTTTGACTGGTCACCTCGTTTTCTCCACCCTCCATACCAACTCCGCTGCTGGTATTTTACCTCGTCTTCTCGATATGGGTGTCGAACCCTTCCTCCTCGCTTCAACCTTAAATGTCGTCATCGGTCAGCGTCTCGTTCGTCGTATTACTGAAAAACGTGAAATGTTTAAATCTTCCGAAGTAGAAACTGAGGGGATCAATTCCATTATCGGCGACATTCTTCCTAAAGACAAGGAATCAGTTGCTAAAGTTAGCGAAGACTTAGGTTACCCTGGTCTACCCGTTAAAAACGATGATTTCTATATGCTTGCACGCGGTGTCGATTCAAAAGAAACTCCTGGTGGTTATTCCGGTCGTGCCGGTCTTTACGAAACCATCGTCGTCGATGAAGATATCCAAAAATTGATTATTTCTCACGCGACCGCTAATGAAATCATGCGAGTTGCGAAAACAAAGGGAACTGTTACTATGCGTCAGGACGGATTTTTAAAAGCCCTATCGGGCGTAACAACATTAGAGGAGGTAAACCGCGTGGCCAGCGATCTATCGTAGTGCTTGTGGTATAATAATATTATGGAAAACAGTGGGCAGTTAAATCAACCAAAAATCGAAACCTTACTTGAGGAATGTATTCGTCGCAATGCCTCGGATTTACATATCCAGTATGGTCTCCCCCCAATTCTTCGTATCGATGGCGCCTTAACTCCAGTTGCTGGCACTAGCGTCTTAAACGAAGAAGTAGTCAGAAATCTTATCTTTGCTACTCTCGATGACGACCAACAAAAAATTCTCATGAAAGATAAGGAGTTTGACTACTCTTTTGCCTTTGGTGACATCGCTCGTTTCCGCGTCAACGCTTTCCACGAACGCGGTAAACTCGCCGCCGCTTTCCGGCTTATTCCTAATCAAATTAGAAGCATTAACGACCTCGGTATGCCTGCAATTGTCGAAACCTTTGCCGATTTTCCGCGTGGGCTCGTTCTTGTTACTGGCCCGACTGGTTCTGGTAAGTCTACGACTCTTGCCGCCCTCATTGATAAAATCAACCGCGAAAAATCTACCCACATTATTACAATTGAAGACCCGATTGAATTTACCCATAAATCCCAACGTTCAGTCATCGCCCAGCGCGAAGTTCATTACGATACTTTCTCTTTCGCCGCCGCTTTAAGATCGGTTTTGCGTGAAGACCCTGATGTTGTTTTAATCGGCGAGATGCGTGATCTTGAAACTATCCAGGCCGCAATTACTATTGCCGAAACCGGCCACCTTGTCTTTGCTACTCTCCATACTAACTCTGCCGCTCAATCTATTGATCGTATGATTGATGTCTTCCCATCCCACCAACAGCCCCAAGTTCGTTCCCAGCTCTCGAATATGTTAATGGCAGTTTGTGCTCAACGTCTCGTTCCTGCAATTGGTGGTGGTCGTGTTGTCGCCGCCGAAATTATGATTGCCAATTCTGCTATTCGTGCCCTCATTCGTGATGGTAAGACCCACCAGCTCGATACTGCCATCCAGACTGGCGCCGACCAAGGCATGCAGACCATGGATCGCACCCTTGCGAAACTTGTTCAAACTGGCGTAATTACTTATGATTCTGCTCGCGAATACGCCGTCGATCTCGTTGAATTTAATAGGTTAGTAAAAGGCTAAAATGAAACGGTTTAATTATAAAGCTAAAGAGAAAAGCACTGGCAAACTCATCAAAGGCAATATCCAAGCTGAAAATGAGCAAACCGCTGGTCGTCTTTTAATTGAACAAGGCTACATTCCTCAAACCGTCATTGAAGAAGGCACCGGTCTATTTGGCAATAAAGGCCATGTCACGAATAAAGACCGCATCATGTTTACGCGTCAGCTCTCGACTCTTATCGGCGCTGGCCTCCCGCTCGCTACTAGCCTTCGCACCGTCGCCGAACAAACCCAAAGTAAAAATATGAAGGCCGTTGTTGAAGAAATTCTCACAAGTGTTGAATCAGGGAAGAGCCTTTATGATGCCTTTTCTCAACATGAAAATATTTTTAACGGTGTTTATCTAGCTTTAATTAAAGCTGGTGAAACTTCCGGCACGCTTGATCTCGCTTTAAAACGTCTTGCCGACCAGGAAGAAAAAGATGCCGCTATGCTTTCTAAAATTAAAGGCGCCCTCGTCTATCCGATTATCATTCTTGCCGTTATTATTGCCGTGCTCGCCTTCATGATGGTTATGGTCGTCCCGCAAGTCAAGAGCCTTTATGAAGACATGGGCGAAGAGCTCCCCGCCTTGACTCAATTCCTCGTTAATCTATCTGATTTCTTTGCCGCTTTTTGGTGGTTAGTTGCTCTTGTTTTTGCCGGTATTTGTGGTGGTTTATTCTACGCTGTAAAATACACTCCCGCCGGCCGTCATGCTATGGATTCCTTTAAGATTCACGTTCCAATCTTTGGCGCTCTCTTCCGCAAACTTTACGTTTCTCGTTTTGCTCGCACTTGTGAAATGATGTTAGCAACGGGCGTCCCTATGCTTGATTCAGTTAAAATTTCTATTGGTGCTGCCAACAACGTTGTCGTTGAAGAAGAATATAGTAAATCCCTTGAGATTATTAAAGGCGGCAAACCGCTTTCCGAAGCTCTAAAAGACCGCAATTATATGCTCCCGCTTGTTCCTCAAATGTCCTCTATTGGTGAAGAATCTGGGAAAATTGACGAAATGCTTGGTAAAGCCGCTCAGGTCTATGAAAACGAACTTGATGAACAAATCAACGCTATCTCTACCATGATCGAACCTATTCTCATGGTTATTATGGCCGGCCTCATCGGCGTCGTCATCGGCGGCACCTTACTCCCGATTTACTCCCTCGTCAATTCGGTTGCAGCTTAAAACTCTTGATTTTTCTAAACAATTACGTTATTATAAGCATAAGGATAAAATCTAGAAAGGATTTATTTATGGCAAAAGACAATATTAACGATAAAAAAGGCTTTACCATCATCGAAGTCGTGCTCGTGCTTGCAATCGCCGGCCTTATCTTCTTGATGGTCTTCGTTGCGCTCCCAGCCCTTCAGCGCTCCCAGCGTGATACGGCTCGCCGTAACGATATGTCTAGGGTTGATACCTCGTTGATTCAATATCAAACCAACAACCAAGACACTGGTAATGGTGATTTGCCTGGCGATGGTACGAGCGAGATCACTTGGACCGCTCCTCAAGACGGCACCTTTGGAGCTGACGGTTGCGGATCCAACGCTGCTTGTAAATTCGTTCAAAGATATATGAACTCAGGTACCGATTCCGATACAAATACTTTCAAGGACCCGGACGGCACATATTATAGCGTAAGTATAGGCCCTGGTGCGTGGGATGATGACCTTACGGACATGGACTATGTAATTTACATTCGAACCGGTGCACAATGTAAAGGTGAAACCGCCGAAAGTTCCGGAGCTGCTGCCCGTCACTTCGCTGTTCTCTATCGTCTCGAAGGCGCAGGTATTTACTGTATCGACGATCAGTAGAATCGCTAACCTAAGCATTTAAATACTCCTCTTTCAAAGAGGAGTATTTTTATATTACTAAGCTACAATAAATCTCGCTAAGAAGATTTATTCTAGCTAGAAGTACTCGTGCAAAACGTCCCAGAACCCTCAAGCCTATATATTACAGCTAAATTACGTGGATTTGCCGCCCTTACAGCCTTGCTTCCATAACACTTTGCTTTCGTTACTACTAAAACAGTATAACTACCAAAATCTTCTTCCTCTAAATCTCCGTTTGGACAATCTTCACCCGCTTCTGTTCCAGTACAGTTTATTACCTCCAATTTGTAATATTCGCCGTCTGGGTCCATAAAATGATCCAAATACTCATTATAAAAGTTCTGCCAACTACTACTACCTGTCCCGCCATATGTTGCCTCCGCCCCGCTATCTGGCGTTACCGGTAACGCCCCACGGTTATTTGTCTGGTATTTTTTCACTGTTGTTATAAAATTTAGCATATCATCACGTCTCTGAGAATCCCGTTGAGAAGCTCTTAACCCCGGTAGAGCCACAAAAACCATCAAAAAGATTAAACCTGCAATCGCAATCACTAACGAAACTTCAATTACCGTAAAACCATGTTTAAACTTAAATAGATTTTTCTTCATATTTCTCCTTATGCTTAAATTATAAATTATTTTCCAGAATAAACAAGAGTCATGATAAAATTAAGGTATGAAAACTCTCTTTTTAATCTTGATGTTTATCCTTGGTGCTTGTTTCGGCTCGTTTCTATGTTGTTCAGCCCGCCGCCTGCGTCTAAAGGTTACGAAAAAAACTCAATCTCTCGGTTCTCGTTCCGTTTGTCTTTCCTGTAAGACTAAATTAAAATGGTTTGATAATATTCCTATCATCTCCTGGCTTTTCTTAAAAGGGAAGTGCCGTAAATGTGGCCAGAAAATTGGCCTCCTCGAAATTATTTCCGAAATTGGTCTTGCTCTCGCCTTTCTCGCTCTCGGCACTACGCTAAATCTTGATACCGCTACTCCTCTAGAATGGGCGATTTTTCTTACGACTCTTCTTTTAGCTCTCGTTTTAGCTTTCCTAGCTATTTACGACGGAGCCTACGGCGAACTTCCGACGCGCTATCTGATTCTTGCTATTATTATTGCCCTTATTATCGCTGTTTTAAAAGGAGCTCAAATTTTACTAGAAACTCCTTTTTCTCTAGAATTAATTCTCGAACCTCTTCTTTCCGTCGCCATTCTTGGCGGGCTTTATCTTTTGCTCTATCTCGTTTCAAAAGGGAAATGGGTTGGCGATGGCGATTGGCTTCTTGGCACCGCCATTGGCCTCGCCCTTTCTAGTGCTTGGCTTGCGCTCATTACGCTCTTTCTCGCCAATGTGCTTGCTTCTCTCGTTATGCTTCCGATTATCCGTAAATCGAAAACCAAAAAAATCTATTTCGGTCCCTTCATGGTTATTGCCTTTATTATTACCCTGACTTTTTCCAATTTTTTCATCCATGTGTTATAATAAACTTATGGTAAAAAAGGGTGATACTTTAGTCGAAGTAACCTTAGCGGTTGGCATTTTTTCGATGATTGCTATTGCCGTCGTCTCCGTCATGAATAGTGGCACATCTGGCGCCCAAACCGCTCTTGAAGCGACTTTAACGCGTGAAGAAGTTGATGCCCAAGCCGAAGCCCTTAGATTTATCCAAAATTCTGCCGCCTCCGGCGACGCCCGTTTTGCTAACCTTTGGGACAAAATTTCCGATAACGCCAAGATTCTAGAGGAAGAAGGCAATGAAGCTCTTACAACCTTTACTCCTTTTTCCTGCGATAGTTTATATGGGGAAAATCCTGAGGATCCATATTCTGCCATTGGCCAAGACGCTTTTATTATTAATACTCATGGCTTAAGTAAACTCTCTAGTACGAACCTTTCCGATGACGATTTTGAGTCGGCCGTTGATAATGTTTTCATCAAAGCTAAAAATAATAGTGACGGCTCAATTAGTTTAAACGAAAAGTTTAGTGAAGCTACAACTTATCCTCATCTCATTTTTACCACGGCTGACCCCGCATCTACTCCCGATTCTGACACCGCAACCCTAGTGGACGATACTAACTACAGTGTCTTATCAAAAGCCGAAGGTATTTATATCGTTGCTGTCAAAGACTCTGAGAGTAGTGATAAATCCGAATTTATTGATTTCTATATCCGCACCTGTTGGTATGGTTCCAACGATAAAACGGCATCTACAATTTCTACTATTATCCGTCTCTACGATCCTAATGCTACTAACTAAATTTATTTCGTTTCTGAATGAAATTTTTCGTGGATTTCTTTTAAATGCGCATCCGTTACGTGTGTATAAATTTGCGTTGTTGAAATATCTGCATGCCCCAACATCGATTGCACTGCCCTCAAATCCGCTCCATTCATCAGTAAATCGGTCGCAAAAGAATGACGCAACGTATGAGGAGATACGTGTTTTGTAATCCCAGCCAACCTTGCATATCTTTCCACAATTCGTTCTACTGAACGCGGTGTAATCCGCCGATAATTTCCCGAAGTATCTACTGCTTGAGTATTGCGAGAATTATTTAAGAACAACGCCGGCAGGGAATCAGTCCTAGCATCTAAATAATCCTGCACCCGGTCCGCCGCCGATTGGCTAATAAAAATTGGTCGGTCCTTCAAACCTTTTCCTCTGACCATAAATTCTCGTCGTTCTAAATTTATCGAATCTCTATTTAATCCTACCAATTCCGAAACTCGCAATCCTCCCGAATATAGAAGTTCAATAATTGCTCGGTCCCTTAAGCCCGATTCAGTTGATAGGTCAATTTGATTCAGCATATCCTCAACCTCATCAAAATGTAAAAACGTCACTTGTTTGCGGACTGCGTGTGGCAATTCCACTAAAGAAGGGTCGAGCGACTTAATATCGCGCCTCGCTAGATACTTCAAAAACCCTCTTAACGCAATTAAATGATATGCTTGCGTAATTGTTTTTAAATCATCTTCCCCATTATCGGAGCCATAGCGATTCAATTTAATTCGATATTTCCTTAGTAGCTCTTTCGTAATATCAGACGGTTTCATTTCGTCTTTATTCAGAATTTCCAACGCTATCTCTACAAATCTTTCCAGATACAATCGGTAATTTTCAACCGTCCTTTTGCTTCTCCCCGCCTCAACCTCGAGATGTTCTAGAAAATCATTGATGAGATCGTAAATATCCATACTAAAATTATAGCATAACATCGGGGGACAATACGCAGCAGGACCAGTCTAGAGTGTGTTATAATAACAAAAAGGAGTTTTATGTCAAAATCAGAAGATTATATTCAACGCACTTTAGTAGTATTAAAACCTGACACCGTTCAGCGCGGCATTATCGGCGAAATTATTCAAAGATTTGAACGCGTCGGTCTCAAAATTGTTGGCATGAAGATGGTCATGCCAGATGAACATCTCTATCGTCAACATTACGAAGATATTGGTCAAATGATTACTCGCCGTGGCGAACAGGTTTTTCGTTACAATGTCGAATATATGATGACTGGTCCAGTCATCGCAATGGTTCTAGAAGGTGTCGAAGCGCAACCGCTCGTTCGTAAAATTGTTGGTCCTACTGAACCAAAATCCGCCGAAATGGGCACCATCCGTGGTGATTATTCCCACATGAGCTTCGGCTATTCCGATGCTAAAGGCACTGGCGTTCCGAACCTTGTCCACGCTTCCGGCTCCATCGAAGAGGCCAAAAAAGAAATTGATCTCTGGTTTAACGGTAACGAACTCTACGATTACTCTGATTTAAACGAAAAATACACAAGATAAGACAGGCAGCGCGTATAGAAAACCCCAAAATGTTTTGCGAAAAGCAAAAATTTTGGGGTGTGCGATGTGACTTGTCTTTTTTTATAGCACTTTCTTTAAGAATTCTTGCACCCGTGGGGTTTTTGGATGCTCGAAAAACTCTTCCGGCGTCCCTTCTTCAATAATTCTACCTTTATCAATAAAAACAATTCTCGTTGCGATTTCTTTTGCGAAACTCATTTCGTGCGTTACTATCATAATCGTCATACCATGGTCTGCTAGCTCACGAATTAAACTTAGAACATCCCCAATCGATTCTGGGTCTAGAGCCGAAGTTGGCTCATCAAACAACAATACTTCAGGAGATAACATCATTGCCCGGATAATCGCAATCCGTTGTTTTTGCCCGCCCGAAAGCGAAGCAGGGAACGCCTCCGCCTTATCAGATAAGCCAATATGCCGTAAAAGCTCTCGCGCTCGTTTTTCTGTCGCTTCTCGCTTCATCACTTTTAGCTTTATCGGCGCTAGAATTAAATTATCCATTACCGTCAGATTATTTATCAAATTAAAATGCTGGAATACCATGCCAATGTTTCTGCGCATTTTCCGAATGTTCTTTTCAGTTATTAGCTCTCCATCTAAATAAATTTCTCCTGCTGTTGGCTCCTCCATCCAGTTGATGCATCTAAGAAACGTAGATTTGCCAGAACCTGAAGGC
Source organism: Candidatus Nanosyncoccus sp. (assembly GCA_045535655.1). Lineage (GTDB taxonomy): Bacteria > Patescibacteriota > Saccharimonadia > Saccharimonadales > Saccharimonadaceae > Nanosyncoccus. The sequence goes on from JAZSMA010000040.1 coordinate 25,369, forward strand.
CCTAAAATTACTACCTTTTCTCCCTCTTCTAGCTTAAAATCAATTCCATTGATAACCTTATGTTTACCAAAAGATTTATGTAACTTTTTTACCACTAATTCAGTATTATTTTCCATTTATTTTTCCGCCCTCAAATCACTTTTACGTAAACTTATCTCTACTCGTTTCACAATGAAAGTAATTAAATAAATCGTTCCGAGATAGAATAACGCCGCTACGAACATCGGAACAATATAACTTGCCATATTTTGACCAGAACCAATATCCTTCGCCGCCATATTAAGATCATACATCCCGACCATACTTACAATTGCAGTTTCCTTTATGACCGTAATAATTTCATTCCCAAGTGCCGGAATGATATTTTTAATTGCCTGTGGCGCTACAATTTTCATAAAAATCGTCGAACGTGACAATCCAAGCGCCATCCCCGCCTCAGTCTGTCCTTTATCCACCGATAAAATCCCTCCTCGAATTACCTCCGCTGTATAGGCCGCCGAATTTAAACCAAACGCTACAATGGCCGTAATGATGCTCGGAAAGCCCTTAATTGCGAAAATAATAAAGAACATAATAAATAACTGTAATGCCATCGGCGTCCCCCTAATCACGGTTGTATAAATTCGGCAAATAAATTTCGGTATAGCTAACCACTTAGAGGGCTTTGCTGTATCTACCAGCGCAATAATAGTCCCTAGAAAAATCCCAATCAAAATTGCGAAATATGATATTTGGATAGTTAGCCAAAAACCATGTAGAAGCGAATCGATATACACTGGTGTGCTGAATAACTCTGTAATCTTATCTATAAAATTTTCCATTTTAAAATCCCATGTATTTTAATACCAATCTATCAATTTCTGTTTTGCCTTCGGCATCTTCGACTAGCATCTCCCGAAGTACTTCATTAAACGCTTCTAATAAATCCGCTCGATCTTTATTTACCGCAATGGCGTAAGACTCTTCTACTGGATAATCTTCCTCTCGCGTCGCCCCAGAATAGTATAATGGCAAAGCCTCAAGTTCAGGATTTTTTTCTACAATATATTTCGCCGCCAACTCATCCGCAATTGCGAAATCAATAATATGAGCATTGATTGCATCTGCCGCTAGCTGGTGCGAATCAATACCTTTAATTGTTGTAGCTGTTCCAGCCAACACTCCATTCTCAATTTCGTCTTCTACGAAAATATAACCCGTGCTGCCAATTTGCGAACCAAGTTTAGCATCCGCTAGAGCCTCCCATACTACATGATCATCTCGAAGTGACGGCGGCATATTCCGATTGAATATTACATATTGCACTGAATTATAATAGGGAATCGTAAAATCCACTTTTGCTTCTCGCGCTGGCGTAATGGTTAAGCCCGCTGCCCCCGCATCCGCAATTCGTCCTGCTTCTACGTTATCAATAATCACATCAAATTCTACATTTTTAATCTGGATTTTCTTATTCATCTTTTCCGCTACTCGGTTCACAATTTCTATATCTACCCCGACAATCTGTCGATTATCATAATATTCAAATGGCGCAAAAAACGCATTTGTCTCCACTACATAATCCGCTTCCTCATCCCCCCGAATCGAAAAGTATACGCTCACCCCCATCCCCACCGTCACTAGTAAGAATATCAATATGCCAATTATCGATTTAAGCTTATGCATAATTTTATTATAACACAAAAAATGGT
>JAZSMA010000014.1:0-2909 GCA_045535655.1 Candidatus Nanosyncoccus sp.
CCGCAATTTTATTCCAAACCGCTGGTGCCGATTCTTCTTTAAATCGCCTCGCCAATGGGATCAAAGATGCCGCACTCTGTAATCCAGATTTCGTCACTAAATCTCGGTCAATTAAAAGCCTTAGTTTTTCTTCCAAACCTAATTTATTAAAATCATTCAATCGTTGACTAAATTCCTCTTCCGACAAATTTAATACATAATGTCCCGACATGTCTTCCGTAATTTCCGGAAGTGGCCAATCCGAATCTTCCATCGACCCGTCCAACAAAAATCTTTTTTGGCTAAACTTTTCAAAATTTTTACCCAAATTCGTAATTACTGGATAACCAGGCTTATCAATAAAGGCATGCATCAATTCTCCTGGGTCAAATTTCGCATAAGGCTTCAAACTGTTCCACAAATCATCTCCCACCGTATTTTGATATTGATATTTATTGAAATAATCAACTAAACCTTTACAAAAATTATCCCAACCCATTAATCTTATCAACATCAACATCAATCTTGCCCCCTTTGCATAAACAATTGCTCCATCAAACAATGTTGCAATCTCCGCTGGATCATGCACTTCTTGATGCACTGATTGCACCCCATTATACGCATCTCTTAAAAGTGCCGCATAAGCATCGCCCGTAAAAAAGCCTTCAAAAATCCTATATTCTGGATGTATTTTATCTACTGCATAATATTCCATCACACTTGCAAAAGACTCATTGAGCCACAAATCATCCCACCATTTCATCGTTACCAAATCGCCAAACCACTGATGTGATAATTCATGCGCCACCGTTAATGCTACACTTTTTTTCGTCCCGAGCGTTGCATTTTTCGAAACCAGTAGCATCGATTCTCGATAAGTCACTAATCCCCAATTTTCCATCGCCCCTGCCTCGAAATCTGGCAATGCCACTTGCTCTAATTTTTTCAAAGGATACGGAACTTTAAAATTATCGTCATAAAATTCTAAACTCCTCGCTGCAATCTCATTAGCATAATCAACCGAATCAACATCCTGGTTTAAAGCGCAATATGTCGTAATTTCTACTCCATGTTTATTTTTTATTGTCTTACCATGAAACTTTCCAATCACCCAAGCTAAAAGATACGTCGACATTCTCGGCGTCGGCTCAAATGATTTCGTTTTATAGTTAGAAACTAAAGTTTGGTTTGGGGCATTTCGGAGCGCGGCAGCGCGAGAATTAGCGCCGGCCGCCCGTGGCGACGGGCCGGCCGGACGCGGCCCCGAACTAAACTTTAGTTCTGACATATTAGACAAAACCAAATCATCCGAACCCTCCGGAATAGCTATCGATAGCTTGAATACTGCTTTTGCCGCTGGTTCATCAATACACGGAAACGCTTCGCGCGCATAATGCGATTCGAATTGCGTCGCCACAATTATTTCTGTCTTTCCTGCATATTCATAAGTTGAAAGATACGCCCCCTCCATATTTTCATTCAATTTCCCATTATAATATATAGTAATATCCGCTTCGCCTAGTCCTACTTCAAAAATTTCCAGAACTTCTCCATCCGTCTTAAACTTTGCTTCCTTTCCATTTATTAGAACTCCCGTAATTTCTAAATCCACCGCATGAAACTTAACCGTTTCATTTAGAACCCGACCTGAGACAATAACTATTCCGCCAATCGTCTTTTTAAATTTATCAATCGATAAATCTAAATCATAACAATCCGGTTTAAAATATTCCAAAAACCTTTCCATTACTTACCTCCAGCTTACTTATATAATTTTGCTGCTTCTGGTAATTTCGCACCTTTAAGAAGCGGTTCTAATTCAGCTTCTTCGAGCGTCTCATGTTTCAATAATTCTTCTGCTAACTTATCCAATACGTCTTTATTAGCCTTCAATACTTCCTCTGCCCTCTTTGCCGCTTCGTCTGAAAGTTTCTTAATTTCTAAATCAATTATTTCCGCTGTCTTTTCCGAGTATGGCTTCCCGGTCGTAATTGTATAATATCCAGTCGCCTCATCCGGAAAAACTAAGTTTCTAGTTCCTTCTCCCATCCCCTCTTCAATAATCATCGATTTAGCCAATTCCGCTACATTTTTAAGATCCGACGAAGCTCCTGTTGTAATTGCATCCTTTCCGAAAATCAATTTTTCCGCTACTCGTCCCCCCATTGCTCGCGCTAAGATATCTTTTAACTCAAAAATATTTTTATAACTTCTATCCTCTGGTGGCAAGAACCATGTTACTCCTCCCGTCGAACCACGCGGAATAATTGTTACTTTATGCACCGGATCCGAATCCGGCAAAACGTGACCCACTACCGCATGCCCCGCTTCGTGATAAGCCGTAATTTTCTTCTCTTTTTCGTTTAAGACTTTCGATTTCCTCTCCGGTCCAATCGCTACCCTCTCAAACGCTTCCGTCAAATCCTTATTAGAAATAGCTTTATGCCCTTCCCGCGCCGCCGTAATCGCTGCCTCATTCGCAATATTTGAAAGATCCGCCCCCGACGAACCCGCCGTCTTTTTTGCTAAAGCTTCTAAATCTACGTCTTCTTCTACTGGTTTACCTTTAAAATGCACCTTTAAGATTTCTAGTCGATCTTTTCTTTCCGGTAAAGCTACATTCACATGCCGATCAAACCGCCCCGGACGTAGTAACGCCTTATCTAGCATATCTACTCGGTTGGTCGCCGCCATCACAATCACGCCCGACTCATTATCAAACCCATCCATTTCTACTAAAATCTGATTCAAAGTTTGTTCATCCTCGCGTCCCGCTCCGCCCCTCGCATCACGTTTATGCGCTACCGCATCAATCTCATCAATAAAGATAATTGACGGCGCATTTTTTTTCGCTTTCGAAAACAAGTCGCGCACCCTCGAAGCCCCCACGCCAACAAACATTTCCGCAAATTCCGAACCCGAAATCGAGA
>JAZSMA010000005.1:0-7547 GCA_045535655.1 Candidatus Nanosyncoccus sp.
CCCGGGAAGGTCATACACTTCACACTCTCTGTGAAACTCTTTTTGGCGGACCACACTCGGTCCATGTCATTAGCCTTTGAAATCCGAGCAAGTTTTTAGGCTTGCTCGGAGGAAGAAAGACTAACGGAAATTTACCTTAATTTTTTGGGCGCGCGATTTGTTCGCGACGAAAATTTGTTTTGGCATTTTGCCTCCTTTGTTTTTATTTTTGTTTTATCAATGCCGCCTTGCCGCGCGGAACTTAGCGCTCCGGGCACGCGGGTTGATAACTAGTTCTTTAGATTCCGCAATGATAGGTTTTTTATTGATGATTTCAAGTTCAGATTCTTCCCCGAAATCTGAAGCTGATTTGAAAAAATCTTTAACGAGCCGATCCTCTAAGCTATGGAAAGTAATAATGCCGAGACGACCGTTTTTATTTAGTAGCTTCGGGAGAAGCGGAAGAGTTTTTTCAATCTGCTCCAGTTCAGCGTTAACCACTATACGAATCGCTTGGAAAATTTTAGTAGCAGGATGGATTTTCGTATACTTTGATTTTCTTGCAATAATTTCGCCTAATTCCTTCGTAGTCTTGATTGGACGATGGTGGACTATTTCTCTAGCTAGCAGTTTAGCGTGTCCTGGTTTCTCTTCGCCGTATTTGATAAAAATTTCTGCTAGTTCCCTTTCGCTATATTTATTAACAACGTCCGCTGCCGTAAATTTTTGTCTTTGATCCATACGCATGTCTAGCGGGCTCTCATATTTAAATGAAAACCCACGACTTTCCATATCTAGTTGCGGAGAAGAAACACCAAAATCAGCCAGTATCATGTCAAAAGTTTTTCCACACTCAACAAGCTGTAGCACCGCATTATAAAAATCGACATTTTCAATTTTAGTTTCGGGCGGGAATTCACTTTTGAGATAATCTACAGCAAATTCATCGCGATCGACTAAAACTGAGCCTTTATAATTCCGTGTCACATCCAAAATTTTACTAGCATGACCTCCGTAGCCGGCAGTCAAGTCTAAATAACTTTCTCCGGGTTGCGGGTCCAAAGTTGCCAGAACTTCTGACAATAATACAGGGATATGTTGTTTCTCCATACTATTTATTATACATCGTTTGAGATCGTTCAACTAGAAACTTCAGCGGGTTTGTTTCTGTTTGATTTTTGTTTTGTCACAATAATATCCACCACGATTTACCAGCGCGAAGCTAATCCTAATATCGCAGCCGTTGAGAGACTTATTGTGTTTAGACCATATAGAGTTTTATTGGGAGGTGTGTTTTGAGGAAGGAACTCACGATTTTTTTGACGCATCTCGCTAAGTTTTAATGCGCGCCGAAACTCCTAGTTGGCCGATCTCAAACTTTTTTAAGGTGCAATTTTTTGTTTAGCGTTTTTATATTTGAATTCGCTGTTTTCAGTTTATTATATTTTTCGAAAAAATGCAAGTGGTTTTTTTGGAGATTTTTTTAGTATGGTTTTGCACGATTGTGGAAAACTTCCCTGTTATTTTCCCGAACAAAGTTGGTTGATTTTCATATATTTTATATTATAATAACCGAACATATAATGATTCTTCTGGGATAGTCATTTCTTCTGTTCACTGTGGTAAAAATTTTAAAAAATAATTTGATGGAAACCTTCCGGTATTGCAGTACCGGCTTTCCATCACTATTTTTTCAAATTTTTAGCCTGGAAATAGTGAATAGAAGAAATGGTTATACCCCTCTAATTTCTTGGTTGTGATATAATGATTAAAAATAAGTGAGGTAAATATGGAAAATTCTAGTACTGGTGAACCGTTCGATGTGTTTCTGTGGGCGAACGAGATTGACGAAGTAAAAAATAATGTCTCGGCGGAGTTGTTTTTGTTTAATAAAAATTACACGCCATATAAGATCAAGTATTCAGATAAACTAACTGGGGCAGTAAAATCGATGTTTATGCAGGAGGCGGTGCATTATATTATTGAGGAGGCGGATAAAGGATTAGAGTGCCGCGAATACGAGCGGGCAGATGGTGAAGAAAAAGTAATTTACCGCACTTCCCTTTCTAAAGTAGGGCGGGCGGAGACTTTAATTCATTTGATTGAACATGAATATAAAGATATTGATTATTTTTCCGAAAACGAATACGATTTTAAAAAAGTAAAAGGAATTATTGCAAAGTTTACTTATCCGGGCGGAGATGAAGGAACAAAAGTTTTTTATATTGCGAAGATTCTGCCGGCATCTTCGGCCCTAAAAGGAGCAACTTCCTGGGAAATTAATGGTGAGAGTTTTGAACCATTTTCGGCTGAAATTGCGTTAAAAATGCCGGATGATAACCAAGTAGCAATTGTAGATGGTAATATTATCGTCTTTAATCAGGCGAAATTTGAGAATTTATTCCAATATGATTATAAGTCGCAAGTCATTGCAGAAGCAAAAGCGAAAGAATTAACTGAGAAGTATAAATTGTCATTTTCGGAAGGCTTGACGCTCGATTCCCTACTTGCGGATAAAAAACCAATCTTAAAAAAGGTTCAAGCAATGGATATTGCTGAAGAAATGTCCCAAGATAAATTGCTCGATTATGCAGATGAAATGCAGCTTGAGCTTATGACTGATGATGATGGTTCAATTATTATTATGGATGATAAAGATTTAACGATGTTTGTAAATCTCTTAAATGAAGATTATTATATTTCGCCAGTGAATGGGCGAAGATATGAAATTAAATCGAAAAAATTACTGGGCGAGCCAGATGGCGAACCACCACGCGGCTAGAAAATATTTGAAATAAAATCTTTAGCTTGTTGAGGTAAAAATCTAAGGATTTTATAATTCAAAATATGCACTCTCAACGAAGCTGGATTCGCCGAGGGTTTCGAAAGTCTTTTTTAGATCCTCTTTGGCTTCAATGACGGAATCGGAATCAGAAAGTTCAGATTCGATTTTAGCGTAGTAACCCGGTTTATTATCGATTTTATCGAGATAAATAAAGGTTCCTTCCCCCATTTTTAGTTCTTGGCGGCGGCGAGAAACTTCGGCAATTGGTTTAAAACCGAGTTGAAGGATAATGTTAACTACTTTTTCATAATCCTTAACTGAAGTTTCTTCGGTTACATCAACACCAGAATCCTCAATGTGGCGACGAAGAATTAGGGCATATTTCGCGGGCTTATCAACGGATTTCATCTCGGTGCGCATAATTAAACGCGGAAGATTAACTCCTCGTTTATAGCCACGCGGAACATAAACTCGATCATGTTGCCAATAAATCGGGGAGAAATCAAGATCGATATCACTGAGTTTCTGTTCGAATTCATCACGATTCTTCAGCTTACATTTTAGGATAACTTTTTTCATGATGATATTATATCATATTTATATCAATAATGCGAGCTTCGAGAGATTTAGTGCCATTAAAATCATTTTCGGAAAGTTTAATGAGGGGCTCAATATGGTCAAAATCTGGATCGAGATTGAGCCAATTTTCAGGGGCATAAAAAGAGACTAATTTAAAATATTTACCATTTTTATCTCTTAAATCAAGACGCAAATGATTACGTTCGGCGCCCATGCGAGTAAGGTTTGCTATTTCGACGTTTTTGAGACGAAAAATTGGTTCTTCGTTCCCTGCTCCGAACGGTTCAAGAAGCCTTAACTCTTCTAAGAGGTCGAGATTTAAACCCGAAAAGTCGGATAATTCAAGGTCGGCTGGTTTAGTTAAGTATTTAGTTTGGTCTGGTAATTTTAAACTACGATAATAAGCATTGATTTGTTCGCGGAATTGATAGAGATTTTTTTGTTCTAGTCTTACCCCGGCGGCGCCAGCGTGGCCACCTCCGCCTATAATACTCTCTTTGGCAAAACTCAGGGCGTTGGCTAAATTGAAGTCTCCGAAACTGCGGCCAGAACCTTTCAAAATTCCGTTTTCTACCTCAGTTAGAACAAAAGCGGGCTTGTGATACTCTTCGACTAAACGACCGGCCACAATACCAAGAATACCTTCATGAAATTGGCCAGTTTCAACAATGACTGGATCGGAGCCAACACCACGTTTGATGATTTCACGAGTAGCAGAAATTTGTTCATTTTTTCTTTTTTTGTTCAAGGTTTCGAGTTTTTCGGAAAGAAGAGCGGCTTCGGCTTGACTAGTAGAACGAAGTAAATTTAAAGAGAGATCGGCAGTTTCTAGGCGACCAGCAGCATTAAGGCGAGGGCCAATTTGGAAGCCAATCGATTCAGAGTTCAATTTTTTTACTCCGGATTTCGTCATTAATTCTAGAAGTCCGGGGCGGCGGGTTTTTGCTAAGACTTTAATGCCATAGTAACCGAGAATACGATTTTCGCCCGTTAAAAGCATATTATCGCAAATAGTACCAATTAAAACAAGATCAAGAAGCCACTTTTCTTGGCCTGATTTAATCATTTCCTCATTAACGAGGGCTTGAGCGAGCTTAAAAGCAACACCAACACCGGCAAGATTTTGGAGATTTTCAGTGGGTTTATCTTTACGTTTAGGATTTAAAATAGCGACTGCTTCTGGCATTGTATCGGGGGTTTCGTGGTGGTCCGTAACAATAGTGTCAATACCTAAGGTATTAAGTTCTGCAATAATATTATGGTTACTGGAGCCGCAATCGACGGTTATTACGAGTTTAACACCTTGTTTCTCAGCATTTTCGATTAACTTTGGGCTCATGCCATAGCCGTCAGCAAAGCGATCGGGGAGCATAATACTGAGATTATTTAATTCTATACCAACTAATTTTAAAGCTTCTTCCATTAAGGTGCTAGCGGTAACTCCATCAACATCATAGTCGCCATAGATGAGGATTTTTTCGTGATTATCTAGGGCTTTTTTAATCCGATTGACAGCTTTATCCATATCGGCTAGAGAAAAAGGATTTTCGCTGTTTTCGTATTTAGGGTATAAAAAATCCTTGCCGAGATGGCGTTTTTCTAGTAATTGTTCAAAAATTTTACTCAAATTATACCCCTGCTAACCGATAGTTTTACTGGGTTTATTGCCCTTTTGACTTTTAATGACGATACTTTGGAGCTCTTTTAAAATTGGGAATTGTTTATTGGTTTGGTAAATTTTAGTTTTGCCCTTTTTGGTCACAACGAGAAAACCGCCTTTAGCCATGCGTTCAAGTTCTCTCTGGATATTGCCGGGATCCTCTTTAATTAGTTTGGCTAGGCCTCTAACGTGGGTTTTAAAATCGGGATATTTGGCAAAAACAACCAGAATTTTGCGTCGCACCCTTGATGTAACGAATACTTCTAACATATTACCTCATCTTAACTCATTTCATTATAGCATGGATTCTGTAAAAATTACAACAATGTTATAATAGGGATATGTTTTATGAGGTGATACCAGAAGGTAAGGTAGAAGGATTGACCTATGATTTTTTTGATTCCCTTTTACCTGGTCAAATCGTTTTGGTGCCGGTAGGTCGGCGAGTAGTGCCAGGAATTGTTGTTAAAAAAGTTGCGCAACCGAATTTTAAAACTAAATCGATTTTGAAAGTTTTGTATTCAAAGCCTTTGCCAAAACATTTATTGGAAACTGTGGGTTTTATACATGAATATTATTTGGCGCCGTCGGGACAGGCAGTGTCACTAGTTTTACCGAGAGGGGTTGAGAAGAAACGGAGGAAAACCGAACAAATGTTCGGTAATGCTCTGTCCTCGACGGGTCCTGACGAGATATTCCACTCGGGGTCGCGTCCGGCCGGCCCGTCGCCACGGGCGGCCGGCGCTAATCCTCGCGCTGCCGCGCTCCGGAATACCCCTTCGTTGGAATATCATCGTCACCCGTCGTTCAGCCAAGAAATACTACTCAACCCTGCGCAAAAAATGGCCCTAGAAGGCCTGCAGAAGGGCCTAGAAGGCACGAAACTGCTGTTTGGCGTTACTGGTAGTGGTAAAACTAATATCTACCTCAAAATGGCTTTAAATGCGTTTAAACGACAAAAATCTAGTATCATCTTGGTGCCAGAAATTGCTTTAACAAGCCAGTTTGTTCAAGTTTTTGAAGAAGTTTTTGGCGAGAATATTACTTTAATTCATTCTAAACAGACTGAAGCGGAAAGACATCTAATCTTTAATTCCCTGCTTGAAACAGAGAGCCCTAAGATAGTAATTGGGCCGCGTTCGGCTTTATTTGCGCCACTTGATAGCGTCGGATTAATAATTATAGATGAGGAACATGAAAATGCCTATTACCAAGAGAATCCGCCACGTTATTCGACGGTCCGGGTGGCGAGTTTTATGGCAAAATGTTTAGGAATTCCTTTAATTCTCGGATCAGCTACTCCAACAATAGAAGATTTTTATCTTGCCAAAGAGCGAGACGCTTTAGTTAAATTAGAGGTGAAAGCTAAGAAAGAGGCAGTAAAACCAGAAATTAAGATTATAGATTTTAAAGATAGAGAAAATTTTACAAAAAATCGTTATTTTTCTAATCCCTTACTAAAAACGATGGCGGAAAATCTAGAATCTGGGAGACAGACGCTGATTTTTCATAATCGCCGAGGGTCGGCGCCGCTGACGATTTGTGAAAATTGTGGCGAGGAGGTCTTATGTCCGAATTGTTATTTACCGTTGAATTTGCACGCTGATGAATATATGTTGCATTGTCATACGTGCGGTTTTTCTGAGAAAGTACCGATAAATTGTCCAAAGTGTAAACATCCAGGGATGGTACATAAGGGGTTTGGGACAAAGTTGTTAGAAAGCGAGTTGAAAAAAGTATTCCCGAAGGCGCGGATAAGGCGGTTCGATGCCGATAATAAGAAAGATGAGGGGCTAGAAGCGGTTTATGATGCTATAAAGGCAGGAGAAGCAGATATTTTAGTCGGGACACAGACACTTGCAAAGGGTTTAGATTTACCAAAGTTGGCAACAGTGGGGATTGTGCAGGCGGATGCAGGGCTTTCCCTACCAGATTACATGGCGGAAGAGCGAACTTTCCAACTATTAACTCAAGTAATTGGAAGGGTCGGGCGTGGGCATATATCTGATACGAGCGTTTTTATCCAGACCTTTCGACCAGAACATCCTATTTTTGAATATGTTTTAAGCGAAGATTATCTAGGATTTTATGAATATATGATTCGAAAGCGGAAAAAGGCTGGGTTCCCGCCGTTTAAATTCGTGATGAAGTTGGAAATTACGATGAAAACAGAGGCGATTGTTTTGAAAAAGGTGCGGGAATTGGCTAATAAATTAAGCCATGACAAGAGGTTGTCGGTTTCCCCGCCGATGCCAGCGTTTCATGAGAGGACAAATAAGGGATACTCGTGGCAAATTATTGTGAGAAGTCGATCTAGAAAGGCGCTTTTAGAAGCGTGTGCGGAATTAGAGCCAAATTTTAAGGTTATCTTCGATCCGCCAAGCCTGTTATAAAAATTTCAATAAATAAATTTTGTGATAAAATAAACGTAAGAATTAAAAAATAAATAAAAAGGAGGCGAGATGTGTACAGGGGTGAGATTTAATGATAGTGCTGGAAATATGTATTTTGGTCGGAATTTAGACTGGTCGGTGGGATATGGTG
>JAZSMA010000049.1:0-3393 GCA_045535655.1 Candidatus Nanosyncoccus sp.
TATTTCATTATGGAACGCTAAGATTAGCGACGGTAGGTGACGAAACAACCTATACTTTTAAGTATTCTGATATTTCGTCGACTGATTTAAAAGCGGTAACAGGATTAATTTCGGCAGCGAAAAAATCACATTCATCAAAAAAAGGCAAAAAAGATAAAGAAGAAGACGAAAATTAATTACGTTGGTATTTAACGTAGGCGCCTTCTTTTTCAAGGACAGCTTTTAGAATGTATTCTTTACATTTACCGTCTTTACAATTAGCAGCTTCGTAGGAGTAAGAACCGGTAGGGTCGCCAAGATTAAAGCCGAGCGGATCGGTCCAAAGGGCCGGGTCGATGACTTTAATATTTTCTTCGGAAATAGTTTCTGGATAATATCCATTATCTTTATAAAAACTTTCTTCGAGGGCATAATACATAGCGTTAATAGCGATTTTGCGGTCTTCGTCGCGCTCCATGGCATCAATATTGGATTTTTGAATAAAGAAGAGGATGATGAGCAGAGTAGCAAAAATGGAAACGACGATGATTTCTAAGATGGTAAAGCCTTGTTTTTTATTCATAGTTTAATTATAACACAAAAAATGGTGGTACCGGGTGGGATTGAACCACCGACCTCGGGCTTATGAGTCCCACGCTCTAACCAGCTGAGCTACGGTACCAAGTGGTGTAATTATAACTGATTTTATTGATTTTTTCAAGGTAAGAAAAAAGCCGAGAGCGATTCTCGGCTAGGGGGTTTTGACTTTGACATAATCAGAACTAAATAATCTGGTTTGTCTTTTTTCCGTTATTTGGTATACCCTAGTGAAAGAGGTAGTAACTATGTTAAAAAGGGATTTAATGATATAATCAAACATACTATGGTTTATCTGGATTATGCGGCGACTAGCCCGCTTTTACCGGAGGTGATAAAAGCGATGCATGAAGCAGAGCAAAAATATTTTGCTAATGCATCAGCACTTCATACACCAGGTCATCTCTCGATGAACAAAATTGAAGAGACACGCGAGCTATTGGCGAAATTAATCAACGCAGATTTAGATGAAATCATTTTTACCTCTGGCGCTTCTGAATCAAACAATACTGTTATTCGTACTTTTGAAAATCATGAAATTATCACTTCGCCGCTTGAGCATCATTCTATAATTGAATCTGCGAAGGAATTAGGTGGGAGCAAAAAGCCGACACTTTATTCTTATATGTACGCTAATAATGAGATTGGGGAATTGTTGTTGATAGAAGACATTGTCAAAGAAGCGCATGCGAAAGGTGGGTATATTCATTCCGATTTAACGCAAGCACTTGGTAAAGTTCAATTAGACATAAAAGTACTCGATTTGGACTATGCAACGTTTAGTGCACATAAAATTGGTGGGCCAATTGGGGTGGGCGCACTCTATGTTAGAAAAGGCGTACCTTTTAAGCCGCTGATAATTGGTGGTAATCAGGAGAAGCATCGTCGAGGTAGTACTTATAATACAGTGGGGATTATTGGATTTGGTGCAGCACTAAAATATGTTCTTAAAAATGAAACTTGGAAAGTATACAATACAAAAATTCGTAAATTACGAGATATTTTAGCTGAGCGGATTTTAGCGGAAATACCTGGAAGTAGTTTAAATACTGATTTAAATAATTCTTTACCAAACATACTAAATGCATCGTTTGAAGCTGCTGAAGGTGAATCAATCCAACTATACTTGGACGCGGAAGGGATTATCGTTTCTACTGGCTCGGCGTGCGCGTCAGGCGATATAAAACCAAGTCATGTATTAATGGCAAAAACTGGAGATGCGGAAGTAGCTCATTCGTCGATTCGTTTTTCGTTTGGCTTAGATAATACCGAAAAAGATATCGAAAAAGTGATGGAAGTTTTACCAAAGGTTATTGATAGATTGCAAAAAATCAGTACAGTAGAAAGGAAGACAAAATGAACGAAGGACAAGATTGGGTGTATTCAGATATCGTAAAAGATCATTTTATGAATCCACGTAATTATTTGTTTGGTGATGAGACGAAGTTTGCTTATGATGCGGTTGGCGTTGTAGGTAATCCTATTTGCGGTGATCAGATGAAAATGTATATTAAAGTAGCTAATAACAAAATCAAAGATATACGTTGGAAAACTTACGGTTGCGCTTCTGCTATCGCATCAACTTCAGCCCTGTCGGAACTTGCAAAAGGTAAATCATTAGAAGAAGCTCTTGAGATTTCGGCAAAAGACATTGACGATTATTTAGGGACTTTGCCAAAACATAAATTCCATTGTTCCGTGTTAGGGCATCAAGCCCTTGCGGATGCAATAAAAAAATACCGCTCCCCAGGAGCGAAATAAAAGCATAAGTTTGGTACACCCGACCGGAATCGAACCGACATCATTGGTTCCGGAAACCAACGTTCTATCCGTTGAACTACGGGTGCTTATTATTTTGCGATAAAATGGTACACCGGGAGGGATTCGCACCGGAGGTTCGAATCCCGTTTCCTGTGCATTTGCTAAAATGTGGTACACCCTGGTGCGAGAAGTTGCAACTATGTTGAAAGAAGATTTGATAAGCGGAAATTGCCCATCGTATCTGTTTTTCTTTTGCAGTTTGCAATATGATATAATGTTCTTATGAATAAAATTAGCAATCAAACACAAGACAAACAATTGACAACTTTTGTAACCCTAGGGCTAGTCTTTGGCGCTTTAGGAGTTCATGATTTTTATATCGGGAAAGAATCCCAAGGTTTTCTACATTTATTGTTCCCAATTGTATTTCTAATTTTTTCCTATTTCTTTCCAGTATTTCTAGTGGCCGACGATGGACACTTTTGGTCTAACACGGCGAAAATATCTTATCATGTGATTATGTGGTTACCATTAATTATTTTTATTATTAGTTGGATCTGGGCTATTAAAGAAGTCGCTGATTACGCCAAAAATTCAAAGGTAGCTAACAAAAAAGCTAGTTTAAAAGTAGCTTTTTCTATTTCTGCTATACTTTTTGCAATCATCGTAGGTATAGCATTAGGGTTTATTTTCGGGTTTCCAACATTTTTAATTAACTAAAATGATTAGATGGGGGCACATTTACCTGGAACTTTTTGGTTGCTAAATATAATTATGTGTTCATGCATTATATCAAAAATTTTAATTTATATAATTGGGGAACAAAAAAGAGCAATAGTCGAAAGATTTGGTGCGGAGTTAAAATTATCGAATCGAACCATACAATTTACCTCTGTAAAATACTTGGTTCCTATTGCAGAAAAATATCCTGAGTTGAAAGAACAATTTGAGCTTGCTCGAACCGACTCAGAACAGATGAAAAAAGGCCTTAAAGAAGGCTTAATTTCACAATGGTACACCGGGAGGGATTAGACTTTTACTGACGTAAAAGTCTTC
>JAZSMA010000053.1:0-14307 GCA_045535655.1 Candidatus Nanosyncoccus sp.
TTTTGTGATAAAATGGATTTATAGTATAAACGATTGAGGTAGATATGAAAAATTTTAATAAACCAAGTGGAGACAAAAATACAGAACAAGCAGCCGAGAAGGACGAGTTTCAATATGACTCTAAAGAAGAGATTAAAGAAGAAGCGATTTATCATTCAGGTGAAATAAAAGATTCTGAATTTTCATTTGCAAAAAGGCTAACAAAATTAGAAGAAGCAGGGGAAAAAATTAGTGAAAAAGAACTTGAACGATGGGAGGATATACTTGCTAGTGAGTATAAAAGAATGGAGGAAAATTTGGAATTGGGTGAAATACATGGCATTGAAGCACGGACTGAGGTATTACAACATATGGTAGCATATCCCGGAGAAGGGAGAGAGGAAGATTTAAGAAATACAATCGAAGCCAGATCTGGTGATTGTTTCTATGAAAGAAGGGAAGCACTTAAAAAGGCAGCTGATAATCCAGGAGTAGATGAACAGAAAAAAAGCAGAGTTGTCGATCTTCTCAATAAATTTGTAAGTGTGGTCTATGAACACATCGATTTAAAATATATGGACAAACAAGATATTCGTGAACAATATGGAGATGATGGACATATGTACGAATATATAAGACGTACGGCCCATAATAATGCTATAAAATATCTTAATGAATTAAATGATTTAGCCAAAGAATTAAATGTTCGTCCTTTTACTCCTCGTAATTTCTTACCATCGGATCTAGTGGATGAAAAACATCAGACTGGGGCGGAAAAAATTGTTTTCAGATATGATAGGGATATTGTAGAAGAGTATTATGCTTTCGCATTTCCTAGCGCTACAAGAAAAGCCCAAGCTATAGCAGACCAAAAGGAACGATTCGGAATTTATTAAGGAAAATAGCCCCCTGTAATAAGGGGGCCTTAAATCCTATTGATAAGTTGATGCCCTTGCGGCGATAGCTTCTGCAATCTCCAAAAGATCCATTTCTCCGTTAATGTCGATGTTGTTCTTCTTTAAGGATTGAAGAAGGATAAATTTTTCTTCTTCGGTTAAATTATCATATCCAAAGTTAAAAAATTGTACATACTCTTTTGTTCTGGCTACCCGCAAAAGATTATGAAAATCTTCTTTAGACATTTCAAATACTTTGCGTTTAAAATAACCATCCATATCTATCGCCCACCTTTCAATATTGGATTCTTTCTATTTTATCATATTTTATTGAAAATGTCAATGCTTTTTTATTTACGAGAGAAGGAAACTCGGGAGATTTTTCTATAGATAAGGTAGCCAATGATGCCAACTGCGAAGGCGGTGCAAGCGACGAGGACAATATTAAATGACTCGCTAATATTGTCATTATCTTTACTTAGTTCGCCAGTATTTGGGAGAGAGATTAAGTCTGGGACTGGCTCTGGGGCAGGAAGTGGAGTTTCTACATGGACGGTCTGATCGACATTGTAAAGGTTATTGTGCTCAAGAACCAGCTGATCGTCTTGATAGAGATTTTCGAAAATTACGAGTTCGGCACCGGCTAAATCTTTTGTATTGAGAGTAAATTTCATCTCAACCTGGCCACAACACTCAGTTGGAGTGAAAGTAAGCTCATCTTCAACTGGAGCATCATCAACAATCAATTGATCACCAGTGCTCTTATCCATAATGGTTCCTTCAAGGGTGTATTCTAAATCTGTCTTAAGACAGTAGTTAACTTCATCTACGATTTCAACCTCTTCATTTAGAGGCAAAAGTTTCTTTTTAGTCGAGCGGTTAGTAGCAAAGGTTCTTAAGAAGAGAACTGAAAGCGTTTGGTCGGCATCGTTAATATCGCTATGCTCTAAAACTAAGGTATCTTTATAGTAGAGTTTTTCAAAGACAACGATATCTTGACCGCCGAGATTAGTAGTATCAAGTTCAAATTCCATCTTAATTTCGCCACATTCAGTTGTCGCATTAAGCGGAATGGAACTTTTTACTGGGTTACCGTCAATAAGTAACTCTTCACCAGTACTTTTGTCCATTAAGGTTCCCTCTAAGACAAAATCTATGCCTGGAATAACACAATAACTGACTGTATCGATAATCTTTGAGGAACTTTCAGCTTCGACAAATTTATCACCATCTTTACCATCAGCGGCCACTGTGCCTAAACTCTGGGCAACAAAACGGTTTTCGAAGGTTTTAGTGATAGTTTTAGCTTCTTCCGAGATTGTAACGAGCTGAGTTGTAGGAGTAGATGGGATATAACCAAAAGTCGGTTCCTCGGTGATTTCATAATCACCATAAGGTAGATTTTCGAAAGTAACTTGACAAATACCATTAGAAAGCGTCTGAGTCATAATAACGTCATTATTTTGGACGGCTTGGCTATCATGATAGACTAGACCACCAGTCTTATTAGTTAAAGTGAAGCTAGTGCCGTCTAGCGGGAAATTGCCATTGTATGGAGTGCAGGAATTAGTGTCGGCATCAATCTTATTAACGATAATCTGGCCTTTTTTGGCGGTATTTGTAAAGGTAATTTCGGTAGCTTCAGGGGAAGAAAGCGTCACGGTTTGAGCGGCACCACCATTATATCCATTAGATGGTGTCTCGGAAATTTGGTAGGCGCCATAAGGTAGATTTTCGAAAGTAACCTCACAACTATTTGATGCAAGAGTTTTAGTATCAATAACACTATTAGGGGCAAAAATGGCATTATTGTAATATATTGAATTGTCAGATTTATTGATTAGTTGGAAAGAAGTGCCGTCAAAACTATTGTTGCCTACTGGCGTGCAACTATTTGTTTCAGAATCACGTTTATTGACTTTAATGCTAGTTTTCTTGACAGTATTGTTAAAGTTGATATCACTCGATGAGGAAGTGCTCGCCGTGACAGCCTTACAACTGGCATCAGAGGCGTTGTAAAAAGTGTTGTTGCTAATATTTTCTTTAACATAATAAGTTTGTCCGGCCACTAATTTCTCGAAGATGATTGAAATATTATTGTTAGATAAGGTTTGGGGGTTGACGAGGCCGGTGGCAGTAGTCAGTTCGGTGCATTGAGCGTTATTATATAAGGTAAATTCGATGCCGTTGAAATTACCATTACCTTGAGACTTAAGAGAACTATTGGCACAGTCAGAATTAATTTCAACATCGCATTTATTGACTTTGATTTTACCGATTGGCTCGTTAACGAAGGTAGCGGTGGCAAAAGTTTCCTCGCCACTAACAGTAGCAGAAACGGACTTGCAAGCAGTCTCGGTTTCGTGGTAATTGGTATTGGTGCCGATGGATTCCTTAATATAATAGGTTTCATTTTCTTCTAAACCAGTATCAAATTGGACGCTATCGTAGCCGTCTGAGAGGCTTTTAGTAGAGATTGGATCGCCGGAACAATTGCTGTTATTATAGAGGCTAAATTCAATACCATCGAAGGATGGGACATAAGTTGTTGACTTACTTTCTTTTTTTGCAGTAACTTTGCCAGGAGTAATAGGAGTTTCAACCACTATGATAGGATTATTAGTAAAGGTAAGTGTGGCAGAGCTTTCGGTGCCGGTAGCGGTTGCGGTGACAGATTTACAAGCAGTATCAGTTTCATAATACTCAGTATTGGTACCAATGGATTCCTTAACATAGTAAGTGGTTCCTTCGATGAGATTTGTATCAAAAATGACGTTATTTTCATTAACCGAAAGAGTTTTGGCAGCAATCGGATCACCGGAACAACTGCTACTACTGTAAATACTGAATTTAATACCAGCGAAAGATGGGGTGTAAGTGCTCGAGCTACTTTCTTTTACTGCTCGCACTTTGCCAGGATTGGATTGAGGTATAGGTTCATTAGTGAAAGTAACTGTGGCAGAAGACTCGGTACCATTTTCTGTCGCAGTGGCGGATTTACAGCTTGTATCAGTTTCGTAATAATTGGTATTGGTGCCGATGGATTCCTTAATATAGTAGGTGGTTCCTTCCGTAAGATTAGTATCAAATGTCACACTGCTATTGCTACCAGAGAGAGTTTTAGTAGCGATTGGGGAGCCAGAACAACTGCTACTACTGTAAATACTGAATTTAATACCAGCGAAGGATGGAGTGAGAATATTAGAGCTACTTTTTTTCACGGCAGTAACTTTGCCAGGGACAATAGGGTTATTAGTAAATGTAGCGGTGGCGGAGGAGCCAGTACCACTGGCAGTTGCGGTAACTTTTTGACAACTGGTGTCGGTAAGATAATAGTTGTCGTTAGTGTCAGTCTCTTTAATATAATAAACTTCACCGACTTCGATATCGTCATCAAAGACCACTCTATCGCTAGAGCCGGAGATGGTTTTTGTATCAACTATGGTGCCGGTGCAACTACTTCTTTTATACAAGGTAAATTCGATGCCGGCAAAAGATGGTTCATAAGTGCTGGAGCTACTTTCTTTAATTGCTCTGACTTTACCAGGGTTGGATTGGGGTATAGGTTCATTAGTAAAAGTCGCACTACCCGTGCCTGTGCCGGTAGCGGTTGCAGTCACTTTTTTACAGCTAGTATCAGTAAGATAATAGTTGTCGTTAGTGTCAGTCTCTTTAATATAATAAACTTCGCCGACTTCGATATCATCATCAAAGACTACCCTGTCGCTAGAACCAGAGATGGTTTTTGTGTCAATCGCGCTTTTACAGCTACTGGTAGTATAAAGACTGAATTCAATGCCGGCAAAAGATGGCTCATCGGTGCTAGAGCTACTTTCTTTAATCGCTCTGACTTTACCTGGGGTTGGAGTAGGGGTCGGGGTAGCATTTTGTTCTATCCAAATTAAAGCCTGCCTTTCTGATGTATCCGCAATCCTATATAGACTATAATTTTTTGATTCCGCATAAGCAGAACCATTCGAGTTGATATAACTACTTAAGCCGTTAATAATGGCGGTTGCTTGTGAATTACCTTGACTACTAAGATAACTACGATCATTTGCATACATTGCACCTATAGCAATATGAGTTAATACATATCGCATAGTGCTGTTACTTTTATCAGAACCAAAAAGAGTAGTCATGATACTTTCGCTAGAATGGGAACTGTAACCAACCGTACTTAAATAAATCAACAGCCTAATAGAATCGTAATAGCCGGAGGGCGCAGATCCTATGGTGTAATAACCTGTGTTAAGCCCAAGTTTGCTAGGATTTGCACAATAAGCAACAATACTTCCTCTAACTTTGTACTGATCGGTTTGAGCGGTAGTTGAGCCATTACCATAAACACCATAAGAAGCGTAGTTTCCATCGCCTGTAACGTAGACTTCGGCTGCGTTAGCATACTTTTGAATAGTTTTAACAACGCCAAAAACCGAAATTGATAATATTAAAATGAATAAGAAGCTAAAAAATAGCTTGCGAAAAATAACTTTTTTCTCTTGCAAAATTAACATTTTTACTCTTTTTGTTTAGTTGTTAATATTTTTATATTTAGTCCGTGTATAACTCTTACTCTAATCTTTAGTATAATGCTTATTTTTTAAAAGTCAACTACTTTTAATATAATCTGATAAATAAAATTTCTCTTATGATTAGTCTGAAAAAATATTTCTATTTTACCCCTTTACAAATATTGAAAAATAGTCTAAAATAGTGTGGTAGAGTTTTGGAGCTGGTTTTTATTAGCGCTCCAAACATAATAATATAAAAGGAGAAAGAATGGCAAATTTTGACCGTTCCAAGCCGCATATTAATGTCGGCACCATGGGTCACGTCGACCATGGTAAAACTACTTTAACCGCTGCGATTACGAGCGTCCTCGCAAAGAGGTTACCGTCTGACGTAAACAAGCCGGTTGCTTATGATCAAATTGATAACGCGCCTGAGGAAAAGGCTCGTGGTATTACTATTGCGACCTCTCACCAGGAGTATGAATCAGAAAAACGTCACTATGCCCACGTTGATATGCCAGGACACGCTGACTATATTAAGAACATGATTACTGGTGCTGCGCAAGTTGATGGTGCTATCCTCGTAGTAGCTGCGAACGATGGCCCATTACCACAAACTCGTGAGCACGTCCTTCTTGCTCACCAGGTGAACGTGCCGAAGATTATCGTCTTCTTAAATAAGATGGATCTTGCGGATCCTGAACTCGTTGAGCTCGTTGAAATGGATGTCCGCGAATTATTGAACAAATATGGTTTCGATGGCGATAACGCTCCAATCATCAAGGGTTCTGCTACTAAGGCTCTCGAAGGTGATAAGGAAAACGAAGATGCAATCATGGAACTCGTTAAGGCGATGGATGAATATTTCGATATTCCTGAGCATGACCTCGACAAACCATTCCTCATGCCAATTGAGGATGTCTTCTCGATTAAAGGCCGTGGAACTGTAGCTACTGGTCGTATTGAGCAGGGTGTTGTTAAGTTAAACGACGAAGTTGAGATTGTTGGTCTTAAGGATACTCAAAAGTCAGTCGTAACTGGTATTGAGGCCTTCCACAAGACTCTCGATCAGGGTCAAGCTGGCGATAACGCCGGGTTACTACTTCGTGGTATTGAGCGTGATCAAATTGAACGTGGCCAAGTTATTGCAAAGCCTGGTTCAATTACCCCTCATACTGAATTTGAAGCTGAGGTTTACATCTTAAAGAAAGAAGAAGGTGGACGTCACACTCCATTTTCAAAGGGTTACAAACCACAGTTCTACTTCCGCACTACAGATGTTACTGGTGAGGTTGAGCTCCCAGCTGACAAGGAAATTGTCATGCCTGGTGACCAAGTAACCTTTAAGGTTAAACTCCTAGCTCCAGTCGCGATGAACGAACAAGATCGTTTCGCTATTCGTGAAGGCGGTAAGACCGTTGGTTCTGGTGTGATTACCAAGGTTGTTAAGTAATAAACTTAGCTACAAAAAAACTCCCGTTAAGGGAGTTTTTTGTAGCTTTAACTATTTATCGAAATTAACTTTCTTATGAGTTAAGCGAGGGAGAAATTTGATAAATAGAGCGCCTAGGATAATTCCGAAAATAGAGAGCGTTGTAATGGTTGCACCAATATTGCCAGTATTCTTACCGGTATTCGGCACAACTGGCACGGACTCGTCAGCTTCTTCGGATTCATCATCATTTGGCTCCTCTTCGTCTTCCGAAGGAGTGATGGCTTTATGAACCGCCGTCAGAATAAGATCTTCTTGCACTACGATGGCTGAAACTTGAGCATTCGTAATAGGATTACCTGCTATAATAGTAGTTCCGTTTGTCAAGGTAACGTTTTTATTGGCAATCCAATGGGAAAATTCGTAATCCGTAATGGGGCGGCTAGAAGAGCCAGAAGGATGTTCATCGACATTAACTTCTTCAGTTGTTCGGCCAGTTATAGTACCATTTTCATCAGACCTATAGGTAATTTGAGCGGTTTCCGGAATACTGGCAGGCGCTACAGAATATTCAATACCATTGTAGGCCCCCGTGGCAAAGCCAAGCACTATATTAAGACCTTCTGACTGGGTTGTTGTATTAATTTTAGTATAGACGTTTGAAATCTCATTTGTATCTAGAGAACCAGTCGAACCGTTATGGATATATTCAGAATAAATATATTTTCCTTCCGATACATACATATTTTGGAAAGTATCGGAGCCTCCTTGGAGATCTTCAGCACTACGAGCATACATTCTTTCGGGTTCAAGCATGTTGCCTTCATTCAAAATTTTATACGATTGGGCGCGGTCAATATCAGTAAGACCGAAATATAGGTCATTTAAGATTAGGGGGCTATTTAGATTCGTCTTATTATAGACTTTAATAATCATATCAACAAACACTTTGCTAGGATTTTCATTTAGCCTCGTATTGAGTGCATTGATGCCGCTGACAGTACTTCTACAGCTCGAATCCTGATAAATTTGGTAGCCAGAATAAAGAATACTGGTCCCAGGCGCGATGCCTACTGCATAAGTAACACCGTCATCTGCGTTTCCTAAACTAACATTATGAAAATCAACCGTAACAGCATATTTATCCTGAACTAAGGTATAGGAAACTCCGTCACTTGCAGTAATCGGGTTAGCATTACTAACGGTGACATATTTAACTTCTTTACACCGACTTGAACCACTTCCGGCTTTATAATCTAGAAGATAGCCTGTATTGATGGCGCTTGAATTAGAAGTGGTAACTTCGACGTTTTCTCTAACTTGCATTAATTTGGTTAGACTATCGATAAGAGTGGGGTTAATTTGGACATTGCTAGCACTAAGCAGATTGCCACCCGTATATTCTATATCATATGGAGCAGCAAAAACACTTGTAGCCCCTAGCTGAGAACCAAGCAAAGCTACGGCAGTAGCTGCAATTGCTATTCTTTTTGTTTTCATTTTTATTTTCCTTGTTTTTGTGTATGACTATTGACGCTTGTATTATACAAAAAGCTAGTGGTTTTGTCAAGTGGATTTTTACAAGGGTATTAGCGGATTTCTTCTATGTCGATTTTTTCGCTAGCGGGTTTTTCGAGTTCTTCGGGATTATCAAGAAGATATTGGAGCAAATCGGCAGATTTAGCAAAATAATAACCGTCGGCGATACGCTCATCAAAATTCATACCCCATTCGCAGATTTTACGAGTTTCTTTTTTACCATCAATGATCACTTCTTTATCTTCAATTTCGCCCATAGTCAGGAGGGAAGAGGAATTGCCGAAGTCGGTAATATTGTGGAAGATGGCGCCACAGCCGATTGAACCGAGGTTCGAAACAATCATAGAACTATAATAAAGGTTGTCTTCTGCGAGGGAAGCTGGGAGTAAACCTTTTTTATCGGTCCATTTTAAAACCCCAACAACTGGGACGCGCAGAAAGTTCGGCATTTTACCTAGGACGTCAATAGCAGAATTGGCGCCTTTTTTATCGACATCGTTTGAGCGTTTTTTACGAAAACTGTCAAGTTTTTTACGAACTTTTTCGCCGATGGTAAAAATATTATCATTTTTTTCAATCGGGACCATGACCATCATTTCCTCGGCATGGTCGTCAAAGCTGACTTTAGCGACGAAAGATAGCACGACTTTTTCGTGTTCCCAAACATGGCGGTTAGCAACAAAATAATTTAACTTCGGACGATTATAAATCGTTTTACCAACAGCAGTAAGAAAAGCGTGGAAAAAAGTTACTTCTTCGCCAGCTTTTTTCTTCTTTTCAACGTATTTAGATAGATTAGTAAGATCCATCCTTTGGTTGATATAAACATCGCTAACGCTACGATTGGGCTTTAAATCGATGCTAATTTGGGCCATACCGGTAATATCTTTGACCCTGTGGGCTCCGCCATATTTTTTCATTTTCCTCCTACTTATTTAATTATATCACAATATTTTGAAAGAAATTAAACGTAACTTGATTGACTTTATCTATAAAGTGTGGTATAATGGTATTACGCTAATATTAATCATCAAACCCGAAAAACTCATGTCTTTAGAGGTTATCGGGAAAGAAAGGAAAAAATGGCAGAAACTAAAAAGGATGAGGGACTAAAAATTCGTATTCGTTTAAAGGCTTATGATCATCGAGTGATTGATCAGAGTGCTAGACAAATTGTCGATACGGCGATTAGAACAGGAGCTACAATTAGTGGCCCAATTCCTCTACCGACTAAGAAAAGTACTTTTACGGTAGTTAAATCTCCACATGTCTATAAGACTGGTGGCGAGGCTTTTGAGATGAAAGTGCATAAGCGTTTGATTGATATCTCTAACGCTAATCCGAAAACTATCGAAAGTTTGCAAAATCTTTCGCTCCCAGCTGGGGTCGATGCAGAAATAAAAATGTAAGTGCAATTGTGCTATAATTAGGGTATGAGCTTTAATAAGTTTAAGAAGCGTTTTTATTTCGTTGCGGCGAAATATTTTAGGCATTTCGCGGACAGAGTGCTCAAGCGATGGAATCCACGAATCATCGCTATTACTGGCTCGGCTGGTAAGACGACGATGTTGAATCTAGTGGAGCATGAAATGGGGAAAAAGGCGCATTATTCGCATGATGCTAATTCGGCCTTTGGAATTTCGTTTGATTTATTAGGACTAAAAGGAATTAGAAGTTCAAAGATAAAGTGGCTCTATCTTTTTATGGCTGCCCCGATTAAATCTCTCTTTAAACGCTACAAGGAGAAGTTTTATGTTGTGGAAATTGACGGAGAACGACCACATGAGGCGGAGTTTTTAGCAGAGTGGCTAAAGCCGGAGGTAACGATTTGGGTTTCAATTGGGCGGTCACACGCCGTGCAATTTGAAAATGAGGTGGAAAATGGGCGATTTGACAGTCTTGACGAGGCGATTACAGCAGAATTTGCTACTTTGCCGCAAAATACGAAGAAAATCGTTTATATCGATGCCGATTCGAAATTGATGCGATCGGCAACTAAGGAAATTACGGCTAAAGTAATACCGATTAAGAAGACTGAAATTAAAAAGTATGTAGTTTATCCAGATTCAACGGATTTTACCTATGGGGATACGACTTTCCACTTTAATCACCCAGAACCAAAGGACATTGCTTTCCACCTTTTAGTTTTACAGGATTTGATGCGTTATCTGAAATTGCCATTTAAGGCAGATTTTTCAGAAATTCGGATGTCGCCAGGGCGCAGTTCGTATTTTAAAGGCAAAAAAGGAATCGATATTATTGATAGTAGTTATAATGCGCATATTATTTCGATGGCTTCAATTTTAGATATGGCTGAGAGGATGCATGCGGAACACAAGTGGCTGATTATTGGGGATATTGTTGAACAGGGTTCAATTACGGGTGAGGAACATAAGAAGTTGGCCGAGCTAATTGCGGAAGTAAAACCTGAGAAAGTGATATTAGTAGGAAGAAGAACGAAAAAATGGACGGCGCCGGAATTGAAGAAAAAGGGGATTTCAGCGGTAGCAACGCTTGACCCGAAAAAAGCTTTGGAATATATAGAAAACCATATTAGGGGAAATGAAACTTTGATTTTCAAGGGAAGTCATTATCTCGAATGGATTATTGAAAAGTTATTAGAAAATCCGGACGATGCGAAAAAACTCTGCAGAAGAGAAAAAGCGGCAGTCCGAAGGCGTCAAAGTTGGGGGCTAGACTCATGAGAAAAGGAGGGCAAAATGGCTGATTTATATATAATTCATGGTTGGACTTATACAATAGAGCCCTGGCGAGAGACTTTGGCTTTGATGCGAGAGAGTGGATTAAGCGTAAAGATGTTGCGGGTGCCCGGTTTAACGGAGTCATCAAATAAAACATTTACGATTGAAGATTATGTTAAGTGGGCAGATAAAAATATCCCAGATGGAGCAATCGCTCTAGGCCATTCGAATGGCGGGAGAATTTTGTTGAATTTATGTGCAAAAAAACCAGAGAAGTTAAAATATTTGATTTTACTTGATTCGGCGGGAGTGTATGAACCATCAACAAAGAAGAAAATGGTTGAGGGACTAGCAAAAATTGGAAAACCTTTTAAAAAAGTGCCTTTAGTAGATAAGGTTTTTCATAAAATTACGGGGTCAACGGATTATTCAAAGGCGCCGGAAAATATGAAGAAAACTCTAACTAATATGTTAGAATCTGATAAAAATTTAAATTATAACGATATTACGACGAAAACTTTTATCCTTTGGGGGAAGAAAGATACGACAACGCCACCACGCCAAGCTACAGCAATATATGAGAAATTGCCAAATGCAGAACTAAAATTTTATGCTAATTGGACTCATGCTCCCTATATTTCTAACCCGGATGAGTTAGCGAGAGCATTAATAACTTTAATTAAAAGGATTAAAGAGTGAAACACTACTTTTTAGGAGCGGCGGCAAACTATTCGAGAAAACAGAGATTGTTGCACACTTTTTCCGTTGGCAGAAAAAAAGATTGTGTGAAATTAAAGGATTTTTTGTTGAAAAAATATGGTGGAAAAAGAATATTTTTAACCAAAAATGGGCGGTCGGCTTTAGCGCTGGCTTTAAAGGCTAATTTTAATAAGGGGGACGGAATTATTGTAAATGGATTTACTTGTTATGCGGTATATGAGGCGGTTAGGGCTGCTGGGATGGTGCCAATATTTGCCGATATTGATAAAGGTAGTCTAAATTTTAATGCTAAAAATTTGGGTATGGTTTTGACGGTGGCGTGTCCTTCGGACACGCTCCAGGTCGCTCAGGCCAAGTCTTCAAGGTCCGTAGAACACATCACCGCCAAAACCATACCCAAAGGTATCATAGTTCAGAATACTTTTGGGAATGCGGTAGATATGGGGGCGGTTGAGAAGTTGGCGAGAGAGTATGGGTTGACGATTATTGAGGATTTGGCGCATTCGGTAGGAGTCAAATATGCTGACGGAAGGGAAGCAGGAACGGTGGGAGCGGCAACGGTGTTGTCATTCGGGAAAGATAAAGCAATTGATACAATTTCTGGTGGAGCAGTTATTTTCCGAGGCCCATATAAAAATCAAGTTGAAGCGCCTAGCAAGATGCCGAAATTATCCGATCATTTAAGGGCGAGGTTCTATCCGTTGTTCGGGGCTATTTCAAGAGGGCTTTCTTATGCTCATTTAGGTGGAGCGTGGATGAGAATGCTAATTAAAATTCGTTGGGTAGAGAAATCGGCTGACAATAAATTAGATTTGGAAAGAAAAATTAGTAAGTTCGAGGCGAAAATGGCGCTAAAACAACTGAAGGAATCAAAGAAAAACGGGGAAGGACTAATTCGGGATTATTATCTAGTCAATAATCGAGCAGAATTGTTAGAAAAATTAAAGAAGGCGGGCTATTATTTTGAGGGATTTTGGTATGAGAGACCGGTTTCGCCAGAAAGATACTATAAAAAAGTGCATTTTCCGGAAGAATTCTGCCCGACAGCAGTCGAAGTTTCGGAAAAAATTATTAATTTCCCGAAACATTATTCAAAACAGAATTTAAAAAAGGCTTATGAAATATTGAAAGATTACACAGATTTAGAGGAGGATAAATGAAGTGGGAAGAGATAATAAAAAAGTTTCCGGAAGCAAATTTTTTGCAATCGCCAGCTTATGGAAAAATGAATGAACTTTTAGGCTTTAAGGTAATTACAGAAGATTTTAACGGAAATGGACGAGCCTTGATGATTGTTCGAGATGCCAAAAGGGGAAGATATTTGGAAATTCCATGTGGGCCGTTGATTAATTGGGAAGATAGAAAAGTAGTAAAAGAGGTTTTTCAGAAAATTGCGGAAATTGCGAGAGAAGAAAAATGTGTGTTCGTCCGATTAAGACCACAGCTAACGGCTAACGAAAAGAATTTAAAGCTTTTAGAAAATTTAGGGTTGAGAAAATCTCCAATGCATCTTGCGGCGGAACATACAGTAATGATTGATTTATCAAATACTGAGGAAGATTTATTGAAAAATATGCGCCGACAGACTAGATATGAAGTAAGAAGAGCGGAAAAATTCGGCATAAAAGTAGAAAAAACGAATGAGGAAAAGATTTTTAAGAAGTTTCATAAGGAACAGGCATTGACGGCCAAAAGACAAAATTTCATTCCGCCAGATGAAAAGACTTTAATGGCAGAGCGCGAGGCTTTTAAAGATAATATCACGATATATACAGCAAAAACTGCAGATGACAAGGATATCGCCTATGGTTTGATAATTAAAGACGGAAGTGAAGGGGATTATTATGAGGCAGCTTCGACTGAATTAAATCATAAATTACCTGGAGCTTATGCTCTGCTTTGGCAAGCAATGAGAGATCTAAAAGCAGAGGGTTTCCAGAGATTTAACCTTTGGGGAATTGCGCCAGCAGGTCAACCAAATCATCGGTATGCAGGAGTAACGACGTTTAAAACTGGGTTCGGAGGAGAAATTGTCGAATATGTGCCAGCGCATGATTTAATTATTTCTAAGCCAAAATATCTGAAAAATTTAATAGTTGAGACGGCGAGAAAGAAAAGGAGGCATTTATGATTATCGAAGCAGAAAGTCGTGCAAATTGGGATGAGTTTGTTAAATCACATTTAGAGTCAAATTTTTTGCAGTCTTGGGATTTTTATGAATTCCATAAAGCGCGCGGAAAACAGATTGTGCGACGCGTATTGATGAAAGATGAAAAAATAGTAGCAGCTTATGCCGGAGTGGTTGAAACAGCTAAGAGGGGGACTTATCTTGCTATAGCGGGAGGGCCGATTTTAGATTGGGGAGACAAAAAGATTGTTCAGGAAATTTTTGCAGATATTAAGACAATTGGGAAAAAAGAGAAATGTGTATTTATTAGGGTGCGTCCGCAACTTCCTCTAACGGAAAAATCTCTAAAATTAATGCGGGAGTTAGGTCTAGTAAAGGCGCCGATGTATTTATCGGT
>JAZSMA010000050.1:0-3126 GCA_045535655.1 Candidatus Nanosyncoccus sp.
CTTGCTGGCAAACAATTCGAAACTCCATCTACTCCCCAAATAGTTGGTCAAGAAACCGCCAAAATTCTTAAAAATCATGTTCCCGATAACTTAGCTGGTGTAGTCTTCCTGTCTGGCGGCCAAACCGTCGAACAAGCTACCGAAAATCTCGCCGAAATCGAAAAAAATGGCCCCTTCCCCTGGCCAGTCACTTTCTCTTTTGCTCGCGCCCTCCAAGATCCCGCTCTTTATGCCTGGAAAGGCGACAACGCTAATACCGATGCCGCCCGTTCAGCCTTCCTTACTCGCCTCATCGCGAATACTGAAGTCCTCTAATTATTCCTCAGTCTTTTCAGCTTCTTCAGCTTCTTCTGGTTTTTGACCATTGTCAGCTGGCACATCCGCAGCTTCTACTGGTTCTGCCTCAGCTGCAGCTTGTTCTTCCGCCTCACGTGCTGCTGCTTCTGCTGCTGGATCGTAAAGTGAAGCAATTACCCTACTAGTGTCCAAATCTTTTTCCGAAAATTCCACATTTTCTGGTAATTTAATATCAGCAATTGTAATCTTATCATCAAGCTCTTTCATTCCAGTAGCATCAATTTCCAAAGCCTTAGGAAGATCAGCTGGTTTCGCTTTTACATCAATTTCCTCAATAGTTTGCGATAACGCAAAGTGATACAATTTCGACGCTTCCGATTCTTCGAAATTTACAATCACTACCGGCGTAGTAGCCTCAACCACTTCATTCGCCGAAATCGCTTGAAATTCTACATTTAAAATCTTTCTCGAAACTGGATCGATCTGAATATCTTTTACAATCGCCATTCTTTTCTTGCCGCCCAAATCAAGATCAATCGGCGAATGATATCCTGCCTTCTCTAAAACTTTTTCTGTCGCCACATATTCTGACGCCGCCAAAATCGGTTTCTTCCCACCATAAATTACTGACGGAATCAAGCCCATCTTTCTTAAATTTTTCGATTTTTTCCCAGTTAACTCACGCTCTTCTAGCGTTATTTTATATTCAGCCATATTTTTTCCTTTAATTTCATTTTATTTTATCATTTTTTTACTCTTTTTTCAAGAGACTCTCTTTACTTTAACCATCGCCGGACGAATCACCTCATTTTCATAATAATATCCCGGCCTCAACGTTTCAGCAATTATCTCTTTTTCACCTTCTCCCTCTACCGTAATTGCCTCATGGATATCCGGATTAAATTCAGTATCGATTTCCGACGGAATTTTCACTAAATTCAACTCACCTAAAGTCTTCTCAAAAGATTTTTTTAAGGGTCCAAGTTCCTGATAAGCCATTATTGCTCTCTCAAAATCATCTAATAAAGGTAAAATTTTATAAATTGTCGCCAACTTCGTATTTTTACGCTCACCTTCCTTCTGAATATCTACCTGTTTTCTAAAATTTTCAAAATCCGCTCGCGTTCTTTGTAAATCCGCCGTCAATTCTTCTATTTTTGCTTGTTCTTTAGTCTCTTTTTTCATAAAATTTCCTCCAACATATTTCCTGCATGTTTAACTAGCGACATTACTTTAAGATAATTTTGCCTCGTTGGGCCTAACACTCCAATATAACTTCTATCCGAAAATGGCGATCGGAATTTTGAAATAATTAAAGACACTCCCGAATTTTTGCCAATCGGATTCTCTTGACCAATAAAAATATTTAAAGCCTCCCCAGGCGCCGTCTCTCTTAACCACGGTTCTAAATTATCCAAAAGTTTTGCTACCGCCTGCACTCTCCTCGAATCAACAAACTCTGGTTGCGTAAATAAACGTGAAATGCCTGAAAGATATAACTGACCACCAATCGTTGCTAAACCTAAATTTCCCGTTAATTCTACTAGCGCATCAACCGCTCCACGAATTGCCGTATCCGCTCGTGATTGCGAATTTACTCTAACCTCAAGCACATGCGTTCCTCGTTCCGCTACTGGTTTCTCAAAATCCTCCATCTCTCCCAAATTATTCACATAAAAACGATACCCCGCATCCGTCGGTACCCGTCCCGCAGAAGTATGTGGCTGCGCGATTAAACCCAAAACCTCTAATCGAGCCATCTCCGCTCTAATCGTCGCCGGCGAAACTGAAAAAAGCTTCGCTAACGTCACACTCCCGACCGGAGAAGCAGTTTCAGCGTATTCTTCAATAATTTGGCAAAGAATATCTCTTTGACGCTCCGTGATTTTCATACTCTTATTATATAAAATTAGCACTAAAAACGCAAGAGTGCTAATTTTGCTATTTTGATTTTTAGTCATTTACAATCCTTTTTATCAATGCTAAAATAGACTCCCTAGGTTAATTCCCCATTAACCAGCACATTCCAAAAAAGGAGGATTAGATTTATGCCAAAAACAAATTCATACTCGAGAGAAAGGCAAAGAAAAATTCAATACAATAATACCATCTACACTACGGACTATAAGGATGGGAAAGTTACCGTCTATCTCCAACGCACCGCACCTGGACAAAAACTCATTGCTGGAATTTACAATGTCGCAGAAAAAACTTGGTGCAGTGAAGAACGTAATGGACCCCTCCCCACGTCTATTAAATATAGTATTGAAAAACTCTTTAAATGAATCTATTCCCGCCCCGACCACTCGTCGGGGCTTTTTTATGCTACAATAAAATTATGGAAGAGAAAATTGCGAAAATCAAATCTTGGCTCGGCACCGGGTCAATTAATATCTTCGGACTCCCAATGTCCGGTAAAGACACTCAAGGCATTCGCCTCGCTGAAGCCCTTAATGCAAAATTTCTATCCTCTGGCATGATTATCCGTGCCATGGAAAAAGAATCTAAAGAAAAATATTCTGCCCGTGGCGAACTTATTCCTACCGACCTCTTCTACGAATGGGTCCTACCTTATTTTGAACGTCGTGACCTTTTTGAATATCCTCTCGTTCTTTCTTCAATTGGCCGTTGGTCTGGCGAAGAGGACCAGGTCATGTCTGTCGCCGCCGGTGCTGGACACGATATCAAAGCCGTTATTATCCTCAATATTTCCGAAGCCGACGTCGAAGACCGCTTCAACGCTTCTAAAATTCTCAATGATCGCGGTGAACGCCAAGACGATAAAAATCTCGAAATCTTTAAGACTAAGTCGGATCGTAGCCATGTCGT
>JAZSMA010000033.1:0-4502 GCA_045535655.1 Candidatus Nanosyncoccus sp.
CTTCAGCCTGCAGATCTTTAATCTTAGCTTCAAGCAATTTCGCCTTGGCTTCCTCCTCATTAGAGTATTCAATCAGCGTTTTTGCCTGAACCCTCAATTCTTCTTCAGTCTGAATCTCCTTAGGTTGAACAACCTCTACGGTTTCGACAGGCTTCACCAAAACTTCTTGGCGCACTACTTCGTCGTCTGCGACATTCCGATACATCCTTTTCATGTTCATCCCTCCAATTTATTGAATTTGAGTGTATCGATCGAACTAAAAAACTACATGGGAAAAACTCCCCACAATTTTCATTATATCACACTTACCCTAAAATGTCAATGGTTAAAACATAAAAACAAAAAAGCTCCACCGGAGCAAATCTGGTGCGGGTAGGCGGAATCGAACCGCCATCCTCAGTTTGGAAAACTGATATACTAACCGCTGTACTATACCCGCAAATTGTTAATGGGGTGGGATATCGGGATCGAACCGACGACCTTCTGGACCACAATCAGACGCTCTAACCATCTGAGCTAATCCCACCAACCTCCTAATTATATCATATTTATCTTGAAATACCAGGATTTTTCCGCGCCGGTGGCACCATCCCCTCTCTCATATTTCCTACTCTATTATCACCCCGATTCCCTAATGAAGAAATTGGCTGATTTTCTGGACTTTTTTGCGGCGCTTCATATTTTTTTGCCCTCATGCCCGCATTTCCCCATGCCTCATTCACAATCTGAGAATCTCCATATCTCCTGACCACCTGTCGATTTCTATCTATCGACAAACGCTTAGCAAAACTTTCCACCGAAGCCGAACCTATTTTCCCTTCATTTTGTGCCTGTGCATAAGCCGAAGAATGCACTACATCCTCTTTTTTCTCTTTAATTAAACGTTTCAAAAAAGGATTATTCATCTATTAATCTCATTTAGGCAATAATAAAAATGCCACCGTTCCTGCCGCTGCCCCTAAAATTATCGTCAAAATAATCGTCACAATTAGACTAACGTGCGCATCCTTTTCTGGTTTCGTAATAATCGTTACCGGCCCCTTTGGCTCCTCTTTCGGAACTTCAATTTTCTTCTGATAAACATTCTTCGAAAGCGGTCGTTTTACCACTTTCTCCTGGTTTATAAATGTCGTCTTCGGCGGCTCGTAAGTCTTCTTATTCTCAACTTTTTCAACCTTTTTTACTTCAGCTTTCTTCTCTTGATTCCCAACTTTCTTCGCCTTCGCCTCTGCTAACTCACTCCTCGTTGCTTTAAAATGAGAGGTTTTATTTAAAGGTCGCTTCGGCGCCTCAGCCCTTACTGGTTTTGCACCTACTTCTTCCACAATACCTAAAGCTAACCCTTTAGATGGCCTTGATACTTCCCTGTTCTCAACCCTAGCCGTATTAACTTTTTTTGGCTCTACTGTTTTTTGTTGACGCACACCTTGAGCCTTAATCGGCTGAGATGGCAAAAAATCCATATATCTCTTACTCATGACCTACTCTTTTAGCAATTTCGATTATATCAACGAACTCGTTCAAAATCAAGCTCGCCCCACCAATTAATAAACCATTTACGCCCGGCACCGTCAAATACGCTCCTGCATTCGACGAGCTAACGCTTCCTCCAAACAAAATTGGCACTTTTTCCGCGACTTTTTCCCCGTAAACATCCTTAAGAGTCTTCTGAATCAATCTTACTACTTCCGCCACTTCATCTGGAGAAGCTATCTTTGCCGCCTTCGTACTAGATATTGCCCATACTGGTTCATAAGCAACTATAACTTTGTCTAAATCATCATCTGCTACTTCCGAAAGCCCCCCAATCAACTGATCACGAATTACATCCGCCGTCTCCGCAAAAGCTCGTTCTGATTCTGTTTCCCCAATACAAAGTATCGGCGTAATCTTATTTCTTAGCGCTGCCGCTACCTTTTTCTGAATCATCTTATCGTCTTCTTTAAAAATATACCGTCTCTCTGAATGACCGATAATCGCATAATCCGCCAAACTTCTCAGTTGTGAAAACGATATTTCTCCAGTAAATGCTCCATAATCACGGTAAAATGCATTTTGCGCTGCCAACTTCATTTTATGTCGGTCAATCTGTAATGATAACGGTTGCAAAGCAATTGCTGAAGGAGCTACTACAATTTCAACATCTCGATAATTCGGTAATTTTTTTAGAAGTTTATGAAGATAGATGGAAGCTTCGCCGACCGTAAAATTCAACTTCCAATTGCCCACGATATAAGTTTTCATACTCCCATTATAGCACATGTAGATTTAAACTCGTGCTATAATAAATGTATGAAAAAAGTATTAGCATTCGATATAGATCAAACTTTAAATATCGCCAAAACCCCTATTACTAACGAAATTGCCGAACTATTAGTTAAATGTCTCGACCATTTTGAAATTTGTCCAATTTCCGGCCAAAAATTCGACCAATTTCTTATCCAAATTGTCGACCAACTCCAAAATCCTACCCCTAAACAGCTTTCCCATCTCCATTTATTTGTCGCCCAAGGTACTCAATATTATCGTTTTAATCTTGAAAAAAATGACTGGGAACAAGTTTATAACTACCCCTTGACCGATGAACAAGTTAAAAAAATCTCCGAAACTATCGAAAAAGCGGCGCGCGAACTCGGCTTCTGGGAAGAAGATAAACTCAAACCAGGCGACGAAATCATCGAAAATCGTCTTTCCCAAGTCACCTTCTCTGCCCTCGGCCAAAAAGCTGGCACCGAAGAAAAATATGCTTGGGATCCTGACCATAAAAAACGCCAAAAAATCGTTGCGCGTTGTAAAGAGCTCTCTCCCGAATTTGATTATGAAATTGGTGGCACTACCTCTATTAACGCCATTACTCCCGGTATGAATAAAGTTTTCGGTATGACTCATCTTCTAGAAGAGCTAAACGTCAAAAAATCCGATATTCTTTACTTCGGCGACATGACCGAACCAGGCGGCAACGATTATCCAGTAGTAGAAATGGGTATCGATACTATCACCGTCAGAAATCATGAAGATACCGCCTATGCTCTAAGAGGAATCTTAGGCGTTCTAAATTAAATATGCTATAATAAGCTTATGAATATTTTGATAGTGGGCAACGTCACAAAAGACGTTTATCTTAATCTTGATGACAGAACCGAACATTTCGAAACCGACAAAAACGGCGTTAAATGGCTTGATTTTAGTTTCAATGCCAGCGAACATCATTTTTTCAATCGTTGCAGTAGTCTCGGTGGCGCCGCCGTTACTCTAGAAGTCTTCAAAAAAATGGGGCTAAATGC
Organism: Candidatus Nanosyncoccus sp.; assembly: GCA_045535655.1. Taxonomy (GTDB): domain Bacteria; phylum Patescibacteriota; class Saccharimonadia; order Saccharimonadales; family Saccharimonadaceae; genus Nanosyncoccus. Next base: position 3,285 of record JAZSMA010000033.1, read on the forward strand.
CGCTATTTCTGACAACAATCTTTCTTTCTCCAAAGAAGACCATGAACCAAAAAATTTTGTCGCAACTTATCGCTACATCCTAATTTCCGACGAAAAAGTTAGCTATTTGTCTCCGAGTAGTTTTACCAAAACCACTTTCAATCCCCCTACCGAAGCTGTAGATTATCTTTTTATTGATCGCTCCGCCGAATTAGATATAGATGCTGCTAAAAAAATTAACGCCTATTTAGATATCTCACCCCAGACTAAACTCGTCATCTACGTTAGAAACCTCAATAATCAATTCCTTAACCATCTTCTCCCTCGCGCCGATTTAATTTTCGTAGAAAATTACGATCCTGATTCGGAAAAAACTCACGCGCCCGAATTCAATAATATCGCGACTGAAAAAATCATTAAAATTACCGAAAATCAAATTTCCTATCTTAATATTACCGAAAAAATTTCCATCGAACGCATCTATGTTTTAACCCATCTATCTGCCTATTCAATCATCTCGGCCACTATTCTCGGAGGATTCATTCTCGGCTCTTCCGTCGAAGATAGTCTGAAAATGGCTCATGCCAACGTCGAAAACTCCAGACTCGATTCAGTCTTATCTATCGATGAACTCCAAGAAATTTCTCAAAACATCGACGAACATAATAGCCTCGAATTTATCGCCGCCAACCTCGTCCTACCTAAAAAAGGCATTCTTGCCGCTGACGAATCTGGTGGCTCCATTAAGAAAAAATTCGCCCAATTAGATATTCCCGATACCTACGAAAACCGTCGCAGTTATCGTAATATCTTTATTTCCACCCCCGATTTAGGAAAATACGTCAACGGCGTCATTTTATTCGACGAAACCGCTCGCAGTCAAACTGATGACGGTCAAAATGTTGTCGATTTCCTTACTAGTCGTCGTATCATACCTGGTATTAAAGTCGATGAAGGCCTCGAAAAATTCGACAATTCCCTCGAAACTTACACTAAAGGTCTCGACCACCTCGAAGACCGCCTAAAAGAATACTATAACATGGGGTTACGTTTCGCTAAATGGCGTGCCGCCTTTGAAATTCGCCTAGATGAAAAAGGCAATCTAATTACTCCGACTAGATCAGCTATCGAAGAAAATTGTCGCATTCTCGCTGAATACGCCCTTACCTGTCAGTCCAATGGCATTGTCCCTATTGTCGAACCAGAAGAAGTCGGATCGTAGCCATGTCGTTCTGGGGG
>JAZSMA010000047.1:0-7972 GCA_045535655.1 Candidatus Nanosyncoccus sp.
AAAATTAAAGAACTCGAAGAAAACTTCAAAGGCCCAGAAAACATGAAGGATAAAATCCTCGAAGGTCAAATGAAGAAAGCTTTCTCCGACAAAGTCCTTATGAACCAACCATATATCCTAGATGATTCAAAGACGGTTGAACAATTCATCAAAGAAGCAATCGCAAAAACTGGTGAAAATATTACCATTAGACAATTTAAGCGCATTGAATTAGGTGTAACTGAATAATCCAGCTAAATCATTATCTCTTCGAAGCGATAAACCAGCTAAATTATTGTTTAGCTGGTTTATTTCGTTATGATATAATTAAGATATAATATAAGGAGTTTTTATGTTTGACACTAAAGAAGAGCGTAAGAAGATGGAAGGGGTGATTGAACGTTTTAAGGGAGAGATGAAAAAGGTCCGAACGGGGCGCGCACATCCAGATATGCTTTCGGGGATTAAAGTTGAGGTTTATGGACAATTTATGCCATTGAATCAAGTAGCAAATATTACGGCGGCAGATGCGACTTTACTGGTTATTACTCCGTTTGATCCAACTAATATCCAATCGATTGCGGCGGCGATTCGGGGAGATCAATCTCTAGGTTTAAACCCAGCCGATGATGGGCGAGTAATTCGCGTGCCAATTCCGATGTTGACGGAGGAACGACGAAAAGAAATTGTTAAAAATGCTTCGGCAAAAGTTGAGGAAGCAAAAGTGGCGCTACGCAATATTCGTGAAGATGCGAGAAAAGCCGTAAAGATTGCCGAAGAAATGGGTGAAGACGTGAAAAAACGAGCGGAAAAAGAAATTGATGAACTGACAAAAGAATTCAACGACAAGGTCGAACGCGAATTCAAAGAAAAATCTGAAGAAATAATGAAGCTTTAATTATGTTAAAACATTTAGGAATTATCGCCGATGGAAATCGACGATGGGCAAAAGAAAATGGTTTGCCAAAAATCGAAGGGCATAAACAAGGTCTTAAAACTATCGAAGTTTTAGTAGCGGCAGCGGCTAAGGCTAAAGTTCCTTTTGTGACTTTTTATGTATTTAGCACAGAAAACTGGGGGCGAGAAGAGGCTGAAATCTCTTACATCATGAAGTTGGCCGAAACGAAAATTATGTCGATGGCGAAAAAAATGGCAGAAAACAATGTCAGATTATTAATTTTAGGAACGCGCGGAAAAGTTAATCCAACTTTAACTTCTCTAGGAGAAAAGGCGGAGAAAATTACCGCAGATTGCACCGGAACAACAGTCTGTTTTTGTTTTAATTATGGTGGAGAACAGGAAATTGCAGATGCGGCTAATATTGCGTTAGAGGCCGAGGGGGAAATTACTCCGGAGACAATTCGAAAACATCTATACCATCCAGAGGTGCCGGATTTAGATATGGTTGTAAGAACCTCGGGCGAAGAGAGAATTTCGGGCTTTATGCTCTGGCGAGCGGCTTATGCCGAATTTATGTTTATAAAAAAATACTTCCCGGAGATGCAGGCGGAAGATATTGAAAAAATCCTGAAAGAATACGAAAAACGCAATCGTAGATTCGGAAAATAGTGATATAATCTAACTTATGGATATATTTATCGGAGTCATTGTTGGATTATTAGTACTAATGGCGCTCGTGACGATTCATGAGTTTGGGCATTTTATTGCTGCAAGACGAAATGGCGTTAGAGTCCTAGAATTTGGAATTGGGTTTCCGCCTAAGGCGATTGCCTGGGTAAAAGACCCGATGACAAAAAAATGGAAAAAGATACCAAAAAAGGATTGGAAGAAACCGCAAAAAGGTTTGATTTTTAGTTTGAACTGGTTGCCAATTGGTGGTTTTTGCCAGATGGACGGAGAGTCGGCTGTAGATACAAGAGCGGGGACTTTTGGTAAGGCGGGCTTCTGGGCTAAAACTAAGATTTTGTTTGCTGGCGTGGCGATGAACTGGCTAGTAGCGTTCATTATTTTTACAATTTTGGCTTGGACAGGAATGCCAGAATTCCTAGAAGGGCAATTTAAGTTAGATACCGATACGAGAACTGATAATTTTCCAGTAGAAGTCGTCAGAGTGGCGGAAGATTCTCCGGCGGAGAAAGCGGGAATTAGAGTGGGTGATTTAATTATGGCGGTTGATGGCCATGATTTTTTGCGAGCAAGTCAAATTACTGATTATAATACGGAACACGCAGGAGAAGAGGTGCATTATACGCTCCAGCGCAACGAAACGGTTTGTTTAAATCAACCGACATGTATACAGGCGCCTTGTGATTGCTTGGAAGAAGAGACTAAGACTAGGGTTATAGTTGCGGATGTAACTTTAAATTCGACTGATGCGGAATATTTACTTGGGGTTTCGATGGCGACTACCCAGGCTTTATCTTATTCAACTTGGTCGGCACCAATCGTAGGAGCGGGTTTAACCCTGCAACTGACTGGTGAAACTTTTAAAGGTGTAGGAATTATGCTCTGGAATTTAATTTCTGGAGTAGGTTCACAGTTTAGCCCTGATGAGAGCGTAAGGGAAAATGGACAAGAAGCGATTTCCTCGGTAGGAGATTCGGTTTCAGGTCCGGTTGGGATTATCGGAGTTTTGTTCCCGGCTTTCACGGCGGCGGGGCCGGCCAATCTAGCCTTTCTAGCCGCGTTAATTTCGGTATCTTTAGCATGTATGAACGTTTTACCAATCCCAGCGCTAGATGGTGGAAGGTGGCTACTAATTGCAATCTATAAACTTAGAAGAAAAGAATTAACTAAGGAAGTGGAAGAGAAGATTGTCTCGAGAGCATTCATGATTCTTCTAGCCCTAATTTTCATCGTAACAATTCTAGATATTATCAGGATAGCAAAATAATGAAAAAAAGTGGAGCGCGTAAGATTGTTCCGAAAAAACTCGGGTGGTCAACGGTTTTTTACACACTAGCTTTATTAGTTTGGTCAGGAGCAGCAATTATATGCTCGCAACTAGTTATCGGTTATTTATTGATATGGATAATCGGACGAGACAATTTTAGCCAGCCACTTTGGACGGGAATTTATTCGATTTTATCTTATATTTTGGCCTTTTTATTGATAGCGATTGTGCCTATTTTAATACTAGAAAAATTGAAAAAGAAAAATGTGGCAAAGGAGTTAAAGGAAAGAGTTAGTCGAACAGAATTAGGACTAAAGGAACTACCGACTTGGACCGACATCGGTCTAGCGCCGATTGGATTAATTATATCTTTGTTCCTAGCGGCGGGATTAGTAGCTTTATTTAGTTTGTTCTCATGGTTCGATCCAAATCAAACCCAGGAAGTAGGATTTAATATTTATGTTGGTGGCTTTGACCGTATTGTAGCCTTTTTGACGTTGGTAGTTGTTGCACCAATTGCGGAAGAGCTAATTTTTAGAGGGTATATTTATAATGTATTAAGAAAATATTATTTTAGAAAAATGTCGGATTTAGCTTCGATGTGTTTATCGATATTTTTAGTATCATTACTATTTGCACTGATTCATGGACAGTGGAATGTAGGAGTAAACGTTTTTGCGATGTCGATTGTGCTTTGTGGTTTAAGAGAGTTAACTGGAACGATTTATGCGGGAATTCTGATGCATATGTTGAAAAATGGCATCGCTTTTTATCTATTATATGTTTTAGGTATTGGGTAATTATGGTATAATAGTCTGTATTATGAGACTATCGAAGACATTTATCAAGACTTTAAGAGAGGCACCGAAAGATGAGATATCGAAAAACGGGGCGCTTTTGACCCGAGCGGGCTATATCCATAAAGAGATGGCGGGAATATACGACTATCTACCTTTTGGGATGCGAGTAATTGAAAACATCAAGACAATTGTGCGCGAAGAATTAAATAAGATTGGCTGCGAAGAAGTTTTGCTTTCTACGCTCCAGAATCCAGAACCTTGGGAGAAAACTGGTAGGTTTTCAGACCAGGAAGTGGATATTTGGTTTAAGACGGAACTGGCGAGTGGCGGGGAATTAGGCTTAGCACCGACGCACGAAGAGCCAATTATTACAATGTTAAAATCATATATTTCGAGCTATAAGGATTTGCCGCTTTATCTTTATCAGTTCCAAACGAAATTTAGGAACGAGAAAAGAGCAAAATCGGGGATTTTAAGGGGTCGGGAATTTTTAATGAAGGATCTTTATAGTTTCCATACTTCGGAAGAAGATTTGAATCGTTTTTATGATGAAGTAATCGTAGCTTATGGTAAGATCTTTGAACGGTTGGGCCTCGGGGATGATACTTATGCGACTTTTGCGTCGGGAGGAATTTTCTCGAAATATTCTCATGAATTTCAGACTTTCTTACCGGTAGGAGAAGATACGGTTTATTATAATAAGGATAAGTCAGTAGTTCTAAATAAGGAAGTATTCGAGCCGGACGTTTTGAAAGATTTGGGTATTTCTAAAGAAGAGCTAGCCGAAACGACAGCGGCCGAAGTCGGGAATATCTTTAAATTAAAGATTAAATATTCCGAACCTTTAGGATTAAAGTTTATTGACGAAAACAATAAACAAAATGTGGTTTATATGGGTTGCTATGGAATTGGTGTTTCGAGAGTAATGGGAGTAATTGCGGAAAAGTTTGCGGATGAAAAAGGTTTAGTGTGGCCGGAAGCAGTTGCGCCATTTAAGTATTATTTAGTGGGAATTGATGAAAAAGGCACTAAGGAAGCGGAAAAATTATACAAGGGACATGAAGAGGAAATTTTGTTTGACGACCGAGACTGCCGACCGGGTGAAAAATTTGCGGATGCAGAGTTAATTGGAATTCCTTACCGCGTTGTAATTTCGGATAAAACCTTGGCAAAGAAAGCGGCGGAAGTGACAAATCGGATGACCGGAAAGAGTAAAATGGTGCCTTTAGCGGAATTAAAAAAATCTTTCTAAAAAAGGGTTGACGCCTAACATTTTTTCAGGTAAACTATACTAAGCTTAAACTGGAGTTTTGGTTATGATAAAGAAAAGTATTAGTTTGACCGCAGAAGGCAAAAAAGAATTAGAAGAAGAATTGAAGGAGTTGATTAAGGGTAGGCCAGCGATTGCGGAGAAAATTGCGACGGCAAGATCTTTTGGTGATTTGTCAGAAAATGAAGAGTATAGTTCGGCTAGAAATGAACAAAAAATGGCCGAAAGTCGGATTTTAGAAATTCAAGAAATTTTGAAAAATGCGAAGTTAATTCGGGGCGGAAAAAAAGATAAAGCCGATCTTGGAGCGACAGTTAAGCTAGACATGGGTGGAAATGAAGTTGAATATACCTTGGTTGGTCCGACTGAAGCGAATCCTTTAGAAGGAAAAATCTCGAATGAATCGCCGATTGGGAAGACTTTGCTCGGGCGAAAAGCTGGAGAGAGTTTTGAGTTTAACGGGCGAACCGTGAAAATTAAAGAGATAAAATAATAAAAAGTTGCGCTTAAAGGCATTATATAGTATAATATAAAAAATCCACTAGAGAGGAGGGGTTAGTAGTGGGTCGAACTTTAGGCGATAGTTTTTATTGGGTAAAATCGGATAATCGAGTAAAGCTCTTAGTGCTCTCAGATTTACATTTTAATAAAAATGTAAGTATTGGAACGTTGTTTTCAATTATTTTAGAAGTCGAATCTAATTTTTGCGATTATATTTTAATCGCGGGCGACTTAATTGACAACAACGATTACCTTGAAGATGAGAAAAATTACGAGATTTTGGAGTGGTTTTTGAAAGAAATCTCGAAAGTAGCTCCAGTAGTAATGGTCCTAGGGGAATGTGACACAAAATGGGCAAAAAAGCCGCATGCGTTTGAGCCGGAACCTTTGATTCGGATGATTGATGGGATGGAAAATGTGCATCTTCTAAGAGGCGTGCTGTTCGAAGACGGAAACGTGAGATTTTTCGGAGTGCCCCACATGGATGAAGCGATAATACTCTACGATTTGTTGACGTCGGAAGAAGACGAGGAAAAGACGAATATTTTACTCGTGCATGCAAACGACGCAATGCGAGATGAGCATTACAGGAAAGAATTGGAAAAGTGTTTTGATTTGGTGATTTCGGGGCATAAGCATAACTGGAGGCTACCGGACTGGCTGTTTCGTATTGCTCTAAAGGTGCGGGGCTTTGAACCGAATTACCAAGGAAATTTGTGGTCAATTGTTTGCAGACCGCTGACAGTTTTTCCGAACCATCCATTACTCCAAAAACTATTTAATAGAGGTTATACGATTATTATGTTGTCGAAATAACCTAAAAAAGCTGGGTAAAGCCCGGCTTTTTTAAAATTAGGTTAATTCTTGATTTTATGTTATAATAATTTCATGTTACTTGAAGATTATAGAAATGAAAGGCTTCGCAAGCTAGAAGAGATTCGAGCGCGGGGAATTGATCCGTATCCGGCGAAGTCGAACCGCAATACAAAAATTATTGACGTAATTGACCATTTTGAAGAGAAAAAAGGTCAGGAAGTCATTGTCGTCGGACGAATCGTCGCTATTCGATCGTTTGGGAAACTAGTATTTATTAAACTGAGAGATTATACAGGCGATGTGCAGATTTTTATGAGGACTTCGGACGAGAAAAAAGAGGGTCTATTTGGCGCGAAAGATATTAAATTGCTTGATACTGGTGATTTTATTGAGGCAAAAGGCACAGTTGATAAAACTCAGACTGGAGAAATTTCGGTTTTTACGGATTTTGTCCGATTATTAACGAAGTCGCTTCGACCATTACCAGAAAAATTCGAAAATAAGGAAGAGCGTTACCGCCGACGTTATGTCGATATGAATGTAAACCCGGAAGTGCGAGAAAGACTAGTTAGGCGGTCGAAATTCTGGCAGGCGACGCGTGATTTTATGAATGCGCATGGGTTTATTGAAATTAACATCCCGGTCTTAGAGCATACGACTGGTGGAGCGGATGCAACGCCGTTTGTGACGCATATGAATGCGTTAGATGAGGATTTTTATCTAAGAATTTCGCACGAATTGCCTTTAAAGCGTTTGCTTGGAGGCGGTTTTGAGAAGGTTTATGATATTGGGGCGAGATTTAGAAACGAAGGAGTGGACGACGAACATTTGCCAGAGCATATTGCGTTTGAGGCTTATGCAGCTTATGAAGATTACGAAGATGGCATGAAACTTTACGAGGAAATGATTAAATATGTGGCTAAGGAAACTTGGGGAACTTTAAAGTTCAACGTAAATGGATTTAAGATTGATTTAGATTGTGAGTGGCCGCGTTATAAGTATACAGATTTACTGCGCGAGAAATTTGATGTGGATGTTTTCAACCCAGACCGAGAGCAATTAATTAAGCTTTTGAAGGAAAATGGGGTGGAGTCGAACTTTGATATGACAACGCCGCATTTAATCGACCACGTTTGGAAATTGATTCGAAAGACCTCGGCGGGACCGTATTGGCTGATAGAAGAGCCCTTGTCTTTGTCGCCACTGGCAAAGAAATCGCCAGAAAATCCGATGGTAACCGAAAGATTCCACCCAGTGATTGCGGGGACTGAAATGGGTAATGGTTTTTCAGAATTAAATGATCCTTTGGATCAGTTAGAGAGATTTACGGAACAACAGGCAGCACGCGACGCAGGAGACGAAGAAGCACAGATGATGGATATGGATTTTGTGGAGATGCTTGAATACGGAATGCCGCCAGCCTGTGGATGGGGTAATTCAGAACGTAATTTCTGGCTACTCGAAGGGGTGCCGGGTCGGGAAGCGGTGCCGTTCCCAACGATGAAGAGTAAGGAAGATTAAAATTCGATGAGTTTGGTGCGGGAGTGGGAGCCGCGAGAGATTTTTAGAGTGGTCTTAGGAATTTTGAAATAATTTGAAAGAAGTTTAATCAGGGCGTCGTTAGCCGCACCGTCGTGAGGTTTGGCGCGAAGATAGACGGTTAGCTCGTCTGGGGCGGTTTTGAGGATTTCTTCCCTAGAGCTGCCGGGTTTGACTGTGACTTTATATTTCATATATATATTATATAATAAT
>JAZSMA010000031.1:0-5534 GCA_045535655.1 Candidatus Nanosyncoccus sp.
TCACAGAACGACATGGCTACGATCCGACTTTATAGTTAGGGTTGCGATATGGTCGGGCACGGAGCGGCGAAGCCGCGTTCGTGTCGGACCGGGCGAAGCCCGGGTAGAGTGAGCGAAGCGAGCGTAAAGGCACAAGGACGGGGAAAGGCAGAGGCGGACTATTCATTGATAACATCCGGATGGGGTAACGTCCGAATGGTATAGCGCGAGGCGCACGAAGCCGAAGCAAGACTGCGCGCGGTGGGGGCGGTAGTGGGGGGTGACGGGGCGGCACCCCACCGCCCCCGGGCGCAGAGTGACAATGAAGGGAGCGCCCCCGACTACCTATGCTCCGCCCCGAAAAGGGCGGGGGCGCGGAAGCGAGCGACAGAATGGGGCTGCGGCTGCACTGATGCAAGGGTTTGCCGAACCAAAAAAACCGCACGGCGTAGCCGCTCAGGATTTTTTTTGGTTCGGATGCGAAGCACCCTTGCAGCTGTGCGGACGGTACAAGCCCCATGGCGGAGACGAGCACCGCTTTTACCCGGAGCTTTCACAGCTGCAGGAGCTTGGGACTAAATGGTAGAACGCTGGTGAGTATGTGTGATGCCGGATGGGATGGCGGTTTGCTGATTGGCTGGTGAAATGGTAGTAGCGGAAGCCGCTGCCATGCAGGGCACATGGTGAATACATAATGACTTGGTGCCCTGCTTAGGCTGGGGCTGGTGATGGGCAGTAGGACGATGGGACGTGGCAGAACCTTGAAAAGTAGGCTTGCGATATAATAGAAGCTGAGTGCGGTGCTGACTGGACGAAGGTAACGGAGAGACGAACCGCCCAGAGAGGCACAGCCCACGCCAGTAGCGTAGCGTTGGCGTAGGCTGTGAGGAACCGGGCGGATGAGGAACGTAGTGCCTACGGACTGACAGCACGGCACGGGATGGGCTGTAGGACGTAGCGAGGGCGGCTTGTCCGCCCGAGCGGTCGGGTGTGTGCCTGGTCTTACTCGCTGGGTGTTCCGGTGATGGTGATAAACTGCGGAGGTATTGAATTGGTAGTACGTTAGTGCGGTGGTGGCAGTGTGGGAGAAATGAAGGAAGAAGCGGCCCTGTACGGAACTGCCCACGCCAATAGCGTAGCGTTGGCGTAGGCTGTGACGGAAAGGAGAGCGACTGACGTAATGCCGACGAACTGGCACCATGGCACGGGATGTTGAGTAGTAAGGTTTGCGATGAGGTAGTAAGCTTAACTGGTAAGGTTGTGAAATGGTAGTAAGGTAGTGCGGTGCAGGCTGGACGGAGGTAACGGAAGGAGGAACAGCCCACCGTTGGCCAAGGCTGAGGTCGGTGCTTTGCCCGGGCGAAGACTGGCTTACGGTAGGCTGTGACGAATGTAGTGCCTACGGACTGCCGGCACGGCACGGGATGGGCTGCAGGACGTAGCGAGGGCGGCTTGTCCGCCCGGGCGGTCGGGTGTGGTTGTGGTCCTAATTGGTAGGTGTTCCGGTGATGGTGAAGTCTACGTTGATAGCTCCTTCCCAATCTTCGGTTTCGGTGTTGATATCGACGTTGGTAGTGTCTTGGGGTTCGGAAGCTCGTGTGTCTTCGTCCCGATCAGAAATAAGCTCGGCTTTCTGACAGCCTATCGATGTGGCTATGATGGCCATTGTGATGAGGTGACGTTTTTTCATTGCTCGATATTGTTTTTGGTTTCGTTGCAAAGTTAGTGATTTTTCGGATTTCTCTGGTACCGGAGCCTAGATAGAAGTCGATTGTCATCCGGGCAACGGAGTAGAAAGAGGTTTCACGAAGGAGAATCGATTTTCCTTCGTGGTGGTACCATACTTGATATGTGACAGAGTACTTCATTGATGATGTACTATGAAATCAGCAAAGAAGTTATAGGCACTCTCAATGTTATAGACATCTTCACAAGCCGGGTCGTCGTGAATCAATTCATCATCCTTAAACAGTCTGTAATATCCGCTGATGCTTCTTCTTACTTCGTACTGATTGGATTCGTTGACCATATCGAAAAGGTCTTTTCCTGTAATGTTCTTAATCATAATGGCTATGGTTTTAAGTGGTTAATACTTGGGGTTCTCATCTGCATAGCTCCCCATTATTTTTTTTCTCTTTCGACAGCTAAATACTAGGGCGATTGGCAGAGGGTGTTCAAGAAATTTCGGGGAAATACTCTTTCCTGGCTTTTACCAGGAAAGGAAGATTTCTTCGAAATAGCCTTGGCGGTTCTTGATCATCCTCGGACATATCGAACTAACTTTGCAGTCGGAAAAGAAAAAAGGGAACTATATACTTGTTGACATATCCCCAAATTTGCCATTATAAAAAATAGAATGTTGTTCTTTAGTAATAGTTTCTCATAGCTAGTTTCATCTTTCAAAATCTTAAGATTTCACCTTTTTTCTTAAATATTGACCATTAAGAAATTTAATATAAGCACTTATAACACCAGAATAGACATTATGTAGTCTGATATTATTGGAATCTGCTTTTACTTTACCATAGATTAAATATAGTTTCGACATTTCTGTAACTTCAAAGATGCTATTAACGGATGCAATTTCCATAATAGCATCTTTAACGATACTATGACCTAGATATTTGATGTACTTTTCTACAAATTTTACAGAAGGATTCCTTAAAAGTAGGAATTGCCTAAACTGTGATTCTTTGTATGTGACTTCTCTACTAATCATAGCTATTATGATTTATATTTAGATGAACAATTTTTTAGCACTATTTCTAGTCTTTTATTCATCCCATTATTATATTCATTTTTTCGTCTTAATATACCATCACACCCTGCAGGAGATATATAAAACTTCTCATCAGGATTTGTATCGATAAAGTCGAGCATATTAGCAGTTTCTATATTATACGGCATATCTGTAGCATTAATATACTTTTTGTTACCTATAGAAACAAACTCCTTCATCGAATATAGTGTATAATTATCATTTGTTACGCTTGGTGATTTTGGTAGTAAAACCTTTTCCAAAGAATCATAATTACACAATCTGGAAGTAATCCATTTCACTACATTAGTAGCCCACGAATTACCAGTAGCTTTATAGCGTTGGGTAACTCTACACTTAGGAAGTAGAGTATAGTTATCTGGGAATCCCATAATACGCTCACATTCAATAGGTGTTAATCTTCTTAATCTACCATTTTGAGAAACAAATAGAGAACCATTTAATGCAGCTGCATTACCATTCCATTTTGTGCCATAAGCAGCATATAAACAATCGGTGTAAGTTCTAAATATTTCTATATCGTGACCATTTATATTTCTAGTTAATGAAGTATCAATTTTACATTCATTTTCATCATTAAACATATCAAACAAAGTAGGTTCTTCAATTGTTGGCTTTGAAATGTTTTTAAAAGGATCAACAAACTTATGTCCATTTTCAAATAGTACATTTTCTGGATGAAAATTCTTACCACCAGCAATTACATATATGCGTTTTCTTTGTTGAGGTAATCCAAAATATTTAGCATCTAAGACTCTCCACGCTATATTTCTATCTTTACCATATAAAATACCTGCACCTTCCCATTTGGGTGGCATTTCTTTCTTTACGGTTTTACCGTCTACTTTTTTATTCTTGTATCTTATTTCAAGTGGTGACATGATTGGTTCGTCTAATCCAGCCAAACCAGCTAGAAAACATCCAAAAGCATTATCATCATCTGTCAGCACACCTTCTACATTTTCCCATAAACATACAGCTCTATCTAATCCTTTTGATAATCTTACTTCATCCATTCGATTTAGAATATCAAAGAATTTTAAAGTTAGTTGCCCTCTATAATCATTTATACCTTCACGCCATCCTGCTAATGAAAAAGCTTGGCACGGTGTACCACCGCATAATAAATCTGGTATCTCGATTTTACCGTCTTTAATTAATTGAGGTATATCATTCATATCTCCTAAATTCGGAGATTCAGAATAATTTGATGCAAGGAAATTGCAAGGAAATTCCTCAATTTCCGATAGCCATAGAGGTTTTATACCTTGCGGTTTTAATACATAACTAGCAGCTTCTATTCCAGAACATACACTGCCAAAAGTTTTTATAGTCATTATTTCTTAAGTTCTTTATTTAATCTTCTTCTCCACTCCTCAATGTCATACCATGGACATCCTTCACATCCTTTTTCAGCGGATTTACCTACACTTGGTATTGAAGAATCCCATTCTTCAGAACCTTTATAGAAATAATTAATACCATAGATAGTACCTCTTATTCCCTCTTGAAAACATTTTCTACAAACTTCTCTTTTTTGTTGGTTCCTCTGATTGTCTAATAACTGGAATTTTGAAATAATTTCATCATCACTCATAGTCATAGGATTTTCACCTTTAGTAGCATCATCCCATCTAACTTCAGAGAATTTATGGTCTGGAATTAAACTGCTTATTGAAGTTGCTTTAGCTTCATAAGCATTAATACCATTCAGCAAACGAATAACACGATTCTTAAACTGTGTAGTAAATACTTCGTAACCTAATTCATTATTCAAAGGTATAGGAAGCAATACTCTATCTGTTTTCTTCTTATTAGAAAGACTTGGTACTGATGCAACCGTATATCCAGCATTTTTAATTTCTTGGATTCGCTTTGCCGGATTATCACTGAAAGTACCATCAGGAAGAGGGAATATATGTACTCCCTTAAAGGATAAAAGTTCTTTAAAAATCCATTTAGTAACATTACCACGATTTTTGTCCCATTTATCCCATTCTGTTTTTTTCCATTGTTCCATATTTTCTTTTGTAAAATATGGCTTTAAACTTATTAAATGACTAGCCACATCTTCTTCTTTTTCTAAAAACAAAGCAGACCATCGAGAATAATATGGTACAACGGTATCCCACTTAAATCCATTCTTTTGGATAAAAATGGTTCTTACATATTTTTCACTAGCTTTAGTATTATCTAGTAATTCATATACTTTAATATCGTGCGCTTTAAGAAGGCTTTGAAGTAAAGATAAATCCATAATTACTTTTTTTTGTTTGTTATAATACCTATAATATCATCCTTTGTAATAGGATATAATATACCATTATGCCTGGCGTATAATTCGATGCCGTCCTTCTCTTTGAATAGTTCCGTTATATCTATTCCTAAATTGTCAGCTATCCTATTCAAGGTATCCAATGTTGGTGATATATTACCGTTTAGATAATTGCTAAGATTAGACTGGCTAATACCAGAAGATATAGCAAAATCCTTTAAAGTAATATGCCTTTGAGCTAATATTTCTTTTAGTCTTAATTCCATATTTAACTGATTTGAGTCAACTAAGATATATATAAATTGTTGATTATAATAATTTGACGACCAAAATATATTTTATTTATGAAAATAATTTGCTATAATTATTATATTTAATATATTTGCACTCAAATATTATTAGATATAGTTTTGCTTATGATATTAAATAAAGAATTACGATCAGTTTTAATGACCTTTCTTGAAGATAAGGTAATAGTAGCCTCTTGGGGTATAAGCAACA
>JAZSMA010000032.1:0-47164 GCA_045535655.1 Candidatus Nanosyncoccus sp.
GTTTGTATTCTTCAGAGTCTTTTTCGTAAGAATCTAAGATGTCTTCAACGTAAGTTTTACCGTTGGAAAGATTGAGGGTTTCGACGTTGGGCATGGAAGTTAAAAGGCGAACGACAGCTTCGTCAGTTTCGATATTAGTCATGGACTTCTTGGGGTCAGAAGAGTGGGAATGGACGCGTAATTCTTTATAAACAAAACGCCTGATGCCGGCCTGGAGACAATGTTTCAAACAATTTTCGCAGGTTGCCACGCGATTATAAAGTGTGCAACCTTCTAAATTTTGGTGAGCAAAAATCAAGGCATTCATTTCGGAATGAATGACAAAATAATATTTCATCGGGCGTTCGCTTAAAGTCATTTTTGCTTCGTCGGCACCTTGGATTAAGCCGTTATAGCCGAGCGAAACGACACGCTTATTTTGATCGACAATCACGCAGCCCATTTTGCTTGAGGGATCTTTAGATTTTGCTGCGACTGCCTCAGCAATATTCATAAAATACTCATCCCATGCTTTTTGGTTACTCATATTTAGTATTATAAATTCATTTGAGATTTTTCTCAACGACAAAATAAAGCGCAAGTGATTTACAGGGGTTGAATTTTTTTTCGAGTTGTGATTATAATCCTCGCAATACTAAAATAAGGAGAAAAATGCGAGGTAAAATCCCAACTAGAAATCAGGATGGGCAAAAATCAACTATAAAATACTGGTATTTATTTTTAATACTAGCTTTAATATTTAGTGCGAGTGTGCCAAGATTAAAAGCGGAAGCGGAAAGTTGTCCAGACGTAAGGATTGTCTTTGCGCGGGGTTCGGGCGGAATAAGATGGGTTGATGATAACTACCAAGAATATAAAACGAAAATCGAAAATAAATTAAAAACTATCGATCTAAATTATGAGTTTATTGATTTAGACTATCCAGCGATTGCGATTGGTTTTAAACATTTGGGAGTGACGTTAGGAGCTTACGTAGGAGCGGGTGAAGCCTATGAATTTGGCGAAAGCGTTGATAAAGGAGTTGAGAATTTGACGACAATGGTTAATCGTTCTAGCTGCCCAAATACAAAATATGTGATTGGCGGTTATTCACAGGGCGCGATAGTGGTTTCGAAAGCGCTCGGAAGCTTAAATGCGGATCGCATTATTTACGCGGCAACTTTTGGTGACCCAAAAATTTATTTACCGGAAGGTGAGGGAATTATACCAGCGGCTTGTCGAGGCGAGAATTTATCGGATTACCGCATGTATGTGCCGGATTGTCAGGCTTATAAAGGTTTACTGGGTAGTTATATCCCATATGAGCCAGCGGCTCTGGCTGGAAAGGTGGGGACTTGGTGTAATAAACGCGATATTTTCTGTAGTTCAAGATTTAGCGCGAGCGATCATGTTTCCTATATCGCGGACAATTTGTATGAAGACGCCGCGAGGGTAATTTTTGATAAAATTACTAAGGCTTTTAATATTGAGAATAAACTTTCCTCGCCACATGATACGGCGATATTAATCGATTCTACTGGTTCAATGTCTAGTATGATTAATCAGTATAAAGCCGAGGCGTTAAGATTGGCGCAAGAAACCTTAAATTCTGGTGGTAGAGTGGCGCTTTATGATTATCGTGATCTTGGCGACCCTTATGAACCAGTTAAACATTGTGATTTTACAACTTGCACTCTGGAGGTTTTTCAGACGGAACTAGAAAAAATAAAAGCTAATAATGGTAGCGATACGCCGGAGTCGTTATTATCAGCATCCCTACATGTAATGACAGACCTTGAGTGGAAATATGGCTCAACTAAATCATTAGTGGTTTTAACTGACGCTAATTTCTTGTCACCAGACCGCGATGGAGCAACTTTTGATGAGGTAGTGGCGCTGAGTAAACGTATTGACCCAGTAAATTTTTACATCATAACCAATGCTAGATATGGTGATGATTATGAAGAGCTGGCGGCCGAAACGGACGGGAAAGTGGTGACGAATTTCGACGAGCTAAGTCTACTAACTGATTACATTATGGAGAGATATGATTCATTGCCGCGAGTTGAAGAGGATAATGAACTAAGCGAGAGACCGGTTTTAGAAATTCGAGAGGTGGAAAATATTTCTGAAACTGAAGTAAGAGTCAGCTTTAAAACTAATGGATTAAAAACTTTAGTAATATTGAATGACGCGATTTTAGGTTGGACAATTGGGGAAGAAATTACAATTGGCGGTTTAGATAGTTCTAGAGAAAATATTATAACTCTAGCGCCGATGAATGAAGACGTGAGAGGAGAAAGTATCAATATAGGTTTAAGTTTAAATGTTATCCCGCCGAAAGCCCCGAATACTGGTAGGCAGTAGGCTATTTTGAGCTGAGATGCCAATGGTCACCATATTCACACTTATAAACAGTTAGACCGTTAATATGGTGATCGTGCTCAGCCACCTTAGCGGCAAGTTCAGCTTCATCTTTTGTATCATAAATAATTTTATGGGTATCACCAACCCAACAGCGTCGAGGTTCGTAGATCTGATTCGGATTTAAATGTTTATTTCGATTAGCCATATCTTTTGATTATATCACAGGTTAACGATTTTGTCAAGGTTTACCTCTAGACTTTTGCACGAAAATGTGCTAGAATTACACTTATGACTTTAAATAAAGACAAAATTCGGAATGTGGCAATTATTGCCCATGTTGATCACGGGAAAACGACGCTAGTCGATGGTCTTTTAAAACAGTCGCATACTTTTCGCGATAATCAGGCGGAAATGCAACAAACGTTAATTATGGATTCGATGGATCAGGAACATGAACGTGGAATCACAATTACAGCAAAACAAACTTGCGTATATTATGATGGCTATAAGATTAATATTATTGATACGCCGGGACACGCAGATTTTTCGGGCGAAGTAGAGCGAACTCTCAATATGGCTGATGGGGTGCTACTAATAGTTGATGCGCAAGAAGGCCCGATGCCACAAACGAAATTTGTCTTAAAGAAGGCTTTGGAATTAAATTTGAAGCCGGTGGTAATTATTAATAAAATTGATAAGCCGGCGGCTCGAATTAAAGAGGTTTTAAGCGAAGTGGAAAGCTTATTCCTTGAACTAGCAACGGATGAATCGCAATTATTCTATCCGGTATACTATGCCATTGCGCGTGAAGGTCGCGCCGGTAGAACTACTGACTTAGACAATGACTTGCATGTAATATTCGAATCGATTATCAATGATATCCCAGCGCCGGATGTAGATTCGGATTCCGAATCAGCACAACTATTGGTCGCAGCACTCGCAGGAGATAATTATCTCGGCAAATATTGCATCGGCAAAATCTTTCGTGGAAAGCTAAAGAAAGGACAAAGTGTTAAAGTTTTGCAAAGGACGAATGTAAAATCCTCTTCGGACACGCTCAAGGGCGCTCGCCCAAGCCTACGGTCCTCAGAGGATATTTCCATTCGTTCTGGCAAAATCGATCAATTGTTCTCCTATCGAGGTCTCGGGAAAGAAGAAGTTGCCGAGGCGATTGCGGGAGATATTGTGGCAATTACTGGGGTTACCGAAGCGAATATCGGCGATACGATTGCGACTGGTGAAAATCCGGAGGCTTTACCGACCATTGAACTAGAAGCGCCGACGTTGTCAATTTATATTGGCCCAAATACTTCGCCTTTAAAAGGCCGTGAAGGCGAATTTACGACTTCACGACAAATTGCGGAAAGATTGGAAAAGGAACTCGAAACAAATATTGCCTTAAAAATCCATCCGGATGGCTTAGGTTATAAGGTTTCGGGGCGTGGTGAACTACATTTATCAGTTTTAATTGAAACAATGCGACGGGAGGGCTATGAATTGGAGGCGGGACGACCGGAGGTCGTTTATAGAGAAATTGACGGAAAAAAATGTGAACCGATTGAGGAACTCACTATCGAAATTCCTCCGGAATTTATGGGCGCTGTCAGTCAAGAGCTAGGTATAAGAAAGGCGGAACTAAAGTCACAAGAAACTACGACGACCGGCTCAGTAAGAATTGTCTATGAAATATCTACTGCGGCTCTGATTGGTTTACGAAATAATTTATTGACGGCGACGAGAGGAACGGTAATCATGTCGAGCATTCCGAGTGGATATCGTCCTACTGAGGGTAAATACCGTCCAGAGAGGAATGGAGCGCTAGTCTCGTTTGAGGATGGCGTTTCGACGGCTTATGCCCTAGATTCAGCTCAAGCACGAGGAATTCTATTTATCCCGCCAGGAGTAGCAGTTTATCAAGGAATGATTGTCGGTTTATCGAATAAAAAAGACGATCTTGATATTAATATCTGTCGCGAGAAGCAATTAACTAATATGCGGACTCATGCTTCGGATGGAGCAATTCAACTAACGCCCTATACACAGTTGTCCTTGGAACAGTGTCTGGATTTCTTACTGGATGACGAGCTTCTGGAGGTAACGCCGAAATCTTTAAGATTAAGAAAACGCCAACTTGACCCAATTAAAAGAAAACGAGAAAATCGAAATTAGTTTTTCCACAATCTCCTCTGTTAAATAATGACTTTTTTTTAAAAAAGTTCCTTGTTAAAATACCCTATAATTGTTATACTTAAAATAGGGTGAATTGTTTATATTGGAGAGTTGTGGGGAGCCCTAAAGTCATTTTGAAGCGAAAAATTTGCTTAGCGATGACCGTGTTTTTGCTTGCAATAATTAAGCTAGATGGCTCGGTTTTTGCTACCATCGACCCCAGTTATTACACACTTACTGCGACTTTACAAAACCAAAACCAAGCCATTAGCTACACGCCGGTTACATGGAATGAAGACAAATATCTTAGCACGATGCGGACGCTCGTTGTTAATACAAATTCGCCGTCTGGATATAAAGTGTTCTTGGACGTCCCTACGTCAGAGGCGTCGGCTGGGGTGCTATTATTATCCGGTGGAACTTCTTCTAGCCCCTCTATTGCGCCAATTAATGCTACCCCAAGCACTGCGAACACTCTCACTACTAACACGTGGGGATTTGGTATCCCTAGTACTACTACTGGCCTTCCAACTAATAATTGGAGCAGTACCTATACTTCTGGAACGCCATCTTCAAGTAACACATACGCTGGAGTTAAAGTTAATCCAAATTACACATTAATTCGCAATAAAACTGGAACTGCCACGAACGACAGCCTTGACATTTATTATGGTATGCGGCTCGGCACGGATGTTTTGACTAATCCTGGCACATATCGAACGAATATTCAATACCATATTATATCTGAAGCGTCAAACGTGGTTGGTGGCGAGGCTACCATCAGCCCAACTTCTGGACCGAAAGCTGGTGGAACTAGCGTTACTATTACGACTTCACTGATGGCGGACTTTGTGCCTTCAGATTTAAATGTTATGATTGGTGATGGTGCTTGTGTCTCGCCAACTGGTAGTGTTAGTAGCGGTGTCCTTGTGATTACTTGCACCACACCAAAGCACCACCCAGGAGTAAATAACGTAGTAGTCACTATTAATTCACTAGGATTAACCTACACTATCAACAATGGTTTTGAATGGATTGAAACCGGCGACGTCAGAATCACTGGTGTGCAATATGTCAATGGTATCAACGTCAGTGGCACGCCAAGTCCATCCGTAGATAACTCCGGCAATATCGACTTTGATCTTACTTTCCTTGGCGGTCAAGATAATACCACCACCCTAGAAGCAACTTACCGCATAACTGTGACAAATTCTACTGATGACGATTATGCCTTTACGCCGCCTGCTTCAAACTTAACTATCAGAATTTCTCAAACCGAAGTACGCGATATTACCTATACGCTAAGTGGCATCTCACCTGGTGACACAATTCCGGCAAATTCATCGGTATCATTTAATATTATTCTCAGCGCAGATTATGTTTCGGGTGAGCACGGCACGGAGGGCGGTATCGAAATAGACCCGGTTAGCCAAGCGACGCCATATCTAATTGGCAGCATCTACGGTAGCAACTCTGGCGATCTCTCCGGTAATCATACCTTGACCTCATTCCAAGTTGAAGTCGAGAGCACTTTTGACGAGTCTAAAACTTTCATTATTAATTCACTAAATTCTGATTTCGAAATTGTTGACTCTAGTGGCAATGCGCTAGGCGCCCAAACTATCGCTGCAAACACTACAAATACTTACACTTTCTACATGAAAAAAGCTAGTGGAGCCGCCTTCGCTTCAGAAACTACCACCGCCGGCATTACGATTGACTATGATGGTACCTATACTAATGCCGGAGAGGTTAATATTACAGTAGATAGAGACCCGACTTATGTCGATAACCAAGCGCCAGTAATTAGTGGTGTAACTATTACGAGAAATAATGCAGTAGACGGCGAGGCAACTTTGACTTGGTCCGGGACGGATAATGTCGGTGTGGCAAGCTACGGAATCTATGTATGTACGAATACCTGCGACAATATGATTTCGGTAAATGGCTTAACCAATACATATACCTTTACCGGTTTGTCGGATGGAACTTATAAATTTGTTGTGGTAGGTTTTGATGATGAGGGTAATACTGCTTCACAATCCGAAATAACTGGTGCGACTACCAGCCCAGGTGCAGCTTCGAGCACCGGTAATCAATCACTGAGTTGGGCTTACTCGGTTACTGGTTCTATTAACAATGGTAGATTGACTAATACGGGTAATACCGCTGCTCGAGCGGGCGGAACTTGGACGGGAACCATTACTCCGAGTAGTAGCGATTATACTACTCCATCGAGTAAGAACGATGTTACAGTTAAAATTAATGGGGTAACTACTACGAACTTTACATATAATTCTGGCACGATAACAATTAATAGTGGCATTAATGGTCCTATCGAAATTACGGCGACTTGTCCAAGCAATGGTTGTTTGATTGAAGGCACTATGATAGCTGTTCTAGACGAAAACGGTAGAAGAGCAACTAAGCCAATTGAAGATATTACTTATAGTGATTTGCTAGTAGTTTGGAATCACGAAACTGGAACTGTTGGCTATGTCCACCCGGCTAGAATCGAGAAAACTAAAGCATTGCCTAGCTATCAACTCACAACATTTAGCGATGGGTCTACACTAGGAACGACTAGCTGGCACGGAATATTCGATGTTGATACGAATGAGTTTGTTTCGGTAGACGATTTCAGTAGATTTGGGGTTGGTAGTAGAGTTTATAAAGTTATTGATGATCAACTAACTCCAGTCACAGTCACAAATATCGAACGTGTAGAGCAAGAGGTTAATGTTTACTACGTCACATCGAGTATGTATTATAATATTATTTCAGATGAATTCCTAACCACTAACGGCTACGTCATTACTTCGAACTTCTACGGCTTTGATGATAATATTACTTGGCCGTCTACTCGCGCCGAATTTATTGCCGACCCGA
Organism: Candidatus Nanosyncoccus sp.; assembly: GCA_045535655.1. Lineage (GTDB taxonomy): Bacteria > Patescibacteriota > Saccharimonadia > Saccharimonadales > Saccharimonadaceae > Nanosyncoccus. The sequence goes on from JAZSMA010000032.1 coordinate 7,405, forward strand.
ATAATCTATACACTTATGCAGATTTTGCCGATATCGGCATACCGCTGAGGATGTTTAACGATCTCCGCCTTGGCGAAGCAGCTTATCTCCAAAGATACGGCATTACCTTACAAATGTTTAAAGATTATCTCGTGGAAAACCGAGTGATAGAAGATATGGTGCCATATGATGACGAGTAATATGTTATAATATGCCGTATGAATTATTTAATTGATTCACACTGCCACTTACATGACCGAGAATTTTTTACTGCCGAGCAGGCTGAAATAATGATAAAAAGGGCACATGAGAAGGGTATAAAGAAAATTGTTTGCATTGGAACCTCGCATGAGGATTCGTTGGTGGCGCGTGATTTTGCGGCTCAGCATGAAAATGTTTATTGGGCCTATGGCATACATCCAGAAGAAGTTGGGCGAGCAACTGAACCTACTTTTTCGGATATTCACCCGATTGCTATCGGAGAGGTAGGGTTAGACTATCATTATAATGGGTATGACCGAGAAGCGCAGATTCGGTTGTTCGAGAAAATGTTGCAATTAGCGGTAGATAATGATTTGCCGGTGTCCTTCCATATACGTGAAGCTTTTCCAGATTTTTTTGCAGTGATTGAAAACTTTCCGAAAGTTCGGGGAGTGGTGCATAGTTTTTCGGACAACAAAAAGAATTTGAAACGAATTTTGGAACAAACGGATTTTTACGTAGGAGTTAATGGTCTGGCGACTTATACGACCTTACCTTTGCCTCCGCTAGAGCGAATTTTGCTCGAAACAGATGCCCCGTTCTTGACTCCAAAGCCATTTCGTGGTATAATTAATGAACCGGGTTATATTTACGATATAGCCAAATGGTTAAGCGAAAAAATGGCAATAGAGTTTAGCGAGGTTGAAGATGAAACCACAAGAAACGCAAAAAGATTATTCAACTTTTAATATACCTTCTTTTTCGGAAGAAGAGATTTCTGATTTCAACCCAAATAACGATTTTTCGGGTATTTACCAAGAACTCAGCCAAATTTCTCAGGAGATAGATCAATGTCGTTTAAGGAATTTGTAGCTAATCCACTGGCGGTTATAAAAGACACTTTCTTGAAGAATCCAGAGTATTCAAATCGTTTGGATTATGATGATTTAATTAATGCGGAATCGGAACTAGGGCGAACTTTATTTGGCCCGATTCCAGTTGGTCATCAGAGAGAATTCTTTAAACATAAAAATAACGTGTGGATTTGGCATGAAAGCTGGTCTAACCAAATTGGCAATATTGAGCAACTGACTATTCGTTATGAAGTGAGACCAAACGGCGTTTTCAAAAGGCTAAATGAAGGAAGCTACAAGAGGATTGAGGGGGCGGAACTTGATAATTTTAGACGAGCCGCGCACTCTTATCTTGAGCTTGTCAAATCAAAACTCTATTGCTAAAATAGAGTTATGAAAAAGAAAGATATAATTTCTCTAATTGTATTTATTGTTGGCATAATTACGCTAATTGTCGGCGTAGTTTTTTTAGTTATTACTATGTTAAGTAAACCGGGGCTACAAGACGGCGAATATTTAATTTCGGCGAAAGAGTGGGTTTTAGAAGGCGAAGAGACTAATTGTTTAAGTCCTTCAGATGAAGAGAGTGAAACAAATTGTATAGATGGAGTTAGTAGTTCGAACGTTATTTGGAAATTTACAGAAATTGGTAAGGGAACCCTAACGACCAACAATCATTTGAATGATTATGATTTTATTTGGGCGCTGGAAGACGGAAAACTAAAAATTAAAACAGATTGGCTTTATGATTTAGAAAATGAATATGATTATGATTTAAACCAAAAAGAAGGTATTTTAACTTTAACAGCGGACGAAGACACTTTTAAGTTTGTGGCGAATTTTGAATCTGAATAAAAATATGTTATAATATATTTTATGATTTATCTCGATCATGCGGCAGCAACGCCAGTTAATACAAAGGTTCTCGAAGCAATGGAGTCGTATTTTTCTGATGACTTTTTTAATCCGTCAGCAGCATATTTACCGGCAAAAAAGGTGGCGCATGATTATGAGACCGCCAAGGCTACTATTGCACATGCGATTGGCGCTAAGGCTTCTGATCTTATCATTACCGCCGGTGCAACTGAAGCGAATAATCTCGCGTTCACAAGTGTAAAAACAGAATTTATGTTTCACTCGGCGCCGCGTCGCTCGCGCCCGTCGGCACGGGGCGAGCGCGCTAATTCTCGCGCTGCCGCGCTCCGAAATGCGCCGAATCAAAACATAAATTCTGTGTTATATCTTGTGACGGAGCATGATTCGGTTAGAAGAGTGGCGGAGCGATATGGTGGGGAAGCGGTTAAGGTTTTACCGTCGGGATTAATCGATTTAGATGATTTAAGAAGTAAAATTACTGACGAGACGGAGTTGATTTCGGTTAGTTTAGCGAACAACGAGCTCGGGACGATTCAGCCGATGGCAGAGATTGCCGGAATTATTCGCGAGGTAAAATTAGATCGGATGAAGCGGGGAATTAAGACACAGTTATTATTGCATTCTGATGGGTCGCAGGCTTTAAATCTATTAGACATTAATGTTGCGAGATTGGGAATTGATTTATTAACTCTAAACGCGGCGAAAGTTTATGGCCCGAAAGGAGTCGGGGCGCTTTATGTTTCGCATGAGGCGAGATTAAAGCCATTAACCTACGGCGGCGGGCAAGAAAATGGACTCAGGAGTGGAACCGAAAATGTTCCAGGAGTAATTGGGTTTGCTAAGGCAGTAGAACTGGCGAAAGAACATCTGAACGGGAATCGAAAAAAATATGCTAACTTCCGAAAAATTTTATTGTCTGAATTAACGGATTACGAATTAATTAATAAAAAGCACTCTCTTGACAATTTTATTGTTTTATGCTATAATAGTATAGATGCGGAACGATTGGTGTTCCTTCTTGAAGAACAGGGGGTATATGTAGCAACTGGGGCAGCTTGTGCGGCTTCTAAAGGCGTGCGTTCGCATGTATTAAAGGCGATCGGGTTAACCGATGAACAAATCGCCGGCTCTTTACGTTTAACGTTGGGTGAAACTAATGACGAAGACCAAATTCATGAAGCGGCAAAAATCATCAATGAGATAGTCAAAAACGAGCATCAAAGAATTAAGGTTTCGTTACGCTAAACTCATAGATTGTCGCGTTTGATAAGTCCTTTGAACTATCTACGCCAGTACCACTCAAGATAATAGTTGCATTTTCTAGACTGTCTGGGATATAAGCCATCATATTAGTGTCATTACTGCTAAAACTACTAGAACCAGAGCGGACTGGTGTAAAGGTGGCGGAAATGCTTTTGTTTGGTGCCGGCGTATATGTAAGATCTAAAGTAAAAGTATTCTCCTGATTCTGGACTCGCCAACCGTTATTATTGATGTGTGTACCGAAGCTGGTCCCGGTAATCGAAGACGAAGTAGAAGCGTTAAGATAGAAATACTGTTGACTATAACAATAGAATGTAAATCCGGCATAGTTTGAGCTACCGCTGTTTTGTTGAAATGCTGAAACGAGCATTTTGCCACCATTATTTTTTGGACTCATTTTGACTTTAAGATGGATTGTAAAACCAGTATCATTAAATGCAATAATACCAGTATTGAGAGAGTGGCCAGTAGCAAAGGAAATGCCATTAGTGCCAGTATTGGAATATTCGAATGAAACAATGTTGCCATCATCATCGGCGGTCACAATTGGGTTCCCCTCAATATTAGGATTATCGAAGTACACTGTGTAGCCCGCCGGCACAGCAGAAGGACTGTAAACTGTGGTCGTGGTGTCATGAATTATTCTACTCGCCGAACTCCAAATCGCATAAAGGGTAATTGCGTTAGCTTGGGTAGGCTCAAGATCAATAGTATTAGTATTATTCTTCGGATAGGTCGGAGTTGTAGCGGAACTACTAGTATCCCAACCGAGGAAGTTATAATTAGCGCGAGTAGGCGTATCACTAGATAAGGTAATGGTGCCGGTATTAGAAGGGGTGACCGAAATATTACTCGGCATGCCAGTGACCGTATCAGTGCCAGCATTGGCATTATAAGTAATGGAATACTGTGGATTATTAGCTACGACCGTAATGACAAAGTTTTTGGTATAAGTGCCTGAACTAGTATTGATATCTGGCAAAGCGCCAAAGTAAAGGCTGTGCGAGCTAGAGCCGGCGGAAGTTCTGTTGCCTAGTGAAATACTAGAAGAAGAAGTTGGAGCAGGCACATAATTCGTCCCATTAGTACTAAAGCCATAGCCATTAGTAAATTGATTTTGGGTAATAGAGCTTGAGCCTTGCGGTAAGGTAATAGTTGGAATAGTTTTGGTGTTGTCGCCAACATTAACCAAATCTGTTGAATTGGTTGGATTAGTGAGTTGCGCCGTATAACCGGTATAATTATCCGTTGTCACGCTGACTGACTGTGAGGTTGCGCCAAATGCACCAGGCATTAAACTGAGAGTTAAAGACGAACTAATATTGATTGATATTGAGGCTTCTGTGACACCAAAAACTGGCGTGCCAAAAATTAGTTGTCCGCCTGTTAGAGCCACTAAGGCCAAGACCAAACCAAAGCTGATTTGACGCCTTTTCCTCAATTAAACTCCCTTTAACACTCTACGCATACGCTAAACAGGGCGCAATGCGCTTATTATTATTGTAACATTTATGGTAGTATTTTGGAAAAATTAGCATTTTTATTTTCATCTGGTTTATGTTATAATATGATAAATGAAAACTGTATATGTCGGGATGAGCGGAGGAGTCGACTCCTCAGTTTCAGCTTTGCTATTAAAAGAGCAGGGCTATCATGTTGTCGGCATTTATATGAAAAATTGGTCTAAAGATTTGCCAGGAATGAAATGTCCATGGGCAGAGGATTTAGCGGATGCGAAGCGTGTCGCGGTTAAACTCGGGATTGATTTTGAGGTTTGGGATTTTGAGGAAGAATACCGAAAGAAGGTTGTAGATTATATGCTGGATGAGTTTAAAAAAGGTAATACGCCGAATCCAGACATTATGTGCAATCAAGAGGTTAAGTTTAAGTTGTTTTATGAAAAAGCGATGAAGGCGGGAGCTGATTTTATCGCTACGGGGCACTATGCTAGAGTACTCCCGACGGGTCCTGCCGTCGCAGCTTCCCCCACCGTGCTCGACATACGTCTGCGCGCGGCGGGGACCCCCCCAGCTCCGTCACCCGCCGGTGTAGCTCTTGCAAGGGCCAAAGATGAGAATAAGGATCAGACGTATTTTTTGTACAGGATTAGCGAGGAGGCGCTCTCTCGGACGATTTTTCCGATTGGGGAGATGAAAAAGCCGGAAGTGAAGAAGCTGGCAAAGGAAAAAGGGTTGCATAACGCCTATAAAAAAGAATCGATGGGGGTGTGTTTTGTTGGAGAAGTAGGGATGAAGGATTTTTTGAAAGAGTATATTGAAACTGAACCGGGGGAAATTCGCGAGATAGAAGGCGATAAGGTATTAGGTTATCATGAGGGAGCGATATTTTACACAATTGGCCAGAGGCACGGATTATATTTAAACGGTGAAAAGGGAGTAATAAACGATGGAATGCCATACTACGTTGTAAAAAAAGATGTACAAAAAAATATTGTTTATGTTTCGAAAAATCTAAATGATGAGAATCTATGGACCGACGAATTAAAGTTAAAAGATATTTTCCTAAGAAATGCCCCGGATAAAAATAAGAACTTTCCTGTTTTAGTCCGATTGCGTCACCGGGCGCCATTAGTCCCAGCCGAGTTTGATGGCAAAAAATTAATTTTTAAAGAAAAAATTAAACGACCAGCTTCAGGACAAAGTGCGGTCATATATGATGGCGAAGTTTGCCCAGGCGGAGGAATTATTGCATAAAAAATACCCTCAAAAGAGGGCATTTTTTACAAAATAACTTAGGCCGTCATGAACAGAAGATTCGCGAATAATAGCGTCGCTGCAAGAAAACTCATAGAGATGACAAAGAACATATTGGGCTTTTGACCTCTCTGATATTTTTCATAGTGGAGACCGCCTTGTCCAGCTTTTTTCGAAGCTGTCCTAGTAGTTTTTTTAGCGGTTCTCGTTGCTGCTTTTTTCTTTGCTTGTGCCATATTTTTTCCTTTATGTAATTCTTATGTTTATGTTATCACTAATTGTCTTTCATGTCAACCTTGGTTATGATATAATTATTCCTATGAATGCAAATGAGATTAGACAAAAATTTTTGGATTTTCAGATAAAAAACGGCCATAAAATTATTCAACCGGCGCCGTTAGTTCTAGAAAATGATCCAACGACATTATTTACTGGTTCAGGAATGCAACCGTTACTGCCTTATCTTTTGGGTAAGGAGCATCCTGAGGGAACTCGGGTAGCTGATTCGCAACCATCAATGCGTATGCAAGATATTGACGAGGTGGGAGATGCGAGACATACGACGGTTTTTGAGATGTTAGGAAACTGGTCTTTAGGAGATTATTTTAAAGAAGAACAAATTCGCAATTTCTTTGAATTTTTGACTAAAGAAATTGGTCTAGAACCAGAAAAAATCTATGTAACTTGTTTTATTGGAAATGATAAATATGGTATTCCTAAGGATACGGAAGCAGCAGAAATTTGGCAGAGAGTTTTTAAGGAAGTTGGGATTGAAGCGAAAATTGCAGAAATCGGTTCAGCAAAGGAAGGCGATAAGCGCGGAATAAAGCCAGGCGAGAGAATTTTCTTCTATGACGATCATGAAAACTGGTGGAGTAGAGGCGGGGGTTGTGAGACGACGCCGATTGGTGACCCATGTGGACCGGATTCGGAAGTATTTTATGATTTCGGCGAAGATAAACAAGACATAGAAAAATACGGATTAGCTCATCCAGCTTCGGATGGAGCGAGATTTATGGAGATTGGTAACCAAGTATTTATGCAATATCGACGCTTAGAGGATGGGACGTTTGCGGAATTAGAGAAAAAGAATGTGGATTTTGGCGGTGGGTTAGAGAGAATTGCGGCGGCAGCGATTGGCTCGTTTGATGTCTTTAAAATTTCTTTAATGAAACCAATTATTGATAGATTGGAAGAGATTTCTGGGAAGAAATATGATAATAATACGGATGAGATGCGAGTAATTGCGGACCATATTAGAGGGGCGTATTTACTAGCGGCGCAAGGGCTAACGCCGTCGAATAAAGCGCACGGATATGCAATGAGAAGATTACTACGTCGGGCAATTTTAAGGGCTCTGGATTTGGGAATTTCAGATAATTTCTTGTCAGAAATCGTGCCGATTGTGGCGGATAATTATGTAGATTTACCAGATACAATTTTAACGCATCGCGAGAACGCGCTCGAGGTGATGCTACGTGAGGAAAGTGCGTTCCGGAAGACTTTAAATAGAGGCTTACATGAACTCCATAAAATGTCATCGTCATCCCACTCGGGGCCGAATAATGACGTTCTGAGTGGTTATGATTTATTTAAACTTCAGGATACGTATGGATTTCCGATGGAGCTTTCGGTTGAGGAATGCTATCGTGAGGGGATTAAGTTGTCGGCGAATTATCTAAAAGAATTTGACGAGGCTTTAAAAGAACAGCGTGAAAGGTCACAAACAGCTTCGAAGGGCATGTTTAAGGGCGGGCTGGTTGACCATGGTGATAAAACTATTAAATATCATACAGCTTGTCATCTTCTACTGGCGGCTTTACAAAAAATAGTTAATCCGACTATCTGCCAAAAGGGTTCGAATATTACGGCTGACCGCGTGAGATTTGATTTTAACCTTGATCATAAAATGACCGACGAAGAGAAAAAGGCGGTAGAAGACCAAGTTAATGAATGGATTGAAGCGGATTTGCCAGTAGTATTCGATGAATATGAAAAAGACTATGCGCGCAATACTTTGAAAGCGCACGGAGAATTCTGGGATAAATATCCGGAGATTTTAAAAGTCTATACCATTGGAGATTTTGAAAAACCAATTTCGCGGGAAGTTTGTGGTGGTCCGCATGTTGAGAAAACGGGAGTTCTAGGAAAATTCAAAATTACAAAAGAAGAATCGTCCTCAGCTGGTGTGAGGCGAATTAAAGCTATATTAGAATAAAAAATATTAGCAAACTAATTATTTTTGGAGTAGTTTGGCAATTTTTGAGCGAAGTTTATTTTCTTCGGGAGCGCCAGCTAAAGTATCAACACCAACACGAAGTAATCCTAACGCCGTAGCGAAAGAATGGTCTAGTTTACTCATACCCTCAGCGCTTAGGCGGTTAGTAATAAAATCTGGCAATTCGGCGACATCAAGAAGATGGATAGTGGGGCGACGAGAAAACGGCAAGTTTTTATACCAGTCGGAAACAGCAAGAGTTTCTTGGAGAAGGGAAAGACTAGCGCCACCGCCACAAAGTAAAACATCGCGAGGCAAACTACTAGTATTGTTAAATTCTTCGAGCGCTACTTCAACTCCCGTAAGCCAAACTGAAATGTTTCGAGAGAGAGCAGTCTCAACTTTAGACTTAATACGATCATCGAGTTCTCCAGAATCAAAATCGAGTTTATAATTTTCAGCCGTATCAAAATCCACACCTAGCGATTCGGCAACTTGGTGAGTAAAACTACGGCCACCGATGCTAAACATTTTTGTCCCCTCGACTCCACCATCTTCAACTACGGCAATATCGGTTGTTCCACCACCAATGTCCATAACAATGCTCGAAAAATTTGATTCGAGATCATCACCTAAACAAGCGCGACAAACCGCAAAAGGTTCAACTGCAACGGTTAGAAGATCGAGATTAAGTTCAGCACAAACTTTTTCAATAGCAGCGACATGAATAAGCGGGGCAAAAGCTGTAAAAAATTGAATAACGATGTCTGAGCCTTTAAAGCCGATAGGGTTAGAAATTTTATAACCATCAATGGAAAGTGAAACAATGGCAGAATTAATTAGACGGACTTCGACATTGTCATTGCCGGTTTCAAGTGCAACAGTTTTTCTAGCAACTTCGCCGGATTTTTGCTGAACTTTTTTGACGATTTCGCGCATTTCCGCTTCAGAAATAGGTTTATTGGGATTTTTCCGATTATAATTAACTGTCGTAGTATTGCCCTTAATGAGTTCCCCCGCAATACCCACTACGGCGAGATTGGCACGTTCGCCAGCTTCTTCTTCGACATCAACTAAGGCTTCTTCACAAGTCGCGACTACGGCTGGAATGTCCGCTACGGCGCCAGCATGCATATTGCCGTCGGCTTGTTTAGCTTTACCGACGCCTAAAATTTCTAGGTCGCCTTTTTTGCCGGGTCGAGCAAGAACCGCTTTAACAAATTCAGTGCCAATATCTAAGCCAAGAATTGTGCTCATAGTTAAATTATAACATTGAATGACTGAGGTGAAAACCCTTATTTTATGAATTCCGGAAATTTCCGGAATTTTTGCTTTTGATTGAGGCGAGTTTAGTTTCTGTAAAGTCGTCTCTGAGAACGCAAAAAGTTTCGTTGCAAGTGAGCGAAGGTCATGAAGATAAGACTTCGCCGAGCGAAACCGGAAGCACTAACAAACTTTAATGGAAAGGATCAAGAATGAGTGAAAGAGACAGCTACCACAATCGTCCTGAATGGTCGTATTCACAAATGAAAGTGATACTCGACTCGGGGATTGATTATGCTGTGGCCGCCAAGCGCGGCATGTTGCCCGGACCTTCTGGGAAATTCATTGATTTGGGAGAGTTGGCGCACATGTTCGTCCTTGGAGGCGATGCCGAGGCTTTTATTGTCACTCCGTATTCAGACTTTCGCTCTAAAGAAGCGAGGGATTGGAAAGCGGAACAGTTAGAGGCTGGGAAAACCATCGTAACCAAAGACCAATACGATGCTATTGCCAAGATTGTCGATAATATCGAGAACCATCCAATGAGCCAAAAACTACTCAAAGGCGAGAATGTGAGACACGAGATTGAGATGTTCGCAACTGCCGAGGGTGTAAAGCTCAGAGGAAAGGCCGATGCAATGCTGATAAATGGCGATGCAATGGTGATTACCGACATCAAAACCACCGCTCAATTTGACGAGTGGAAATACCGGTCAATGCGCAGGCATTACGATCTGCAGGCCGCAACCTATTCTTTGATAGGCGCAGCTTCGCAGAAGATTAGCTCTGCTCTTGTGAACTTCTACTTCTGCGTAGTGGAAACTGTCGCGCCATATCGCGTGCAATACCACCACGTAAGTGCGGAGTTCTTGGAGCATGGTGAAGTCAAATTGGCGAACTGTCTGCGAGAGATTAAGGAGTTTGGAGACCGCGAACCGAATTTCTTAATCGAGGACGTTAATGAATTGGGTGATTTTAGTTTGTAGAAAGGAGAGAAAAAACTATGACAAACGAAATACAAGTCAACAATAACAAAATAACATCAGTGGCTCAGTTGATCCACAACGAAGCCTTTTTGAAAAAGGCAAATGATGTTCTCGGAAGTGGAACGCAGCAATTTATGTCCAGCGTTCTTTCTCTGGCGAATTCAAACCCAGAGCTTCAGAAATGCGATCCAATCAAGCTTTACAATGTTTGTTTGATGTCAGCTGCAATTAAGCTACCATTCAACCAAAATCTCGGTCAGGCTTACATTGTTGCTTACAAAGGCGAACCACAACTGCAAATCGGCTGGAAAGGTTTTGTTCAGCTCGCGCAACGTTCCGGTCAGTTCAAGACAATTAATTGCACTGATGTTCGTGAAGGCGAGATTAAGAAGAATGACCGTTTGACAGGCGAAATTGAGTTTGAGTGGATTGAAAACGAAGTAGAACGCCAGAAAGCACCAATAATCGGTTATGTTGCGTTCTTTGAGCTGTTGAACGGCTTCCGAAAAATGCTCTATATGACAAAAGCGGAGCTTGATGCTCACGCCAAGCGTTACTCTCAGACTTACAAAAAAGGTTACGGAGTTTGGAAAGATAATTTCAACGCCATGGCCCAAAAAACCGTCATCAAATTAATTCTTAATAAATATGCACCTCTTTCGGTTGATATGCAAAAAGCCATTGAGCTCGATCAGGCTGGCGATGAAGGCGAATATATCGACAACCAAGATAAAGTCCAAATCGTTGATGCCGAGCTCGGCGACTCGGAGGAATCACGATGAGAGAGTCGATAATGAAGCTGCATGAAGGCGAGGAAGGTGAGCGTTTCAATCTCAAAAGGTCATACGAATGGATCCTGAATGAGATGAGCTACAAAGACTTCCGGGCCTTTGCTACCCTACGGTTTGTAGATACAGGAGACGGATACAATTTTAGTTACAAATATATGGTGACTGAGGAACACGACACTCCGTCTGCCCGAGAGGACTACTTGAAATACATGATGTATAAGCTAGTTCAGAATATCGAAACGCCAGCCGTTGAACTGCAGGGGGTTGAGAAATGAGAAAAACGAGCAAAGAGGAAATATTGGAGCGAAAATACGGTAGCCCATTTCTTAAAATAATGTCTGAAAAAACAGAAGCAGCGAAATTATACTATGAGCTTTACTTGGAGTCACGAAGGCAGACTCGCATATCCGAGATTGAAGCTCTTGTGGCCTATATCGTAACAGTTATTTGTTTAGTCGTCTCTATATTTGCGACACCATTTCTTATATCTACTGCTATATTCCTAATAAACGCCGTCCACGCAACAATCAACGCAAGAATCGAGAGGTTGTGGACTGCAAAATATACTGACAATATTTTCGATAGTGTACGAATCTTCAATTTGGAGGAAAAAGTACATGAGTTGGGAGCCAGTAAATGAGTCTTTCTGATAGAGTCACATGGGCCGCACTTAACAGTAAAGTAATGGAAGATAAATTCGAATATAAAAATCCAAATGATTGGCTATATGCCTCTCTCTCGCAGCCACCAATCAAAGTTTTAGATAAACATGCTACTGATGACGAGATGGCTTGGGATGTTGAATGCCCAAATTGCGGTTCTAAAGTAAATTATGGCAAACAGATTTTTATGATAAGTGGCCGACTTTATTGCTCAACGAAAGGCTGTAGAGAAAAACTACTTAGGGAGGCTAAAAATGAGAAAGCGTGAACTGGAAGCTCGGATCGAAAAGCTAGAAGGGCAAGTTTATGGGTTAAAAATGGACAAAGTCCTTTTTGAAAGCAAGTGGAAAGAGGATGTCCGCAATATGATTGAAGGCAGCATCAAAGAACGCATTCGAGTCACGGTAGTCGAGAACCTCGCTGCTTATGAAAAAGGCAAAAGACTAAGAGAGCCTATCAAAAAAATAGAGGAGATTTTATGAGTAGATGGGAACCGTATTTTAGGCCGACCAGACGAGTCCACGACTCCGGCTATCGGTGCTTTGAGTGTGGATATCTTGTAATGGGCGAGGACAGCAAGGCGGCAAAGAAAGTTGTTATCGCGCGCGGGGTGGATCATATAACGAATTGGTTGTTTAGCCCTACTGGGGAAGCTATCCCGTTTGATATGGATTTGCTACGCGATGGGAATATAAGGATCTTTAACCACAACCAACCTCTTTTTTGGAATATCCCAGGCTTTTCTGACGCCAATATAACACCACGGAAAGAGGATCCGTTTTACGAATACGACATGTTAGATGAATTATGGGAGAAACAAAATGTGGCTAAAGACTAATAAACAGCATACCGACAAAATATCCGAGTTCTACTTGGGCGAATACAACGCCACGCTCGAAAGCACCATGGGAAACTTGGATGTCTTGATGCATACATTCGTAGGCAAAGAAGTCAATGACGATTTAAGCAGCATGTACCAATATTTGAGCGAGTTATCTACTGAAATCAAGCAGATTGCAGAAAGGAGGCGCAAAGACCAAAAACGCCCTTAGCACATTAAATATTAAGTGGTTTTGCTTCTACTCCGGTCTTGAACATTGTGCAATTAGTCCGAGTTCAACGAGAGGCACTAAAGCACATTTAGATCGGACTCGCTGGGCTTGACGCTTCAGCAAATCGGAAGGCCCAGTTTAATCGTTCAAGACCGAATTAGGAGCAAAACATAACATGGAGGTAATTATTATGGCAAAGTTTCGCCGAGGGGTGAACCGCGTAACACCCGAACTTTACGCGGAATTAAAACCAAAGCTAAAAACTCCAGCAGACCACAAAAAGGTTATGCGCGAGTATAAGATTGGTGATAGCACTTGTCGCTCAATCCGCAACACTGATTCTTATGAGGAATACCGAGCGCGAGTTGCTGATAAACGCAAAGCCACTCGTGACTTAGAGTCAATCGTTGAGCATGCGACTTATGATCGCGAACCAAAAGCAACAATGGTTGCTTACGAAAGTTCTAAGGAGCCAGAAGATGATGACAAACCCGGCATTGCAGCGCGCATTGTGGGTGTGTTTTTGGTAATCTGCCTAATGCTGATTGCAGCCGGCCTTACTTACGCTACTTTGAAATGGGCGTTTGGATTTTAACAATTAAATAAACGAGTGGTGCCAGATAACAAAAAATAGCTACGGAACTGGTTCAATGAGCGTACCGCAAATCGAAAGCCAAGCCACTCACCCTTGCCCACTGCGGAATTAGTTTTGTTTGTGTTAATTTGTATGACCTTTCACAAATGTTCTCCTTCGCAGTGGGCTAAATGAAAGGATGATATGAACGATAATGAAATTTCACTCTGGACAAGAGTGCGAATATTGGACAAAAAGCTAGATTGTCTAATAGATTTGATAGGAATAAATGGTTCATTGAGTAAGTGCGTGCTGGCCAGTACGGTTGGAGCCAGTGATAAACGCTATCAACGAACAGCCGAGAAATATGAAAAGCTATTTCAGGATTCAATCGTGAAATGTGGAGAGGAGATAAAGAAGATCGTGGGTGATAGATTCGAGGATTTAAGCGCAGAAGATGCCAAAAAGTTAAACGAAGCAGCACGTCAGACTTGCGGATTTGAAGCCACTTCGGAGGTTGGCGATGAGGCATAGCCAAGCGTATTGTATCCGTCATGGCTATGGTGTCTTTGCCATACGAAATAAGCGTGAAGCAAAAGCTCTTTATGATTTTTGTGCCGAGCAGATAGTCGAGCTGTTTGGCAGACCGCCGGAGTGCCAGCAACCACGGCTAGAAATATTCAAGTGGACAATGGATATTTATGCCAATAATTTTATGCTGGAGCCAGACAAAATACCGACAGAACCGATTAAGTGCCATTGCGGCCATTGTAGCGGTAGGTATATGCCTTATGATATTTGGTCGTATGCTACAGATCATGCACAGTTCTATTGGAGTTAATATGAGACAATACGAATCATCTTTACAAACGAGGGTGGCTGAATATCTCTGCCGACAATATCCAGATGTTCAGTTTCACTCCGACTTTGGATCGGGCGTGAAACTGTCTAAAATCCAAGCAGTCACGCAGCTTCGCCAAAATGGGTATCGCAGAGGGTGGCCGGATATGATTATTGCAAAATCTAAAGTTATAACGCTAGTAGAGCGAAGTGATGAGGAAGGTGGAAGTACAATTCAAATAAAATTTGGCTTATTCCTCGAACTCAAAAAAGACGGTGAAACGCTGTATCCCGGTCCGAGAGCCAAAAAGCGATTCAAATCTCTTGATGGCAAAGAATACAAGACTGAGCACCTAATGGAGCAAGCAGATGTATTGTTCAAGCTACGAAAAGCTGGTTACGTTGCCGAATTTGCCATTGGATTTGATGAGGCTGTTAGGATAATTGACGAATATTTAGGAGGACAAAAATGAATAAAGTGAGGAACAAAATAAACGGCAAGATAGGAGTGTTCAACCCTCACGAGGATAATGATTCCGGCGTGGTAGTTTACGCTTTACCAGAAAAAGAATACGAAATCGCTGGGCCAAAGATTGCCACATATAAAACGCGCAAAGGCTTTTGGCAAAGGTGGGAGGTTATAAAATGAGAAGAACTTGTGGCGGAATTGAAACGGCCCTCCGGAATAAAAAGACCGGTCTTGTACATAAAATTATAGGTGTAGAATGTGAGCCGGGCGGTAGATGGAAGTTTCTAAGCTTACTTAATGGCCGGAAATATGAATATGACTCAATGGACCAATTAAAACGAGAATGGGAGTATCCAGTACGTGATAAATAAAGTCACACAGATTACTTGTGATTATTGCGGCCAGCTCATTGCGGAGTTCCCAGAAATCGAAAATAAGAAGGATGCCCTTCGAGAAGCTCGGCGGCAAGATAAAGAAATAATAGTTAATCATGGTAGACATTTCTGCGGCAGATATTGCTGGAACGAGTACCAGATTTACAAGGAGGAAGAATGATGGAGAAAGAATGGCAAAAAGCAACAATCGGTCAGGTTGTGCAATTTACTGAAAACCATAAATGGTGCGGAGCACTAGGCTTTGTTAGTGAAGTTAAAAAATGTGGCGATGACTATAGATTTATGATTGGTTGCACTATGCCGAACAACCAGACCAGTTGTGATACGGCTTACATATTTTCGATGTTAAGCGAGAATGAATTTGAGCCTTTGTTGAATGGGCGAGTAGTTTTAATGCCTAAAGGAAGTGAAACGGAGGGCGAGAAGTGAGCAAAGTTCTAGCAATTCCCGACATACACCTTAAGCCTGTCATATTTGACCGAGCTGAAAAAATCCTCGAATCCGGTCAAGCGGATTTCGCCATTCAGCTTGGCGATCTCGTTGATGACTGGGGCGAGGAGTTCAATTACAAACTCTATGAGCGAACTATTGAACGAGCCATCAAGTTCCATCAAAAGTTTCCTAAAACGCTCTGGTGCATGGGTAATCACGACTTTGGCTACTACTTACCGGAATATGGCAGACGAGAAACTGGTCACAGCAGGATGCAAGAGGATACCATGGCCGAGCATATAGCCGAAATGATAGAAGTTGGTGTTAAACAACAAACAATTCATGTTGTAGATAATGTGATTTTTAGCCACGCTGGGCTAACTGATGACTGGGTTGCCACGCTTACGTTGGACGGCACAAACTACGAAATGAACGATTATATTGAAGTTCTGGCCAACAATTCAGAACCAGACTTACTTTGGGATGAAAACTCGCCAATTTGGACCAGACCACAAGACACTGGTGAATTATTGTTTTCCGACAAAATGCAAGTAGTCGGACACACGCCAGTTAAAACAATCAAATTCGTGGATAATCTTTTGTCTACGGATGTATTCTCTACTTATAGAAACGGTGCACCATTTGGTGAGCGGCGATTCGCTATCGTAGATACGGTGAAAATGGTTTGGGAATACGCAAAGGAGGATGAGTGAAAATTTGCATAGAATATAATGGCCGATGGGTAGAGATGGATAAACCGGATCATAACTATGGTTCGAATATTGATACATTCAGAGAAATAGCCCAACTCGCTTTCGCTGCAGTAGAGCTTGAGTTCGTCGGTGAGATAAACGAAATACCGCCGGAACGACAACAAAAATACTTCGAGCCGTCTACGAAGTCCGTCGCCAGCAATAAACGCCAGTAGCTGAAAAGCTACTATCAGAAGTCCAATAACCACCGTATAACGCACGTACGTCAGCCGCAGTGGTCAATGTCTTACTGAATATGATCATTCCCACGTGTGAAGCCATTACAGGCTGATCTTGTGAGTAAATTAAGCCGTTCACGTCCAAATCGGCAGCCGAATTGGTAGGTTTCCGATTAATGCTACACTTATTATTCGAGCTGATGAAGAATATCGGTTTACCCACGCTCAATGTGATTGATACGGTTGTAGTCGTGAAGGCATCCACAGCGCGTACTTGAATATCCCACTGGTATTGGTTATCAAAGCTCAATACTAAATCTGTAGCTTGGTATGAGCTGCCACTTATTGTGACCGGCCTGTTCGTCCAGCTTCCCCATGATGAGTCAGTTGATTTCTTGTATCTGTAAGCGACTGCGAGTGTATTCTTCACGACATTGCTAACTTTGACTTGCGAATATGTACCACTGATTGCGAGTGTGGTTTGTGACTCGAAGTTATTCACACGAGTTGCACTTGCGGTAATGGTCGGCACTGACCATGGAACCACTGTCACATTCTTGCTTACGGTCTTTGCAAGGCTCAATGAGTCGTTGGCTGCCACAGACAATGCGAGAGTTCCGGAAGCAGTTGGAGTCTTATTAGAAAATGTGCCTGAGACCGCCGCAGACGAGCTGTAAGCAATCTGAATGGACTGAGCGTTCAATGATGCCGTATAGCCGGTAATTGTCGCTCCATCGTTTGCTGTGGCCTTATTTGCGGTTGAAATAGTAACCTTTGGCTGCGATTGGCTTTGAATGAATACTTGATTATTACCGGAAACGCTCACTGCAGTTGAATTTACATCTTCGTAGGTGAAGTTTGAGAAGTTCGGCGCGGTGTGAGTTGTTTTGGTGGTAAACGTCACAGATTTGGTTTCGCTCGCTCCACCATTCGGAGTATCTAACCGAGCTTGCAAAGTAACCGTCTTTGAGGTTGGCAGCGTAACGGTAAAGGTGTCTGTGGTGTTCGATACGGTACCGAATGAAGTCCAGTCGGTATATGAAGTTCCACCGTCCGTTGTGTAGCGATATTTACCGGTTCTCGTTTCTGCGCCACCATCTGTTTGGCGAGTATATGAAAGCACAGCATTTACAGTATTGTAGGTCGCATACGCTTGCGAAGATAGTGAGAGTGCAGAGAGCGGCGGACATGGTAAGTAAAGCGTACCGGTAACTGTGGATTTGTTGCGCTGCGTATTCGATGCGTAACCACCATACCAGTATTTCTTGTTACCTTGGATAGTGAGCGCTGTTGAACCTGTACTTGACGAGTTATTGACCGTAATTGTGGCTGAGGTTGTATTCTTCGATATGGCATACCGGTAACTGTTACCGTATGAGTTCTGAGCGAGAATTGCTGCCTCGATATATCTACCGGATGCGCTGGACGGATTACCATACGAGCTGATACTTACGCCGAATGTGGCCGAGTTGTAAGTCTTTGATTTCACCGTAACTGAAGGTGTAGATGGATCCGTATATGAAGCCGGCACTGTAATCGTTGTTGAACCGGAACCGTTGAAGTAGGCACCTACGCCAGACGATGACCAACTAATTGTAATCGTGCGTGAGTCTCCAGTAAACGTCTTGGAACAATGTACATACCAACCTTGCCAGTCGTTGTTATAACCCGGAATACTCGTAGCGGATGTCGCCGAAGCCGGAGTTCCGTCAATCGTGACGGTCATAGCTGTGCTCGAGGAATAGGTTTGGCCAGAGTATGTATTCGTTCTACGGAAGTAGAGATAACAATCAACGGTCTTTGACGAACCATTATCAGTAATCCATGTATCAATACCACCCTGAATGTATGTGGAGGTATTACTAATCGCTAAAACGCCTAATCCTGTCGACATATTAACTCTCCTTCTTTACAAACGCCCAGCCATCTGTTTGGGCTACAATTTTAATCGGTGGCATGTCAATTTCGTCTTTGAATGCACCTGTGTTCGCTGATACCTCATCGGAACTCACCATTGCGGCAAGCTGATTATTCTTGAATACCTCAACGGCCTGCGAAGTTTGTCTCGTATATGATCCAGCCAAGTTATTATTCTTGACGGTCACACCATCTATGTTGATTTGCACCTGTGAGTTTGAGAATTCGCCGTTAGCCTGCGTCCATTGGCTGCGATAATTACCAACTGCGAGCATCATGTCAGTCACATAGAATTCGATGCCATTATCATTTGAAGCCGTAACGGTCAAAGTAAGTTCTGTGGAGTGCGGCAGAATAGCTTCTATAGCGAACTCGCCGTAATTTGAGGACTCATTATTGCCGAGTGAAATAGTCCAAACACCCTCCTGCGTTCCATCCGTCAAAGTAATGGTCGCAGAGCCCACAGCGGTCTTTTTGAGCCTGCATGAGAACGAATAGTAGGTCTTGCTCGCTTCTGCGATGCTATCATCGTCCGGCTTTACTGTGATTACCTGAGAAATAGTTTTGTTAGCCAGCTGGATTACTTGACCGGAGAGCGAACCATTCGCACTCGCATCCGCTGAAGGTATCGCCGACCACGTTCCGCCGCCTGATAATGTCCAATAAAGTGGTAAGTTATCGGAGTCTACTTGATAGAAAGCCGAGTTTTTTATCAAGTTATTACCACCGGAGTTCTGCACGCTGGTTACAACCGAAGAAATGTTTTGTGTGATATTCGTAAAATTAGAGTTGGTTTGGTTCTCAAAGCTGGTCTGTTCCTCTACGATTGAGCGGATTTCTTGGTTCTGCTTGTCTACCTTAATCTCGGTATTGTAGATGGTTTTCATAACACCACCGGCCAGCGCGTAATCTGTCGTGCTTTCTTCCGGAGTCACGCCTTTGAGTTCTTCCTTAATTCCGCCGTCCACTGTGATTTTGTGGTAGGTGACTATACCTTCGACTTGGTTGCCTTGGTCATCTTCAAACTCAAGGCGATCTCCACATTCATACCAGCCGAGACCAACCGTTGTAGCTTCAAAGCCGGTCCACTCAATGCCATCTACGGCTGCGAGTAGGTTGCTGATAAACGCTGTGCGGTCATCATCCATAATTTCGTTGTTAGCAAGCTTGACTTCGGTCAAACCGTTGTTCTCTACGCTTTGCTGGTCAGTAACGGCAATATTATCCTCTTGTGGTAAGCGAGCGAGCACTACGGAGTTCACTGGGCCATAGTGTGAGCTTACAGTCAATGATTTCAGTTTCTCGTAATCGAGCGAGCCTTGAACTGTCGTTTGATGCGGTCTGAATATAATCTGTTGAGTACGGTTGTCAACAATGACCATAGAAGCCGTTGCGCCTGCAATCTCGGCTAAAATGTTGCGGTAGTTCTCGGACGAGATATTGGAATATAAATCTTCTTGAATTGTGTAGTTGTAGTTCGGCAGCGTGGTCATATCCGCCACTGTTAATCCGAACCTATCACCAATCGCAGCCACCAAATTCGCAATGGTAATCGGGTAGGTAATATTCGCCTCGTAACCAACATTCTGCATCTCGCTCATTTTGCCAATGGCTTTGATGGTCGTTGTTTCGGAGCCCTTCTTGGTCGGTGCTTCGGTCACTGTGAAATACCCATAATCAATCTGCTCGTAGCTGTCATTACCAATGAGCAGGCTGTAAGTAATTTGAATTGTCTTGCCAATTAAGTCATAGTTTGAACCCAGTAACTTGACCGTTGCGACTGTAGCCACAGAGCCAAATAGTTCACCGGTACTTTCGAGAGAAAACGAAATAAGATTGTCTGTATCAGAAATCGTTACAGGGCTGCCGCCAAATGGATCTACTACTATGCTCGCCGAAACTCTCTTTACTGGAGCGGTTGCGGCTGTCTTAAAGCTATCTGATACATTAATCATGCTATACCCTCTTACTCACTGGGATTAAGTTCACACTGAAGGACTTATACAGCCCTCTTGCCTTATCAAGCATTGGCAATTCATAATCGCCGGCGTAATAATTGGCGGTCTTGGTTGCCTTGCTCTGTGGATCGAAATATGTAACCGAGAAATAATCTTGATTAAGTAATGCAGCAATACTGGAAACTTCATTTTCTGTAAGCCCATCCCTGAATGTGAGCAACAATTTCGGGAATACTCCGATTAAGCTG
Organism: Candidatus Nanosyncoccus sp.; assembly: GCA_045535655.1. GTDB lineage: Bacteria > Patescibacteriota > Saccharimonadia > Saccharimonadales > Saccharimonadaceae > Nanosyncoccus. The sequence continues at coordinate 28,028 of JAZSMA010000032.1, forward strand.
GCCGAGATATTACCGGCCATGTTGCGTTCCGCATCCTTCCAAAGCTTGTTGTATTGGACAGAATACGACCTTAGTCCAGAAATTGCTGTGCTTCCAATCGTCAACAGCGTTCCACTAAATGCCATTATTAATCCTCCTTATTTTATCGGTATTTTGATGTAGCGCAAACCAGCCGGAAGCTTGTTCCGTTGTTTTGCTCTGTGTAGAAATTTCATATAATCCTTTCATCGCCCCTCCGCTAATATGAATTTATTAGGTTTCGGTAAAGAATAATGGTCTGATTCGGATAAATCAGCCCACGATTCGGGATGTTATTCTTCTCTGCAATAGCCTGTGCCAAACCATCGTCTCCGAATAGTCTGTTTCCGGTATATCCGTTATTACGAATGATTCCGCCCAATGTATCACCAACCCTTACGACATAGGTAATATCACCAGAAACCGGCGTTGGTTCAGGTGTAGGTGTCGGAGTTGGTGTTGGTTCTGGATCCGGAGTATAATCACCCGGCACAACCCATACCCAGCCGCTAATATTCATATTGTGCGTTGCGACTGTAAGCGGCACATAATTCGCATCGTTCACCATTGCAGTATTTGTTCCGGTAGAGTAGAGATACATGGCTGTGTGGCCATATTGAGTATTAAACCCACCAGAACCAATCGCGCCCTCAATAGGCGTGTCAATGTATTTCCAACCATAATTATTCACGAGCCAAGCGGCAATATCTTTTCCGTTTCGCGGTCCGTAATCAGGATGTGCGGACGAATAATCCTTCTTTCCTGTGGCCAGATAAGCGGTGTATTTGGAGCATTGCCAACCATTCCCATTATCTGTATCGCCATCCGGTTTTCTCCGGCTCTTTACGGTTTCCAGCGTGACTGAACCACCTTGACCGGTAGCTTCGTCAGCCTCTTGCATAGTAGCTTCATCGGTTGGCCTATCTTCATTCATAATGCGGTACATGGCCGCTTCTGCATCTTCTATGAACTTCGTGGTTGCTTCTGGAATCTGCGCGTCATTACCATCGAGAGTCCGGTATTGTCCATTCTCCGATGTATGACCAAAGATTATAAACAAAGCGCAGAGGATTGTTACTCCTCCCACGATAAACCAATGTAGATTTCGTCTGATAAACTTACTTACTGCCTTCATCTTTCTTATCCTCCGTAATCTTTTGGCTGGTTGAGCCGAAGAAGTACATATTAATCACGGTGTTAGCAGCAAGGAAAGTTGTTACAATCTGTTCTCCTACGCCTGCGAAACCCCACGTTTTCGAGATTAATGAGACAAATGTCGCAATAGCGGATAGGATACCTGCTGCAAGCGACAGTTTCCTCTGAACTGTGAGACTTGTTTTGATTGGTTGTATATTGGCCATAGAAGCTCCTTTCGTTAGGCTGGTAACAAAAAACACCTCTGCTCTAGCAGAAGTGCAATCAGTCTAACTTAATTATATCACAATCATGGACGAGGCACTAACAGCCTAATTATAGCATAAGAGCGATAATAAAGCGAGAGACATGGGGGGATTGTCTCTCGCTAAGTATAGTATGGAGTTATTAATGGCTCGTTTTTGTTTTATGAATAGAGTGTATTTAGGTGGTAGGGGGTATTGGAGTCGAACCAATGACATCCATCGTATCAGAATGGCGCTCTACCAATTGAGCTAACCCCCTGAAATAAGGGGCGACTCACTCGCCACCCCTACGATAATATTTGCTTACGACTTGTTTCTGCCATTCGAGAATGGCTACGGTTGCAGGACATAAGTCCTTCCACATCTCGATCAGGAAATCAATGCGCTGTTCTACAGTATCGTTCTCAAGGTCAATGAGGCCATGGCGTTCTCTGCGACAGAGTTCCTCAAAGGCCATCCGGCATTCTTTCCCATTCGGGCAAGGTATGTCATGAATCTTTGAATGAATCTCACGATGCAGCGTATTCCTCGGTATCATTTTCCCCATATATGAATGCTCTCTGAGAGCTTTAGCGTATCCCTGATTCCAATGCCTGCGTTGATAAAGAATATGATGATAGTCATTGCTACTAATGTGGCTTCTCTTTTTCCTACGCTTGCCCTTGGCCATGCTTCACACCCCCTTCGCGTAAGCTAACGTACAACAAAAAACACTCCAAAGTTGGAGTGCAATTAGTCTAATTCTATTTTACCATTTTGTGCAAGTTTTTCCGGGCAGTTTGGCAATCAACTTGCAGATATTCTCCAATACATAACCAATTTCGTCAAATGGTCAAAATGGGAAAAGTGTGATTATTCGCCTACATTTTGTCGGAATAATGTGAAAATCTGCAGAAAATCCGCAAAAATGTAGTTTAATCCGGAAAATATGACCTTTTTCGTGACTTTACGAATATGGTCAAACGATGTTATAATTATGAGGTAAGTACACTTACTCGGGCAAAAAAGGCAATCCAACTGCGAGGGCCTTTTTTGTTTGTGTTATAATTTAATTAAGTTAAACAGGAAAATAAAAATGACAAAGAAAAAGCAGGACAAAAAGAGATACATCATCATTGGTGTATGTGCATGTGTTGCTATTATTGCAGCCATAGTAGCCGTGGTATTGCTTACGCAGCCACAAAAGAAAGATCCATATCAAGAGGCATACGACCAAGCGGAGGTAATGCGATTGGACGCTATAGCCCAGCAAATCCGACTTAAGGCAGAAACCTACCATGATACGCATGGAGTCTGGCCGGAATCATTAGAGGATATTCATGAACCGGAAGATCGCCTACCGGGCATGGTATTTAACTCATTCTCGAATATGGGCTTCCTATTGAGCTATATCGGCGTAAACGGTGAAAGAATCGTCTATTGTTCCGAGGATTTAGCCAAGACATCGCTTGGCCAAAATAATTGTCCTTAGACGTTAATTACGGATCTATTACTTAGCTGGCTTAAATCATTAATGCCAGAAACAATTCTATCTATGAGCGTATCTTCGCCAACCTTTACGACTACATGAACCGGAGTTTGTTCGGCATCTACTAATAATTCTTGCGTTGCTTCGCCAAGTGATGCGAGAGAAGCTCTACTGAGTCCAGCACTTATATTTGTGTCAATCGCATAATCGTTAAATGCACCAAATGTGTCTTTTGCTAAATTGCCAACCGTTTCCGTTACGGCTGAAGCGTCACTCTCGATACCATTCGCGAGACCTTTATCAATCCAACCGCCAAATTCAGCGAATACTTTTGATGGTGAGGCAATGCCTAACATACGCTTAAACGTATTCATGATGTTGCTACCAAGCGAACCAATCACGCCCAGTACGCCACTTTGTCCATTTTGGATACCTTGAGAAATGCCAGCCGGAATTTCGGAACCGTAGGATTTCGCATCCACGCCCAAGTTCTTCATAGCGTTTCGGATGTTCGTAGTTGAATAATTTGCCGATTCCCAAGCACGAGACCACGCTCGGCTCTGGTCTGTGTCCATATCTTCGAGCAAATCACCGAGATAATCGGCCATGTTCTTCATATCTTCACCGGTAATCTCGCACATCTTGCCATTTTCGTCTGTATAGGTAATCGTTGCGTTGGAGACTTCCTCGAGCGCGTCCACCACGTCCATGTAGCTACCCTCGTTGAGTTTATTCTGCATTTCAACGAGTTGTTGCATTGCATACTCTTTCCAAACTTGGCTGCCCAAATCATACGAGGCTTGGTTCTGCTTTTCTTTACTTTTAGTCACAGCGTCCTGAGCGTCGCGCAATTTGCCTTCTTTGCTTTCGAGGTCGAGCACTGCGTCTGCTAACTCTCTATCTGTTTCTGTGAGGTTTCCGCTCATAACATCGAGGTTGTGGACGTACTCTCTGGCCTCGTCTAATGTCATATTGTACTTACGAGCGACAATCTCCGCAGCGCCTCTCGCCGCAGTTTCGTTATCTTGGGCTTGTAGCAAGCTCAATGTAGCATCTGCGAGCTCTTTCTGAATACCGAGAAGCTCGTCTTTTAGATCCAACTGTGCCTGAATCGCATCGTTGACCGCTTGGTGCGCTTCTTCCTCTGTAAACACTCGCATGTTGTATTCAGCAAGCGCTACGGCTGCTTCCATGTCTTTGAGCTTGATGTATTCAGTAATAACCTGAACGGCTTCCATAACTGCGACAAGACCAAGCATAGCGATTGTAGTCGGACTAATCACGGCATCTAACACGCCCTTAAGCGTAGTTCCGAATGAACCAACCGAAATACCAGCCATTTGCGTTGCGGCGGCCATCATCTGATAGTTATTTGTCGAACTACCTACAGCAAAGGCGAGTGAGCTCATTGGAGTAATAACCGAGCTTGCCTGTCCTTTGAGTGCTGTGAGTGCGCCGCCGAAGATATTAATTGCATCGGACACTGCGCTCACCACCTTAAACGATACGAATGCTTCCAATAGTATCTTTAGTGAGCCAGCAATCGCGTCTACTGCACCTTGGTTTGAAGCGAGCCCACGCAAGGCATCGCCAATCCAGTTCAATACATTCACGATCACACCGCCGGTCCATTGTGCGATAGGTTTGAGGAAATCATCAATAAACGGTCTGAGGCACTTATCCCAGAAGGTTCCAATCACGGTACCAACCAAGTTAATCGCGCCGCCTAATGCGTTGAGGAATGCCGGCAATAGCTCATTACCAGTCCAGTTGACCAATGGTCGCAAGTATTCATTCCAAATATCACTTAAAATGCGAGTGAGTGGCTCGGTGAACTTCTTAATATCTTCAACAAACCGTTTGATTGCTTTGCCAATCTTCTCAATATCAAACTCGCCAAATAATTCCTTCAGCTTCTTTTTGAGCTTATCCACAATCTTTGCAATTTTATCGCCAGCCGACTCAACAATGCTCGTATCCCAGTCGAAATTGTAACCACCGGCTCCACCGCCGCCCGATCCACCGCTTCCGCCTGAACCACTCCCAGAAGCGTCTTGTTCTCGGAGTACATTCATTTCATCAAATGCGGAAAGCTGTTTGTTGAGCTTTTTGGCAGCGCCAGCCGCATCTTCCAACCCTTCGGCTGTTCCTGCCGCGCCTGAAGCCATTGAAGCCGTATTATCTGCAGCCGAACCAGTCTCTTTGACTATATCAGCCGTAGAGCCCGAACCGCCACCGAATAAGGCAGAAATCCAAGCAAATGCTTCCTTCAAAATCCTCACAAACGCTGCCACATAAGTACCAGCCTTGTAGATCGCATCACCTACATTGTTGACGAAGGTGTAGATATTCTTCCAACCGATTTCACTGGCCACAACTGCGACAGCCTTACCTATGTTGGTTTTGAACCTCGTAATTGCGGTATCAATACCGGCCACAGAGTTCATTGCACGCTTGCTCCAGCTCTCTAATCCTCCGACACCATGCTCGTCCAGATAGACCATAGCATTGACCATGTCGTAGGTGGTTACGGTGCCATTCTTGAGTGCTTCCCATAAGTCGTTGAAGTTCTTGCCTGCACCGAGCAATCTTTCGGAGATTTCATTGACAGCCTTTGCGTTGGCTACGACCATTGCGTTAAACTCACGCTCAATATCGAATGAGCCACGGACGATTGCCTGTGACCACTGATAAAGCGCCGTGCTCTGCACATCCGCAGATTGAGCACCGGAAACAATCGCGTCATTCAACGCTTCGAAAATCTTGATAGATTGCCATACATTATTGGTTGAGGAAGTAAAGTATTGTACTTTCTCCGCAGCATCGTTCAATGTCGTAGGTAAGTTGACCGTATATTCGGACAATGTGTTAATCGCATTAGATGCGTCCTCAGTACTAATACCGAGGTTTTCCATTACGATTGGGAAACGATTAAGCGAGTCCAAACGCCTTACAGCATAATCAATATTGGAGGATACAGTCGATACTACTTTTTCAACGGCCTTCGCAATCAAATTACCGGCTGCAACGGCTGCAGTAGCCATCCCAGCAGTAATTCCGTCAAAACTCTTTGAAAAAGTATTAAGCTGTTTCTGAGTTTTCTGCATCTCATTCTGGAATTCCTCAGAATTTGCGCCGATTACTACTTGTAATTCGTCAACGGTAGTTACCATTTATTTTCCTCCTTTATTGGCCATCGCGACTATAAATGCATCAAGTTCGTTGTCTGATGTCATAACCGTTTTGTCGCGACCAAGTTTCTTTGCCATTACTGGCTCTTTCGGGTATTTCTTAGGATTATTAACCCCAACACCGATATAATTTCCGAGTATGAGATTCAATCCATCAATATCTAACAAACGGTCATCGTATCCATCTATGCAATCGTAAAATTCGCCGAGAGTTAAATCCCAGTATTCTCTAATATGGAGCCCAATCTTGAACGCTAATTTTTGGTTGCTTCGCCAGAACTCTGTGAAGTTTTTTGGGTTGTCTTGATGTCCTCCATGGCTTTTTTGACTTCCTCTACGGCTTCTTTTGGTAAAAAACCGCCATTTTCCAGACCGTCCATAATTATGACCATTAGTGCATCTGCGCCCTGCTTGAATAATTCATCGAATTGTTCGTTGGTGCCTCCGCCGGCCCTGAATAAGAATAGTAGGCCAGACATTGAAGGTCTTGCCGCAAGTTTAGGCAACTCATCAAAGAAGTTCATCTTGAGTTCACGCTCTGCAAACGCGATCTTGCTCGCAGTATAATTCAACGTTGGTTTAGTTTCCATATTATTTCCTCGCTTAAATTGATAAGGTGGGGAGATACCCTCTCCCCGAGGGTTTAGCTTTCGCTACCGGGGGTGAAGGTTACATCACCGCTCACACGAAGTGTAAGGGTAAATGTATCAAGACCATCGGTAGTCTTTTCGCCGTATTCAAAGGTTTGGATAAACGCATCAAATACGATGGTGTGACCAGCCGGAGTCTCAATCGTCCATTCACGAGTTTTCTTTGAATCAAAGACAGCACGTAAAGCAGCAAGCTGTTCGCCGTCCGTAACGTTGCCTTCAATGTCTACCGTGCCCCAGTCAACAGCGCCTTGGATATACTCTTTGGCACCGTTTGGAGAATCAAGGGTAGTTACATCAATTTCATCACCCTCGCCAGACACAGAGCCGATGGAGGTGAGTGACTTAATTACGGTATCCGCAGCTTCAGAACCAGCCTTGGTCATCGTAAGGGATGTACCCATAGTAAGCTTTCCAGCCATTGTAATTCCTTTCTATTAATTTGGTTCTTTAATCGCACTGAACCTCAGGTTCGTGTGATATAAACATCCATCAGGTGCAGGAACATCTGTGGAATATGTCAGTAGATAATCAATATCGAGCATTGCGGCCTCTACCTCGTCAACAATGCCACTCGCGGTAACACTATCATTTGCCCACACATCCACTACTACTTCTACATCATAGACACTTGGCTTCTTGTCTAGCTCATAACGAGCCGATTTGCTGCCTAACGTGAAAGTGATCGCCGGAAGCTTTGTAAACGTTTCCTGACTGCCTTGGATGCAGGTATAACCCAAGCTTTTCAACTTGGCGTAGATTTCAGGTTTTGGATTATAAGTCATCGTTTGATACCTTCTTTTAATGCGTTAGTAATTAGCTTCTTGATTTGGGCTTTATTCTGATTCAATGCTGGGTACATAAACGGTCTTGCGCGGTAACCCTTGGTTGTGTAGAAGTGTTCGCCGCCGTCCGGAGTGTAGGTCCAGCTGTATTGAGCGTATTTCAGCCCCAATTCACCTGCTTTCGGGTAATTTGAAGCTTCGCCCACTACACCTGTTCCGAACTCCACGTACATGGCATGGCCTCCACCTGCAAATACTTTGCCGACAAATCCGTCTCCATTCTGCTCAACTGTCATGTGAAGTGAGTTACGGAGACCGCCGCCGCCTTCTCGTCCAACCGGAACGTAATGCTTCGCAGTGTTAAGCACGATGGCCGTGCTATTCACTACAGCTTCACGAACTTTGGCTGGGTTGGCTATCTTTGCGAAGTGTTTTTGGATGCTTTCGACACCCTTTATCCTGATCGTTAATCCGCGCGCCATTTCGCCCCCATAATGTATTTATGGGAATCCCTTGGCAACGAATCAGTCACAAGATAGGTAATACTTGAATATCGCAATAGATCGCCTACCTCAACTTCAGTATCAGTTGGGCAAGAAATCGCAATGTCAATATTCTGCGTAAGGCCTAGCTCTGTTTGCAATTCGCCAAGTGCGTTGAATCGAATATTACCTTTGAATGTGCCTTTGACGGTTGTCATATTCTTTACTATCCCACCTTCGGCATCCACATTCTCCGTAGCGTCTAAAATCTCAATCGTTTTATCATAAAACGCATCTTTGATTTTAGCTTTTGCGCTATCTGGAAACAACATGGACTCTCCTAAATGGTTTTAGTAATTCGGCAAATCCGCCAAACAATTCGCCATCCGTTGCGGAGGCCAAGTAATTCTTGGTTTTCTCTCCGTACGTAATGGATTGACCGTTATCTGATAGAGACTTGACTTCGGTATCGTCATTATCTCCCTCGATATTGGCTTGGGTTTGAGTAAAGATGCCGCTTACGATCCGCGCAGCAATCCTTACGAGCCTACGGTCAAAGCATTTAGCTTCTTGCTCAGCCGGTAAGTTTAGGTAGAGCGAAATACGGTCAGTAATTTCCTCACACACGCTTTTGAGAAGTGTTTCATCTTCAGCCGCAGCATGATTAATTTCCTTAGTCGCATTTGCCACCTCGAGTGTGAACGTATCGTAAGCGTACATATTCTTTACCTCCTATTAGCTTTCGCCACTTTCATCGCCACCGTAGGTCCAGATGAGGTCAGGCATAACAGCCTTAGTACCGTAGTGGAGATAGGTTTCGGTAGCAAAGCTTTCGGATAGAGGGATTTTCTCCGCAGTGTAATCCGAAATAGCAACCGGCTGGCCAACAGCGCCCTTATACATGAGGACAATGTCAGCGTTCTGGCGGAAGTTGCTGTAAGCGTCTACACCATGAATTTTGTTCACAGCGCCGCTTTCTGCGCCACCATCAGTCGTATCAATGTACTTGCGTAGAGCATTGAATACGGTTGGTTTGATAGCAAGTGCAAGGTCGCCACGATCCACACCATCCACGAACTCGTTGACGGTAGATTCAGCGTTAGCAATCATCTCGTCTACGATGTCGATGTAATCGGTGGAGCTGGTCGTAACCTCAGTACCTGCAGCTTCTGCGCAAGCGAAGAAAGCGCGGTCAAGGTGAGCGATAGCTCTTTTGTCGTGGTTAGCAGTCCTTCTGTCGAGCAAACCGGTGATACCAAAGAGTTTAATATCTTTGAATTCGATTTCGGTTGTGATCTCTTTGTCTTGGTCGAGGTTGATAGTAACCTTACCAGAGTTCATCAACGCATTGCCTTTACCAGCTGCGCGTGCAGTTCCGTAAGCATCTACCGAAGCGTTAGCAAAGCGGTTGATTTCAACAGAACCGGTTGTAGGATCACCAGAATAGTCAGTATTCTTCAGGTAAGAAGAAACAGCATTTTTCTGGATAGACTCGATGAGTTTGCCACCGAGTTCGATGAGTTTATCCTTGGTATCTTGTGAAGCAAGGATAGATAAAGCATCAGTTCGTGCCATTTTAATACCTTTCTAAATTATTAAAATGCTCTATAACCATCTTTGGAAATAATTCCATTACTGGCCGAGCCTTCAGTGGTTTTGCCACTTGTGGTTGTCGAGCCTTTGTCAGTCGGAGTCCTACCAGCGAGTTTAGATTTGACTCCTTCCTCGACTGCTTTGTTGAACTCTGCCTTTAGCGTCTCGATATTTTGGTCGGTTTTATCCGAGTCGGCATCTACCACAAAATCTACGAGTTTGGTCGAGATACCGGCCTCATTTAGCTTTTCAATCGCCTCAGACCTGCGCTCACGCATTGTGATTTCGTGTTCGCGTTTCTCAAGCTCTTTGATTTGAGCTTCCTGAGCCTCTTTCGCTCTTTGTTCCTCGGTCAATTTGGATTGGCGTTCCCACTCGGCCTTTTCAGACGCAAGTGCATCGGCCTTCTCCTTCTCGAACTCGTCACGTAATCGCTTACGTTCCTCCGAGAGCTTCTGCCCGAGTTGTTCTTGAGTGAAAGTTTTGCTACTACCCTTGTTGTCTTTAACATCAGACTTCTCGGCACCGGTAGCTTCATTGCCATCTGATGTTGAGTTGTTAGCTTCGTCAGCCATATTACCTCCGATTTTTACGTGTCGCCACGAGTTAATAGTTAAATAACAAAAAGCACCCACAGCGTGTGGGCGAAAAGAAACACTCACAAAACTGTGAGTGCAATTAGTCTTATGATTATTATATCATATCAAAGCAAACAAGCCTAATTTTCCGGCATCCCCCAATTGATGCCAGCTTCACCAGACTTCTTGTTCACGAACCATGGTGGACTGATGGCGTATTTGTCGGCGATCTGCTGATTAGTTTTCCAGTCAATCCGGGCTTTTTCGGGGATTACGCACACTTCGTAGTAGTAATTCGTCTTATCTTCGTCCAATAAAATGAGATACAATCGGCCAGCCGGTTTATCTACCAGCTTCACCGCGTGCTTCAGTATTTTTTCAGCTTCAGCTCTGTTCATTTTCTACCTCGCATGAATATCTTAATTATATCATCATTACCGGTAATCTGCATGTTATCCATCCGATAAAATGCCAAACGTTCAGAGCGGCTTAGGTATTCTTCAATACTTACTACCTTACCGGGCTGTGGATCGATAAACTTGACCTTCCCATTCTTTACTTCAGCAACCCACGTATGACCGAAGTTTTTGTTCTTGTATTTATTAAGCACTGCATAACGGCCATCTGGTTGTTTCTTGAGTGTATTGATAAACTTGCTGCCAGAAATAAAATTTGGGGAGACTTTTGGAAAATCTTTTGTCTTTGGATCTACAAAGAATTCCTTACCCATCAACGATATACCGCCATTATTCGGGTTAGCGGCTACATCGTAACCACGTCTGCGCATTTCATAAGTTGGAACACAACGCTGACAATTAATCTTATATGAGAGGTCGAGATTGTAACGCGGATTCGCACCCTTCATGGCTTCCGTTTGAGTCATCGGTAGGCCCTGCTTCACACCAATAGCGTCCAAATTATTGTTGCCGAGCACTGGTTTAAGTCCGCTCCTCGTTATACGTGACATCTCTTGGAGAATGCCATGTTCTTTTTGCCATTCGTAGTAGTTCGTATTCTCGACTAATCTGGTTTCGTCAGTCACGCCATCACGCATACTACGCTGCCTTGATTCAAACCCATCTACAACTGGTACGATAGTTGATCGGCAATATGGATGGAGCGGAGTTACATTCTCGCCTTGCTCTGCGTCTTTGACATTGAACACTTTGCTATCCATGCTTCGGCAAATATCAGAGGTCCGTTCATCCAGTGTGGCCAGAAACTTAAACTTCTTGATGCCAAGCTCTTTATATGATTCTAGCTCACCCTTGTTCTCGAAATAATTGGTTTCTGTACGGACCAAACGGCTGGCGTTAGAAAATCCAACGTCAAATCGTTCCATAACTTCGCGAATTGTCTTTTCTGGAGCTTGACCAGTAGCGACTGCTCGTGCAAGTATGTCTTGTAGTGAATTCGCCAGAACATCGGTATTCTTCCAAATCCTCTCGGAATAATTACTGCCTTCGAACTTGGTCTCTAGTATCTTCTCAATGGTCCTCTGGTTGAGCGTAGCAAAGGCTGTATTCGTTCCGGTGCCACTCAATACATCGTAAATGGTCCGGTAATAGGTATTTGTGAGCGTCTTTTCGTATGACTTGGTAGAGATGTTACGCTCTTGCATTGCCACCTTTTTCGACTCAGCCCAAAGCTGCGCCTCAAGCATGCGCAGACGGCTCATTCGTCCTTTGAAGTTTTCAGGCAATGAAGTATCAAGCCCAGCTTTCGCCATGTCATTGAGAAACTTGGTGATATTGCCTTTCGGTTCAATTTCCTCTAGGAGTTCTTGGTTAAATGTCTCATCGTTCCGGTAGTAGCTCGCATAAGTCTCTTTGACGGTATTCACTACCGATCTGGCGGCTGAACGATAAGTGCTCTGGATTTTCTTGAGATACTGAATGGAGGATTTTTCAGCACTCGTCAATCGCTGCAGTGACCTTTTCTCCCAGTATTCTTCAGGCTGATACTTTGGCATGAGGATTACTCCTCATCTTCGTTATCGTTTGGTTTGTCTGTTCCGTAATTTCCGAGGTCCATATCCTCACTGGCTTCTGCTTCGGCCAGCTCAACAGTTTCTTTGGCATCTTGCACGAATGAAAGTTGCGCTGCCAAAGTTTCTTTGTCTACGATACCGGAGCCAACGAGGTTGTTAATCATCTGGCTGGTCTCAAGGTCATTTTGTGGCAATGCGCGCTTAAATACAGCGTCTATTTCTTCAGTAGGTACTTTGGACATACTGGACTTTGTTACGAGGAAGTAATTGTAGATACGAAAACGATCCATGAGTGCATCCTCAAAGTAACGCTCTTTGTCTTTGATGTGCTGCTCAAACGCCAGCAATTTATAGAGAATAGCTACACCAGAGGAATTACCAGCGAATTTCTCATCGCTCATGTCCGGAGTCATTGAAATCTTGTGAATATCGGTTGCGATAGTCTGACGCAATACATCCGCATCCGCTTCGTCAATATTCTTAATAATATATTCAATCTTCGAATCCGGTGGTAAGTTCGAGATAATTCGGCTCTCTTTGAGTTCTTTGCGCTGTTTATCATCAAAATCGGAACCGTAGAATGCAAGAATTGCATCTACCAAGCGTTCGCGGTCAATTACGCGGTCACTCTGCAAAATGTTGTAGGCATCAATGAGCGAAATCACCGGCTCGAAATCGCCTACGCGGTCTGAGTCGTTTGGATACTCAATGATTGGCACTTCACCGAATGAGTGCGTTGAGTCATCTTCTTCGTTGCCAATGAGCTCGCCATTCTTCAGTGTTCTCTCCATGACCATTGTAGAAGTGAGAATGGTGGCCTCGAACTGATTGCTGATTACCTCGCCCTTTTCATCGTATGAAGGCACGTAGACAATAGCGAACATCTTCTCGTGCTTTACGGTGTCATCGTAAACCAAAATCACATTGCGTGGATCCACACGAGTAGACCAGCTTTCCGAGTTCTCATCGGTATAGATACGCTCAAATGCGTGACCAAATACGGAAGCATCTTTCGCTAGTTCAACATCCAACTTGGAGATTGTCTGCTTGCGGTATAGGTCAGTAATCGCTTTAATGTTATATTTTTCGGCTGCGAGATATTGCACCGGATTACCGAGTAAGTAACCGACATTTGTCTTGCTAATGTAACGAGCGAAGTTTGTGACGGCTAGAATTTGATGTGGCGCTTCACGACTCACGACTGCCTCGTTCATCATGTAGGCGTATAGTTTGTTATAGTGCTCAATCTGTTTCTTGCGAATGTTGCCGGTCAGCAAATTGTTCACGACTTGTGCCGTAGGTTCCGTACCTTTTGGCAGATAATAGACTTTTGTTATCATTTTTCCTCCTTAAAATCCGTTTGAGAACACCGTTCTCTGAGTCCTGCCGAAGCCTAAATCGGCTTCTGTAATTATGCGAGGCTTACCTCGTGCTGTTATTGACTCGTAAATGGCCGCCAAGACATCTACGGAGTCATCGTGTGCGTTCTTGCCTTTACGCTGGTAACTCATTACCTGCTTATAGAAGTCAGGGAAACGAATGTGCCAGTTATGCGGCATGTAAACGTGGTTCTGCACCCAAGCCGAGCTAGCGAGGATTCGGCTCTCCTTGTTGTGGGTTTGAGTCTGCGAGGTTATGACTGTTTTGTTTGAATTGAATGTTTCTTTCAATAAACGTTCCACATTCCGCGCAAAACCACGTCCGCCATTATTGCTCTCAATCACAGCCTTTGACACTTCGCCACTAAAGAGCAGAGTGGCGACTTCGGGTTCGGTCTTTTCCATTGACTCGTCCGAGAATACGAGGTCGGTAATGTATGCCTCGTCCTCATAGACGATATAGTTAATTGAACATAGGTAATCGGTGCCGGTATCTGCAGTATCCGTATAGTTGAGCGTTTCGCCCTTTGGTAATTCTTCCCAAATCTTGAACTCGCTATACAGCCGGCCAGTAACATCAATGGGTTTCTGGTTGTAGTTTGCCTCCACGATGTCTACGTTCATTTCTTGCTTTAGAAATTCGTAATCACCTTTGCTCAATATTTCCTCACAGAGCATCTTTCCTTTGTCGTCTTGGGCTCGGTAGGCTATCAGCTCTACATCATCGCCAAATGCGCCCAGAATGCGTCCTGCGAGGTCTTTTTCGCCCCACCTCGTCATAATGATGATCGCTTTTCGCTTGCCCTCTAAACGTGAGAGCATCGTATTTGTAAACCAGCTCCAAGTATCGTCCAGAGCGTTCTCATTGTACGCTTCTTCGGCTGAACGTACCAAGTCATCGCAAATCAGATAATCGCAACCGAACCCTGTGGCCGTACCGCCCGGACTGGTTGCGAGATAGGATACTTGCGTTTGCCCTTCAATCGTCCACATCTGCGCGGCTGCTTCGCCATACTTCACAGTGGTGTCGAATATATCGGAGTAAACAATGTTTTCGCCAACCTTTTCCGTCTGGATCATATTTCGGACTGAACGTGAGAAAATGCTCGCCAGCCGTTCATTGTAGGATGCCGTCATAATGCGAGTGCTGGGCTCTCTACCGAATAGCCACGCTGTCGTATCTTGCGCTGTGAGCGACTTACCATGGCGAGGCGGAGCGTTAATCACTAGGAAATGCTTTGGCGACTTCTCAATGAAATCCTCGATTTTGTCAGCCATATCACGTAGAAATGTGCGGTCCTCTTTGTAGAAGCTCGGATGCATAACGCGGCAGAAATCCCACAGCGTCTTGCGAGCTAATGCAATATCAAGCTCACGCTCTGGCACTCGGTCCAATATCTTCTGCTCGTCCGTTTTCATGACTTCCTTTCGAACCTGCTCGGCCTGTTAAATCTGTCCTGCAACCACTTTCCGACATCGCCATCGTTGAAGCTTGCATCTGAGGTTGAGATGAAATCCCAATCCTTTGCTTTGTCGGCAATGTCTGGAATGTGCCTTTTCATAATCTTTTTATCAGGGGAATCAACTCCGCCAATCTCCCAATAATTCCCATACAACGCCCTTATCATAGGCTCGTACGGATATTTCTCTAATACTTCCAGCATCTTCTTGCGGTTAATCAGCATGGGTTTGTGGACTGCGTAATTGAGTTCTGGCTTGCCAGCTTCAACGAGCAACTGCTGGAGCTTGCGTAATTGTCTTGTCCAATCAATCGACTTGCCTCGGCTGGCTTCGGTTGATTCTATCTTTTCCGACAATGTTCCGTCATACTGAACCGGCATGTCCTCACGCATCGGCTGCAATACGAAGAAATCGTCATTGAATAGCCAAAAGTCCTCTGTAATCTTGTCATTCCTGCATACCATCTCCATCATCCGGCGGACGTTCTGCCACTTCGTAGGCGCGCCTTGAAGCACTCTAACATTCTCGTCTGGGTTCATACCATTTGGACATCCACCATAGAACCAAAGCTTGTGGAACTTCAGGTTCTCACAAACGCTGCGTAATGAATAGCGCAATTCTTCGTTGTATGGAGTCTCTTTGAGGAAGTAGACTACATCGTATTTGCCAGCTTCTCTCGTGCCAACGCCGTACTTTTGGAATATCGGTTTATCGTAGTTTCGCTTGATGGCCCAGTCAATCCAGCCAAAACGCTCTGGATCCGTCTGCTTTTCGCGTAGCTTGCATAGCTCTTTGTCTAATCCGGCCAAATACTCTCGGCACATACCACCACGACAAATTGACTTGTTATCATCTAAATAATGGCGCATTAGCACCTGTGGCGCATGATAGAGCCCTCTATTCGCCAATATACACTCGGCATTGAATAGCTCATCCTCGCCGAATGTCATGCCTTTTTTGAACTTGATTTTGTTCTCGTCTAGGAAACTCTTTTTGTACATCTTATTCCACACCATTGAGGTATACGCTGGCGTATAATCCAGCCCATAGAACTTCTTTGGAGCACATTTTCGGACTGGTCTGAAGTTCGGGCCATGCATATAACGATATTGTCCGAACTGAATAACGTTGAAATCATGGCGCTGCATTTTGGTCATGACATCTATTGCGTCATTGGTGAGCGCGTCATCTCCGTCTAGGAAAGCAATGTATTCACCCTTGGCTTTGGCCATCCCGAAGTTGCGAGCTTCCGAAACACCGGCGTTCTTTTTCTTGTGGTAGATCTCCCAGCCGTATTTCGCAGCGTAACTGTCGCAAATCTCACCGGAGCCGTCTGTTGAGGCATCGTCAACCATAATCACCTGCATGTCGGTATTGGTTTGGCTCACAACGCTATCGAGACAGCGTTTCAGAAATGGAGCTTTGTTGTAGACCGGAATAATCAAGCTAATCATTTCTTATCACCTTTGCTTAAGTTTTTCAGTGCCTTCAATGTTCGCAGTTCTTCTACGGAAAGGCTATCGAGTGGCGTTTCGATGTGTCGCACCGGAGTAACATCTTTGGTCTCCTGTGGATCGAAATTACCGTTGAGTTTAATCTTAATCTCTAACGCCTTCGCAATCTCTGCCGGAGTAGAGTTCGGATTGTCGATAATCTCGTCCAGCCGGTTCAAGTCCTTCTGAATACGCTCTGGATCTTTCTTCGCTCGTATCTTTGCCATAGCGCGATATGAAAAATCGTTTTGTGGACGGCCACCACAAGTATTGTTTGGCTGATACTCTGACGTGAAAGGTTTCCCAATTACTCGCGGTTTCTTTGCGTTTTTCTTGACAGCTTCCACTTTTTGTGGCGTTTCCACTTTTGGCTTAGGTTTCGGAGGCTGAACCGGTGCTTTCGGGGTAACTTTTGCAGCAGAAATCGAGATCGGTTTCTTCTTCCTACTAATATCAATCTTTTTCTCTGCCATAAAAATTACCTCGCTTATTATTTAGTTATTTGCTTTTCAATTTGCCGATACCAATCATCATATTCTTTGATTTTCTTCGTCATGAGACCATTGCCGCCATTGTCATGATAAATATCGTATTCTTCGTGAATCCGGGAATAATTCTCGGGTAGTTTATGATTCAAATGGTAATCTACTTTATCCTCCACCATCATCTGTAAGATGGACTGCTTTGCATCGTTTCTTGCTGATGTCGTTTTGTGTTCGTCTAGCTTTTGGTTGGTCTTGCGACTTTGCCAAACTATCGTGAATATTGTTGTTATTGCGCCGATTAAGGCCACTATGATTTCAATCATTTGTTTGTTACGCTCCGAAGCATTAATTCGTCTCCTTTTTCTAGGTGAATGATGGGCACAAAAAACACTTGCCAATCAATCTTGACAAGTGCAATAGTCCTTGAGTTAATTATAGCACAAAAAACCACCTACCTTAAGTTACCAACATTGCTGTTGCTGTTCGGTTGGTGGCCGAGGCTGATTAGGTTGCCGATAGAGTTGAATAGTATCGCAACGGCTACTTAAAGCAAGTTTTTCCTGCCAGCCGTAAGCCTCTCAGCTGTAACTTTATTTTACCATAAACTCTTGTAATATGCGTCCATGCGGCGCAACAACTTAGCTGAGTCACCTCTCTCGGCGTGAGCACGCCAGCTCCGGTAACATTCGTCTACTTTGTCTTTGGTTATGCGACCTTTCTTGGCCAACTTCACCAGCCGGAATAGTTTGCGCCGGTAGTTTTTCACATTCCTTGGTAAGACGGTTTTGACTACCTTGCCGGTGTCTGTGAGCTTGTAAATGAAGCCGAGATATTTGATGCCTTCCGTAATGGGATATATTCTCGTTTTCTTAGGATGGAGTTCAAAGCCCATAGGTTCGAGCTGAGCTGCAATTTCTTGCCAGCAATACTCGAGGTAATCCTTACTCTCATGAATGAGAATAAAATCATCCATGTATCTCGTATACAATTTGATACGTAGGCGTTCTTTAATGAAATGGTCTAAATCGTTGAGGACTGATATACCAGCAATCTGGATCATCTGGCTACCCGGCAGGAAACCCACTTCGCCGGGGTATTGGCTATACATTATTTCACAAGCCATTCCATGTATTTCAGGAGGTAAATGCTTACTGAATGTTTTCTCCACGACATCGTGCCGCATATTTGGATAATAACCCTTAATATCGCATTGTAGGACGTAGCCGTCTGTACCATGCTTTCGGTAGTATCTCTGTAAAAAGCAAACAAGCCTCCCTCGCGAGAAGTTCGTTCCTTTATTTTTCCGACAGGCTCCGTTGTCGTAAATCAGACTTTTTTCTATAGTCGGATATATCACATTATCGTTGAGGCTTCGTTGATAAACTCTATCTCGGAAGGCCACGCCCATGACAGTCCGTACTTTACCAGAACTAATGACCGTAAATGGGCGCAATGGTCTGGAAACATACGTGCCATTTTTTAGCTGTTCTTCTAGTTTCAGCGTCTCCTCAATTATATTCAAAATGTAGTGGGCTACACTGTCTTTCCAAATTACACCCTTTTTGCATTTCATTGCGCTCTTATAAAGCGCCTCAAAACCTATAACATTATCCATATTTCCACCCTAGGCGCGGTGCTTATAGTGATACTGACTCGTAAGTCAATCACGTCACCGCGCAGTTGTTTGATGTTGAGGACATAAATGTCACCAACATACAGGAATTCGGCTCCTTGTATCATACCAATAGTCCAGCGCCTTATACTATGTAACGGGCGTAAGCTGGTGCCGTAAGATACGATCTGGAGCGAAGCGATTACCGGCGTTGGTGTTGTTCTGGTCTAACGAACCGTTGTTATTGCCCTGCAGCTGATTATTCGCGTTGCCATAATTCGCCGAGCGCAACCACACCACAATCACCAGCTACTTTCTAGCCTACATCCTACGCTATGATGAGTCATAGCGCTTTTTATCGGCATTGCGCCACTTTCTAATATAGTCGCGCGCTTCTTTTGTTATTTTTCCCCAATAAGCTATCCGTTTAGCGGATAGATGATATGTGCCGTAGGCCATATCTATACAAATCAATAATTCAGTGCATGCTTGTATGGCTTGAGTTTGGAACCTATACCTAGCCTCTTTCGCTTCTTCGTCAATTTCGCCTGT
>JAZSMA010000035.1:0-25079 GCA_045535655.1 Candidatus Nanosyncoccus sp.
AAAGAATTTACCTTAGTTGAAGATTATTAAAACACCCATAATGTAATGTTGTAAAAATTACAACATTATTTAAGTAGTTTCTTGATCCGCAAATTGCGAATTATAAAGCTCGGCGTAAAAGCCGTTCTTTTTTAATAATTCCTCGTGATTCCCCTGTTCAACAATATCTCCATCTCGCATTACTAAAATCAAATCCGAATTGCGAATTGTTGATAATCGGTGCGCAATCACAAAAGATGTTCTTCCGTGTGTCAATTTTTCAAAAGAATCTTGGATTAGTTGTTCGGTTCTCGTATCTACATTTGAAGTTGCCTCGTCTAATATCATCATTGGCGGATTAGCGACCATCGCTCTTGCAATTGTGATTAGCTGCTTTTCTCCTGCCGAAACATTGTCTGAATCCTCCGAAATTTCCGAATGATAAGTTTTTGGCAAGGCCTCAATAATATGGTCTACGTTACTTGCCTTTGCCGCCTTTTTGATTTCTTCTAAACTCGTCGACTGATTTCCATATTTTAAATTCTCCTCTACTGTTCCCGAAAATAGCCACGTATCTTGAAGCACCATCCCAAACAATTTTCTTACGTCGGCACGCTTCATATCGTTAATTGGTACTCCGTCAATCGTAATATAACCAGAATCTGGCTCATAAAAACGCATCAATAAATTAATAATGGTCGTTTTTCCTGCTCCCGTCGGCCCCACTATCGCTACTTTCATCCCAGGCGCCACTTTCACCGAGAAATTATGAATGACTGGCGTATTCTCCAGATAACCAAATTTAACATGGTGAAATTCCACCTCGCCTTTTACTTTCTCAATTGTTGCAGTTTTTTCTAATTCCAACTCTTCTTCTGGTTCGTCTAAAAATTCGAATATTCTTTCCGAAGCCGCTAGTAAAGCCTGTAATGTCGACGTAGTCGAAGCGATTTCGGTAATCGGACGATTAAACCTTGAAACATATTGAATGAAAGCTTGAATATCGCCAATATTAATACGACCTTGAATGACGAATATCCCGCCCAGAACACAAATTGCCACATAGCCTAAATTAGTGAAAATATGCGTGACTGGGAAAGATAACGAAGAATAGATTTGTGCTTTGCGTGTTGCTGTCGCTAATTTTTCATTTGTCTTACTAAAGTCATTTAAAGCATCATCTTCATAAGAATTTGATTTAATTACAATTTGTCCAGAATAATCTTCCTCAATTTTACTATTCAAAACTCCCAACGTATTTTGTTGTTCGCGGAAATACTTTTGCGCGAAGTTCATAATTTTTGCCACCACTACAACCGAAATCGGCACAACAATAAATGAAATTAGAGACAGTGGCACGCTAATTGAAAGCATGATAATCATTACGCCAATTAGAGTCGTCAAACTTAACGAAATATCGGCGATTTCTTGTGACATCGAAGTAGTTAAAACGTCTACATCGTTTGACATCCTCGACAAAGTATCACCAAAACGATGCTTATCAAAATAAGCAATTGGCAATTTATATATTTTATTTAGAATTTGTTCACGCAATTTTTTTGTGTATTTTGCCGAAACCACCGCAAGAATAAAGGCCTGCGCATAATTTAATGCTGCCGAAATTAAAAACAGAATAATAATTATAATTGCTTTATTTTTTAAAGCATCCCAATCCAAATTCGGATAACTATTTACCGCAATAGTCGTCATCTCACCTAAAATTTTTGGTATGAATAATCCAAAAATAGCCGAACCAACCGTCAAAACTATTGAAATAATAATTAAGAAACGAAACTCCTTAATAGATTTTAGAACCAGTTTAAAAACTAGGCGTGAATTTTTTGGTTTATCGGCTCTCAAATGATGGTTAGGCATGTTCCGCCTTTCCTGCTAGTTTCAATTCATTAGCATATTCTTTATCCGAAAGTTGCGACCTGACAATTTCTTGATAAACCTTACAAGATTTTAGTAGCTCAAAATGTTTTCCCTTACCGACTAGCTTCCCATTATTTAAAACAATAATTTGATCTGCGTCCTTAATTGTGCTAACGCGTTGCGCCACGATTAAAACTACCGCATCCTGCGTAATTTTCTTTAGCGCTTCCCTTAGTTTACGATCGGTTTTCATATCAAGAGCCGAGAAAGCGTCATCAAAAATGAAAATATCCGGATTTTTACAAATCGCTCGCGCAATCGAGAGTCTTTGCTTCTGGCCGCCCGAAACATTGGTTCCACCCTGTGCAATTGGCGCATCATATTTTTTCGGTAATTTCTCAATGAAATTTTTTGCCTGCGCAATCTCCGCCGCCTTATGCACTTGTTCGTCGCTTGCTAACGGCGCGCCGAATTTAATGTTTGATTTAACTGTCCCCGCAAACAACATCCCCCTTTGCGGCACTAAACCAATTTTTCTCATTAAATCTTCTTTTGCATATTCTTTAATAGACAGCCCATTTACTAAAATCTCTCCTCCAGTTGCTTCGTAAAATCTCGGCACCAGATTTATTAAAGTCGACTTTCCCGAGCCAGTCGAACCAATAAAAGCCGTAGTCTTCCCCGCCAAAGCCTTAAACGATATATTTTCTAAAACATTTTCCGCCGCTTCCGGATAACGAAAATCTACATTTTTAAATTCTACAGAAGGCACTTTTTCCGGAATTCCTGTCGTCTTTTCCTTCCAATTAATTTTTGGCATCTTATTCAATACGGCATTAATACGGTGTGCCGAAACATTGGCGCGCGGCAACATAACAAAAAGCATTGATAGCATTAAGAACGAAATCATCACAAAAGTTACGTATTGCGCAAACGCAGTCATATTACCAAGATAAGCAAAATCCTTTGATAAAAGCGAAATCCCTATCCAGGAACAAAGCAGAGTTGTTCCGTTGAAAATAATATTCACCATTGGATTTTGCAATTCTAAAATCCGATCAATAAAAATCAGTAATCGTGTTAGATTGTCATTCGTCTTAATAAATTTTTTACGCTCCAACTCTTCATTATTAAAAGCACGAATTACTTTTAGCCCAGTTAAATTTTCGCGCGTCAGTAAAGTAATTCGATCCACTAAATTTTGGAAAATTTTAAACTTTGGCATAACAATCGACATAATCATAATCGCCGAACCCAGTATTGCCACTACCCCGACCAAAATAATCCATGACATATCTGGCGCCGTTTGTATCGCCATGATAATTGCCACAATACAAAACATCGGCGCTCTTAACATCATCGAAAGTATCATCATCGTCACATTTTGCACTTGGTTCACGTCGTTAGTCGTGCGCGTTAAAAGCGAAGCTGTTGTAAAATCCTTTAAATCCGACAAATTAAAATTCATGATTTTAGTAAAGACCGCCGCTCTAATATCGCGCGAAAAACTCGCTCCTACCCGCGCCGAGAAATAACTCGATACAAACGAAGTAATCGCCGAAATCACCGCAACCAAAATCATT
This sequence comes from Candidatus Nanosyncoccus sp., assembly GCA_045535655.1. Lineage (GTDB taxonomy): Bacteria > Patescibacteriota > Saccharimonadia > Saccharimonadales > Saccharimonadaceae > Nanosyncoccus. Next base: position 3,438 of record JAZSMA010000035.1, read on the forward strand.
CTTAACCCCGTCACTAAAATATAATCAACATTCTTAGGCACAATACCGTTATTAATAATATCTGCCATTAATGCCGGCAAACGTAAAGTCGTATAAACCTGAATCGCCGTCACTAATAGTAAGATAATTACCTGCCACCAATAAGGCTTCAAAAACTTGAATAGTTTAAACATAGTATTTTATTATTATAGCATAAGTGTGAGCGTTAATTATTGGCAAATCCCATTTTTTAAATCAGTTACTAGCCCCCTTACTTTCAAATAATGTTCCAACGAATCATACTCGCCATTATTATATGTTCCTGTTGCAATTTCCGTAGCAGCGTCCACCCCTACGTAACGATAATGCCAAGTCTCAAACAATCCCGTTGAACCATTTTCATCTACGTTCAAGGGCTCGCTCATCGAACCTCCCGCCCAAGCTTCTGGGAATCGGTCGATAAAACCATATTTATAAGAATTTTCCTTTAGCCACTGCCAATCCGGATGTTGATTATAATAATCCGTATCAAGCGTAGTGCCATAAATCGGGTCGAGCAAATCACAGGTCAATCCTGTATGATGATCACTCGCACCAGTCGCCGCGCAGAGTCTTCCACAATTCGTTCCCACCGCCCTAAAACATGAACGAGTCTCGAAAGTATGCCCAGGATAGTCCGCTTCATAGGCTTTAACCATTTCATTGATATGTTCCGCCGCTTCCGCATCAAGCAGATTATCTCCATTATAAGGATTACCTTCAACAATGCCATAAAGCTGAGACAAACTTACTAATTCCCCGCGCCGCGTATTAATAAAATCTGTTTCAACTGTAAAATTAGGATTTATCAACATCAAATAACCTAATTTAACTGCACAGTTATTAGATTCCGCCGCCGTAATTGGCGTTAGCATAACTTCTTCGACTGGCGCTTCGTCGGCAGCCTCACTGACTTCTTCCGTTTCAATATTTTCTTTTATCGGCTCTTCATTTTCCGGCCCTTTTTCCCATCCGAAAACGTGCATGATTTTTTCCATTAGACTTGGTTTACTTTCGTATTCATCCGCTCGCACTTTTACTTTATAATTATTCCCCGCGATTTTTAAATTCAACGTTCCTTCCTCATCAGACATTTCTAAATCAGCTTCTTTCTCCGCCTCTGCCCATAATAGTTCGCTAAAATCTTCTTCCGCTTTAATTTCTACTGGTCCAGTCCACCAACTATTGTAATAACCAACTTCTCGACCTTTCTCGACCAAATTACTAATTTTTAATTCGGATTGTAATTTCTGAATGATTGCTAAACTTTCGTTAAAAGAACTGTCTCGCGTCGGCATTCCGAGTAAAGCTATGGTCATAATGTGCTCCCCTTCCTTATAACCCGAAATTAAACAATAACCTGAAATTTCGCCGATATACCCCGTCTTTACGCCGATTACGCCAGATTCACCTAAAATCCCGTTGGTGTTATAAATTAATCCCGCGACTGGGACTTCATAATATTCAGTTTTTACAATTTCTGCCAACACCGGTTCCTCTAAAACCTTTGCACCAATCTTCGCCAAATCTTTCGCCGTACTAGTTGTAGTTTCGCTAAATCCACTCGCATCGACGCCAATCGTCGTATTTTGTATACCTAATTCCGCCAACATATTCATAGCATATTCTTGGTAATTTTCTAACGAACCAAACGCCCAAATCGCCAGCGCATCCGCCATATTATTACTCGAAGCTAAAAATACCGACATTAAAGCATCGTATTCACTAATCTCCTCTCCTATCCGCACTGCTGTAAATGAGCCGCCATTATTTGCATAATAAATATACTTATCATACATTTCTTCATCAATCGTAATTGTCTCTCCGGCCTCGCCTGAATTAAACGGTTTTTCTCGCATGATTGCTAGCCCTAAAATCATTTTTATAGTGCTTGCTGTCGGCCGAATTTCTTTTTCAGTATTTTCAAAGTTTTTCCCTGCCACATTTTCGCCATCAATTGCTAATGCCCAATCTCCCTCGCTCGTTTCCCAAAAATTTTTTAAACTCACTGCTTCCGGAAATTTATATTGTGTAAAAAGTTTTAAACTCGTATCCATTGTAAAAAAACTAATTAAAAACCAAGTTAAAAAACTTATAAAAATAAAATTAAAAAGCGGCAAAGCGTAACTTTTTTTATTATATTCTTTTCTTAACTTCATTTTTATCTCTCCTTTTTTCAAGATGCATCAAGAAATAAGTAATTGGCCCTAAAATAATATAAATATAGTAAGAGAAGAAGCGCCAGAATAGCATTGCCCAGAATACATATCCAGAAGAAAGTGCGGAAAAGACAACAAAGAAAGTTCCTTCCGCCGCACCAGCGTTACCCGGCGTTGGAATAAAGTAAACTGCCGACATTACTGCGACCGTAGTCACAAGACAAGACCAAAAGCTGACATTACCACCGAAAGCCGTCAAAACAAAAAACGGAATCGAAGCAATTAGAAAATTAAAAATTAACGACAGAATAATTACTTTAACAAACAGCCAACGCGTCTTTAAAATCATTTTAACTGATTTAACATATTCGCCAGCCTCATTTTCAATTTTTTCTAAAATTAATTCGCGATTTTTAATCAATTTGATTTTTGCTAAAACTTTAACAAAAAACTTCAGAACTTTTATTGTAGCATCTGGGAAAAAGCTGACACCCGCAACCACTACTGGCCAAAAAGCATAGAATAATAATCCAAACCAAGCCGTTAAAAGTAAGGCCGGATTTTCTTTCATTAGTCCGCCAAACAAGAAGCAAACTAAAGCGATTATAATAAACCCAATCTGCCCGGCAATCATGCCAAAAATCGGGATAGAAGTTGAAGTTCCTCTACTTAGACCACTACTTTTACGCATGTAATAAATTTGGAAAGGCTGTCCGCCAATCGCTGCCGGCGTAATATTGTCATAATATTTACCTAGTATTACTGTCCTTGCTGCGACCTTATACATTTGTTTCGCGTCGATTTCCTTTTTATCTTTGGAAAGTTTTTTAATCATTAAAAAATACTTATAAATTTCTACTATAATTACAACAATAAAACAAAGCGCCGCCGGAATTAACAGTCTCCAGTTAATGACAACTTCCGACAATTTAGAGGCATTATCTGAATTTCCAAATTCAAAAAAGGCCGTTATTACTATTACTGCTACATTCAGTAAAATAAACAAAATGATAAAGAGAGGTTTTTTGAAAAACTTTTTTAGTAAAAAACCTTTGTGCTCTTTTTCTTTTTTTGTTTCCGTCATTTTATTCTCTAGCAGCTTTTATATTAGGATATTCTTCAATTAAAACTCTTATACAGCCAGCAATCGGAATTGCGATGATTGCTCCGAGTAGCCCAAACATATACATACCAATCACGATCGCACAAAGAATTACTACCGGTTGTAGTTTCAAAGCGTCGCCTTGAATCTTCGGCGAAATAATATTGTTCTCGATTTGTGCATATATTATATAGATAATTGCAAACGAAAGTGCCGCAATTGGGTTAGAGAAGAATAGCAATACTGTTACTAAAGTTCCACCAATGAATTGCCCGAACATCGGGATTAGATAAAACATCATTGTTGTCATACCCATCGGAATCGCGAGACTTGGCGAAAAACCTAAGATTAACGACAAGACGAAAACAATAATCATCGAAGCGCATCCGTCAATCGCTGCGATAATAACTTGGCGCGAAAAATAGGTCGAAATTACGTTTGCCATTTTCGCTACCACTCTTTGCGCAACTTTAACCGATTTTTCCTCATCCGAACCAAAGCTCTTCCAGAGCGTATCCATTAGCTCTGGTCCTTCGAGCAAGAAGAACAACGTCAAAATCAAAGTCAAAACTATTTTCGTTACGATATCCGCAATCCCACTCACGCTCGACACTAAATTATTGCTCAGTAGCCCAAGTAGACCATTAGAAAGACTCGTTAAAGCATTAGTCACTTCGTTTTGTAAATCGTTAACCCCTATTGTCTTACCAAAGTTATTAATTCCCTCCCAGCCCCCGAAGGTATTCTCAAACGTATCGGGAAAATGTTGCGCAAACCTCGCAGTTTCATTAACAATTACCGGACCGATAATTGCAATGATTCCCCCGATAATAAATACTACAATTAAATAAGCGAAAATCGCCGATAAGGTCTGGTGCTTTTTATCCTTACCAAAATGTTTAGTGAAGAAATTGTTCACTCTTCGGACCAATGGTTTCAGTGCCAAAGCTAGAAAAATTGAAATACCGATAATGATTAGTCCAGTCATAGCCTTATACAAGAAGAAAATTACCCCAGCAATAATCAGCGGGACCAACCAAAACTTAATAAAAGTCTGCCAATCAGTTTCAATTTTTTTTGACATAAACCTCCTTCATGGACTAATTGTAGCATAAATGGTATAATTTTTACAAATGAAATTATTAATGCATACTTGCTGCGCTCCTTGCAGCGTTTATTGTATCGACACGCTTCGCGCCGAAAAAATCGAGCCGACACTTTTTTGGTATAACCCGAATATTCATCCTTATACTGAATATAAAGCTCGTCGCGACTGTCTCAAAGATTATGCAAAAAGTATTGATATTAAATTGATTTTACAAGAAGAATATGGTCTTGATGAATTTTGCCAAAATGTTGCTAACGACATTAGTAATCGTTGCGTGAATTATTGTTATCCAAAACGTTTAAATGAGACCGTGCGTTATGCTGTCGAAAATGGTTACGATGCTTTTACAACGACTCTCCTTGTTTCGCCATATCAAAAACATGAAGAACTCAAAAAAGTTTGCGAAGATTTAGCTAAGAAGTCCGGCCTAGAATTTGTTTATCGCGATTTTCGCATTGGTTTTCGTGCGGGACAAGAAAAAGCTAAGGCGATTGGTCTTTATCGCCAAAAATATTGTGGCTGTATCTTTTCTGAAGAAGAGCGCTATGCGAAAGCTATCGCTCGCGACCAAGTTTCTTAATAAAATCTACAAAAATAAAAAAGGTTATGTTATAATCATTTTGAAGTGAGGTTAATGCGTTTTAGAATCACTGAGATGAGTAAAAAACGCTATATATTATATATAGTGGGTATTTTTGCTATTTCCAGCCTTTTCTCCCTCAACTCTGCCTCAGCCCTCACCTATTCCCAAGATGTTGGTGTTAGCTTTACCTTTAATTCAGCCCTAAGGCTAACAGTCTCTTCTGATCTTTTTATTAATAATCTCGCTCCTGGCACTACTGCGGATAGTAATGAAATAATTGTTAATGTTCTTTCTAATAACATTACAGGCTATTCTTTAAATGCCACAGTAGGTAATACAACCTACAATACTCGCAATTTAGTCCATAACGTTAGTGGTTCTTCTGCTAACTTTGCTAGTATTGCTTTTGGTTCTAGTCTAGCTAATTTAACTACTGACAGCACTTGGGGCTATTCTTATTCTGTTAATAATAATTTTAATTGGACTAATTATTCTGGTCTGCCATTATATAGTGATACTTCTCATGTTGCTACTTTAAAAACTACTACAGGCCCTTCTGCTAATTCAACAGATGATAATATCTACTTTAAAATAGCAGCTAAAGCTGCTTCTAATCAAGCTTCTGGTCTTTATCGTAATGTCATTAACTTTACTACTGTAGCTAATGCTGTCCCTCAATATACTGTCCAATTCAACGCCAACACCGGCACCGGCACCATGCCGAATCAAGTCATCTTTAGAGACGAAGCCACCATGCTCTCCGCCAACTTATTTGCTCCACCGGCAGGCAAAGTTTTTGCTGGTTGGAATACCGCCGCTAATGGCTCTGGTACTTCTTATACCGACCAACAACAAGTCACCAACCTCGCTGCTGATGGTGGGACTATCATCCTTTATGCGCAGTGGGATTCTACTATTTGCAATGGCCATGAAACAGAACTTTATTGTAAAGTTGCCGCCATGAGCAAAGGCACCCAAACTGCTAGTGATTTGCAAGCTGTGATTACTGTCCCTACTTCTTCTAATCCAGCTGCTGATACTTCTAACTCTGGCGTTTATGAATACAACAGTTCTGCCTTTGGTACTGCTAGTGATGCCAATAATGCTTACCCCATCTACTATTATCGTGGGATTTTAGATAGTAATTTGGATGGCACAACTTCTACTTATGGTTCTAATGGCGATGGAGCGTATTATCCAAATTATGTTAAACTCGGCAATACTTGTTGGCGCATCATTCGTACCACTGGTTCTGGTGGAGTGAAGATGATTTATAACGGCCTTTATTCTAGTGGCACTACCGCTAATTCTTGTGCTAATGCTACTAGTCATGCTCAGATTACTAGCAAGGCCTTTAATGGTGATTCTTCTACCACCAAGCAAATCGTACGTTTGGGGTATACCTATAATGATACTTATGCCACTAATACAGCTTACACTGTACCTATTAGTACTGCACTAGGTAGTAATTCTAATTATGCCGTTAATAATACAGACTCCACCATGAAAGATTATTTAGAGAACACTTGGTTTGCGAGCAGTAATGGTATTAGCGCCTATGAAAGTATTCTAGAGCCTAGTGCTGGTTATTGCAATGATAGAACAGTCTTTAATAACACTTCTCCATATACTCAACAAGCTGAATCTACTAATATTGTGACTTATGGAACTTCAGACCTAGATTTTTATCGTTTTGGGGCAGATACGAGGAACGGCGTCTCAAACGCTACTAGGACCATTACTCTTTCTTGCCCGCGCAACATAGTAGATCTTTATACTACATCTTCTGCTTCAAATGGCAACAAACAATTGAGAAAACCTATAGCTCTTCTCACCGCCGATGAAGCTTCACTCTCTGGTAGTGGTTCTGGCTCCCAGGGTGGTTCCAATTACAATAATAATTCCTTTCTCCGTTCCGGTTCCGATTTTTTCCTACTTTCTCCACGTTCATATCAGACGGACGGGACATCATTTGTATATAGCTTAAGAACATCTGGCACTATCAGTGGTGCTGGTATAGGTAATTCAGAATGGGCGCGCCCCGTCATATCTCTTAACCCAGGTGTTATCCCTGCCAGTGGCGCCGGTACCGCCACCGACCCCTGGGTCATACCCGCGCCGTAATATATAGTCTAAAAATTATATTATATTGTCATATAATCCCGCTCCTACTTAATTTAATATAAGGCGTATAATGAGAGACGAAAATAGACGTAAACCTAAAATTATAGTATAATATGTAACTATGCTAGTTTCAGACTATAATTATGAGTTACCAGAAGAGCGCGTTGCTAAGTTCCCGCCCAAAGAGCGCGGCTCTACGCGACTTTTAGTCTTAGATAAAAAGACTGGCGCCATAAAAGATTCATATTACCGTAATCTCGATGAGTTTTTGAATCCCGGAGACGTTTTAATTTTGAACGATACTCGCGTCATGCAATCCCGACTTTTTTGTGAACTTCCCGATGGTCGTAAACGCGAGCTCGTCGTTCTCGAAGAACACGGCGACGAACCCGACCGCGTCATGTATCGCGGAAAATTGCATAACGGCGATGTTTTATTTATCATGGACGGGTGGCCGAGCTTGGGGGTCCCCCAGCCGAGCCTTAGCGAGGATGGGGGAAAATGCGAGGACAGGACCCGTCCAGAAAAAATTCTCATCAAGCGAATATTAGGTAATGGTATCGCTGAGGTCGAATCCGCTACGCCGCTTTCCGAGCTTGCCGAAAAATATGGCACCGTTCCTTTACCGCCCTATCTCCATCGCGGCGCGAATGAAGATGACAAAAAACGTTACCAGACCGTTTGGGCCAAAAACATGGGCTCAGCTGCTGCCCCAACTGCGAGTCTTAATATGACTGACGAACTGTTAGAAAAGCTTCGCCAAAAAGGTGTCATTATTAAATATTTGACTCTTCATGTCGGCCTCGGCACTTTCCTCCCGATGCGCACCGAAAAAATCGAAGATCATAAAATGCACTCCGAATGGTTCAATATTCCAGAGGATACCTTAGAAGAAATTCATAATGCGCGGCAAGACTCGCCGAGAATAATAGCTCTCGGCACTACCGTCGCTCGCACTCTCGAATATTACGCAAAAACTGGCAAAACTTCCGGTGAAGATGATATCTTTATTTATCCCGGCTTCGAATTTAAACTTGTTGACGCCCTAATTACGAATTTCCATGCTCCAAAATCTACGGTCTTAATGTTAGCCTCCGCTTTTGCTGGTTGGGACCATTTAAAAAATGCCTACGAACATGCGATAAAAGAGGAATATAATTTCTTAAGCTACGGAGATTCAATGTTTATATGTTAAAGTTCGATATTGAAAAGAAAAGTGGTCTTGCTCGCGTCGGTGTTATTCATACGCCACACGGCGATATTGAAACTCCAGCTTTCGTTGGTGCCGCTACTCGCGCAGTCGTGAAAGCTCTCACTATGCAGGAAATGCGAGATTTAGGCTCTCAAGCTATTCTCGCAAACACCTATCACTTAATTCTCCGTCCCGGCATCGATTTAATTAAAGAAGCCGGGGGACTAGCTGAATTTAATTCTTGGCATGGCCCAACCTTTACCGATTCTGGTGGCTTCCAAATTTTCTCCCTTCCTAACGTTAAAATTACTGAAAATGGCGTAAAATTTAAATCTTATATTGATGGCCAAAATTTTGAAATGACGCCAGAATCGTCAATGCAAGCTCAGTGGGCAATTGGTGCCGATATTCACATGGCCTTCGACCATCTCGCCAAATCCGAAAGTTACGAAGACATGAAAGCAGCCATGGAGCGCACTCACCGTTGGCTCGACCGCTGCGTTGACGAGCACAATCGAATAGCTAGTATTACATCGACGGGTGACGGAGCTGGGGGGACCCCCGCCGCGCGCAGACGAACGTCGAGCACGGTGGGGGAACCTGCGACGGCAGGACCCGTCGAGAGAATGCAGTATTTATATGCCGTTGTTCAAGGCGGAACCTTCAATGATTTACGCGCCGAGTCGGCGAAATACTGCGCTTCAAAGAACCCTGACGGCTTTGGCATCGGTGGCGTTTTTACCGCCGAAGGCATGGACGAGATGCTAAAAACTGTCAATAGTATTCTTCCCGAGGATAAACCCCGCCACCTTCTCGGCATGGGCCAAGAGCCCATAGATTTATTTATCGGCGCTGAATTCGGTTGTGATACTTTTGATTGTGTCGGTCCGACCCGCATGGCTAGAAACGGCTCTCTTTATACTCTTGACGGCCGTATTAATATTAAAAATGCTAAATACGCCCACGATTTCACTCCGCTCATGCTTGATTGTGATTGTGAATGTTGTAAAAATTACAACAAAGCCTATCTCCATCATCTCTTTAAAACCGATGAAATTACCGCTAAAGTGCTTGCGAGCATTCATAACGAATATTTCATTGTTCATGTAGTTGACCAAATTCGTCAAAGTCTCTTAGATGATACTTTTAACGATTATAAAGAAACTTTCCTGAAGCGTTGTTACTGTCAATAATATATGCTAAAATAGAAGCATGAGCATTTATGATTTAGATATTAAAGGGATGAAAAAATCTCTTGCCAAATTTAATCACACTTTATACGGGAAAACCGTGTTTTTTATCGCCTACTTTATTCCCTTTTTATCGTTCGTAGCCTTTATCAGCTCAGTCATTTTAATCTTCTTTGCTCCAACCGAAAAAATGCTGATTTTAATGACTCTATCTCTAATTACTTTCTTAGTATCATTTTTTATCGGCAATGCCTATTTTTATCGCGAACTTAGAATCTTTTTGAATGACAAAAAATAAATCCTTATGTTATAATTAAATTAATTAACATAAGGAGTTTATAGAATGAGCGAGGCACTTTACACTTTTCTAGTGTTTCTCTTTCTGATATTAGTTTTTATTGTAATTCCGGGCGTTCGCATCGTTAATCAATACGAACGTGGTATTGTCCTAAGATTAGGTAAATATCATCGCACTATGGGTCCAGGCCTTCGCATTATTATTCCTTTTCTCGATAAAGTAACTAAAGTTGATGTCCGCACAACGCCTATGGATATTCCGAAACAGGAAGTAATTACGCGCGACAACGTAACAGTCAACGTCGATGCAGTGGTTTATTTTAAAGTTTTAAATGCCGAAAAAGCCGTGCTTGAAACTACTAATTATACTTATGCAACTAGCACTTTCGCTCAAACCGCTCTTCGTGACGTAACCGGTAATTTCGATCTTGATGAAATTTTAAGTAAACGTGATGAAATTTCCGAAAAAATTCGCGAAATCGTTGATGTCCAAACCGACAAATGGGGTATCGATATTGAAAACGTTAAACTCCAAAATATTGAGCTTCCGGCCGATATGAAACGTGCCATGGCAAAACAAGCTGAAGCTGAACGTGAACGTCGTGCTGCAATCATTTCCGCCGAAGGTGAAAAATCCGCTGCTAATGCTGTGGCCGAAGCCGCCAACTTACTCGCCCGCACCCCAGGCGGCATCAACATCCGCACCCTTCAAACTCTTGAAAAAATTTCTGCTGACCCGTCCCAAAAGACCGTCATTATGATTCCGAGCGACCTAGTCAAAAAACTCAGTTAATTTTCTCGTATTGTTTTTGCGGCACCATGTCCCAATCAACCAAGACGTCCTCAATTCTTTCTAGGACGTCTTTTGGTTCATTGCCTCCATCCACTTCACGCACCAACACCCCATTTTTCGTCAATGTTTTAATCATTCCTGTAATATTGCGGTCATAAAGGTCTTGGCGTCTTTCGATAGCGGCCCTTGTATCATCTACCCGTTTTCTTCTTACTAATCTTCGCCATAATTCTCCGCGTGGCACTCTTAAAACTATGGCCCCAGTTAGATTTCGTATCTCGCCATTATTAATCAGCCACTTTACTTGGGCATAATCTGCCGGAAATCCATCTAAAATTATTTCTCGTTTTCGTCTCGTGACGTTATTTCTTAATTGGTTTAGCGTATCCTGGATTAATCTAGTAGCCTTTTTATCGTCAATAAACAATCCATGTTCTAGCGCAAAAACGATATCTTTATCCTTTAAGCTCATTAAAAGGTCGCGGTAAGACACCCATTCCCAACCATATTTTCGGGCTAGCAATTTACCTTGTTCAGTTTTTCCTGCGCCAGGCGCACCAAAAAGCGTAATCATAATTTCATTATATCAGATTAGCACTATATATTATATATATTGCCAAATTGGCCCATCTGCTGTATCTTCAACCGTAATGCCGCTAGCCTTTAGCTGTTCACGAATCTCGTCAGATTTTTGAAAGTCTTTGTTTTCGCGTGCGACTTGCCTATCTTTAATGAGATTTTTTATCTCCTCATTAATATCCCTAGCATCCTTCATTAAGTTTAACCCAAATAGCTCATCAACTTTTTGCCAGTCATCAAACGTTAAATTAGACGTATCAATAATTGAAAATGCCTCCGCCGAATTTAGGTTATTATTTACTGCCTCTAAAACTTTATTAAAAGCCGAATTATCACCTTCTACTTCCTTTTGATAAAGTAGGGCAATTTTATTTCGCCAATTCAATCTACGTTGTTTTGCCGCCTCTAAACTTTCAAAAGTGAAATTTCTTGTCCCTTGATAATGTCCCGATAAAACCCACATTTTATAATCAATCGGCGAGAAACCACGTTCTTCTAAATCTGACAATAAATAAACATTTCCTAGCGATTTTGAAATTTTTTGTCCATCAATCGTAATAAAATCACAATGCAACCAATATTTTGCTAACTCGGTGCCATATGCTGCAAAACTTTCCGCAATTTCATTTGTATGATGAATCGGAATATGATCAATCCCGCCAGTATGTATATCAATCGGCTCGCCCAATTCTTTATGAATAATCGTTGCGCATTCTAGATGCCATCCCGGGTAGCCCGGTTGTCCTAAATAGTCCCAACGCATCGTATGTTTTTCGCCCTCACGAATAAATTTCCAGACCGCAAAATCTGAAACGTTATGTTTTTCGTCCGAAAATTCGACGCGTGCCCCCGCCTGTAAACCAGCCAAATCCAATTTCGCAAAATCCGCATACTTTTCAAATTTAGCCGTATCATAATAAACTCCATCCATCGTCTCATAAGTAAATCCGTGCTCAGTCATTAAATTTACTGCCTCAATATCTTCGTCAATATAATCCGTCGCTCGTGCTAAGATCTCTGGTTTCGTTAATTCTAAAGCTTGGTAATCCTCCATAAATTTATCAATATAGAAATCTGCCACTTCCCAAACCGTGCGACCTTCACGCTCCGCTCCCTTCTCTAATTTATCTTCTCCGTCATCCGCATCCGAAACCAAATGCCCCACATCCGTCAAATTTAAAACTCGGCGCACTTTATAATTATCCATTTTTAAAGTTCGCACTAATAAATCCCAGTAAATATACGCCGTCAAATTACCAATATGGGCATTACTATATACCGTTGGTCCACAAGTATAAATTTTTACTATCTCGCCGAGCGGTTTAAACTCTTCGATTTTATGGTTTGCTGTATTAAATATTTTAAGCATTTATTACCTCCTCTAAAATGTCGCCCAATTTACTATATTTATGATGTGACACGCCATGTCTTCCCTCAGTTTTAATTGCTGTTAAATAATCTGGATTAGCTTTTAAGATTTTTGGTATATTAGTTGCAGCGATAAACTGGTCTATATTGCCATAAATCAAAACCGTAGGAACTTTTAATTCAGCTAGAACTTGATAGTTTTTTCGATTTAAAACAATATTCTCCATTGAGTTGATAAAAGCTTTTTCTGTTAAAATCTTCCGATTTTTTAAACTCACGGCGTCTTTAAAAACCCTCATCCCTTTTTCGAATGCTGGATCATCCAAATCTTCTTCTGTATAAATTGGTGGTGAGATTAACACCAATTTTTTCACTGATTTTTTATAAGTGTCAGCATATCTTGTCACGATAAAAGTCCCTAGCGAGTGGCCAACTAAAACTAACGGCACATCTAATTTTAAATTTTCAATAGCATTATGGAGCGCCTCAAGTTGCTCATCATAATCATATTTAAATTTATCGCTTTTAGGAGATTTTCCGGCGCCCAGTAAATCAAAAGTAATAAAACGCACGTCTTTCAAAGACTTTAACCCTTCAAGATATTTTAAAGCGCTTTTGAAGGTTGAAGAATCTGATGCGATTCCATGGATAAAAACTACCGCTAGTTTCGAACTTTTAGATTTACAAAAATCATGTGTCTTTTTTAAAATTATTTTTTTATTCCACATTCTGAATTACCTCCGGCACGATTTTTACTAATTCCCTCACCGTTTCTTCATAAGTAGTATCGTAGGTTCTAAAACCTGCTGCGTATGGATGACCTCCCCCGCCAAAATAACCTGCTATTTTTTCTGCGATTGGCGCTGATGAGTCGCAACGAATTTTTCCCGTCAATTTTCCGTCCGGATAAGTTTTTATCGCCACCGCGACCTTAACGCCTTCAACTAATCTCATTTCTTCAAGGATCAATACATTAGGATTGTACTCATCCGAATATTCACGAATATCATCCCAAGTAATATGGACTGTCGCTAGCTCTCCATCCAAAGAATATTCAATTCGTTTAATTAGATCTGCCTTATAATCTAAAATTCGCGGCGATTTCTTCATGAATTCTCGGCGCTGGTCTTCTAGCTCCGTAATATTGGCGCCAATGCGTGTTAATTCCGCTGCAATCTCAAAAGTTTCATCAGTTACCGCCGAACTTGTTAAACCTAAAGTATCCGATAGAATGCCCTGGAAAATTGCCTCTGCCGCTTCCAGGTTAATTTCGGTGTCAGTATTTTTTGCGATTCGGTAAATTACCTCAGCGCAAGCCGAGCATATTTCAATTATACTTTCATGCGGGAAATTTAAATCATCTTCTGTTTCATGGTGATCAATTACGAGCACTGGCGCTGAATATAAACGATTACGAATTGCCGTATCGTCGAGCAATTTAGATAATAAAATCTCCGCTGCCGTATCGACAATAATGTATCCGTCCGCCCTAAAATCAAATTCATTTGTCACTCTTGACCAATCTTTAAAATAATGTAAGTATTTCGGAATATCTACCGGACAATACAAAGAAATTTTCTTATCAGACAGCAAATAATCTAATGCAATAGCCGAGCCCAAAGAATCACCATCCGGATTCTCCGCTTGGATGATGCAAATTTTTTCTTTATCCTTCAAAAACTCACTGAATTCATTATACATATATTAATTATAACATGTTAAAATAGATACATGAGTATTTTTTGTGCAGATAAGAAATTCGAAAGATTTGAAGACGTTACCCCCAAATTATTAAAAAAAGAGGGCGTTAAGCTGCTTTTATGTGATTTAGATAATACTCTCCGGCTTCATTCCGAAAAAGAACCTGCCGACGAATTAGCTCAGTGGATTAAAGATTGTCGTAAAGCTGGAGTAAAGATTATTATTATCAGTAATAATGGTAGAAAAAAGATGATGAAAAAGTTCTGTGGGCCAATTGGCGTCGACTGTGTTTGGTGGGCTAAAAAACCTCTCAGTATTAAACTAACCGCCGCTATGGAAAAATATGACTTTCAACCTAATGAAACCGTCATGTTAGGCGATAAATGGTCAACTGACGTTCTCGCCGCTAAATTTGCCAAAATTCGTTCCTATCAAGTAGAACACAGAAAGAAGGTAGTATGAAAAAGACCGCCCTTACCGGCCCTACCATGTTAACTATTGCACGCATGCTTCTTTCAGTTCTTTTCTTAGTTTTTGTTTTACTGCCAGATACCTGGGCGAAAATTACCGCACTCGTTATTTTTATCATTGCTGCCATTACTGATAAAATCGACGGGAATTGGGCTCGCAAGAAAAAAGCCGTGACTGACCTCGGCGCTTTTCTTGACCCTTTAGCCGACAAAATGCTAGTAAACCTCGCCTTTTTAGCGCTAGTTTATCTTGGCGTTATACCAGTCTGGGTATTTGCTATTATTTTAGTGCGTGATTTTGCTGTTGATGGTATGCGTATGATGGCTGCTAAAGATGGCGTAGCTATCCCCGCTTCTTTTTACGGCAAATTGAAAACTACTGTTCAGATGATTGCTCTCATTATTCTTTTGCTTAACCTTATTGTTAATCTTGAATTCTTTTCTATCCTCGGCAATATAGCTATTTACCTAGCTCTCGCGCTCACAATCTTTTCAGGTCTTGATTATCTTACAAAAGGCTGGAAAAAATTAATAAAATAGTGCAAGCAAAAGCGCTTGAATCGACTCGATCTAAATAACCACCGTGTCCTTCCGAACCGCCGATTAATATTTCCAATTTTTCAAAAAATTTATTTTTGATTACAATTTCATTGGAATCTTTTACTTTAAATTTCCGTTTTAATAAGCTTTCAAACAAATCACCGATTAAAGCTAACGGCCCGCAGAGTAGGTAGACCCAATTTGTCGCAAAACTTCCCGTAATCGCTAGTCTAATCGCTACCATACCGATTGCCATACTTAAGCCCAAAATAGTTCCCTCCCAAGTTTTATTTTTGGATACATAAGGAAATGGACGGGATTTTTTAAAGATTTTTCCGCCAATTAATTTTCCGAATAAATAAGCAAATATATCATAGCCCGGCACACCAAGAATTACATACCAAAAATGATCGACATCAATCTTAGTAGCAAAAATTACTCCACAAACTAGAAAAATAACTTCAAAAATTGCTAAAACAATATTAAGAGTACTCGTTTTCTTTCTAAAAAAACTCAGTAATTCAATTACCGCAACAAACGAAAACAATCCAAAGAGAATTTTAAAAGGAATTCCGTCAAACGTGTAAAGCGCAATCAGTGCGATTATAAACATACTTACGCCAACGATTACCCGCACACGAAAGTTCTTATCCATGAAACGATTATATCACAATTGGGCTTTGCGTGTTATAATAAATCCATGCCTTTAGAATTTTTATACAACAAGATTAAAAATACTTTGCGCAAGATTGATATGAAATTAGAGCGCGCCAAGTATGGTTATATTGACAAATTGCCAAAAAACATTTCTTATTTCGACGGTGGTCTTTACGATGCTATCTATGAGGCCTCTTGCAAATGGCCCCATAATATTGCCTTAGAATATTTTGACACCCAAATTACTTATAAAGAGCTCATTAAAAAAATCAATAAAGTTGCCGCTGCCTTAAAAGCGCTTGGCGCTGAAAGAGGCGATAGAATTACTGTTTGTATGCCAAACACTCCCGAAGCGGTTTACACCATGTATGCAATTAACGAGATTGGCGCTATTGCCAACATGGTTCATCCCCTTTCTTCCGAAAAAGAAATTGAGGATTATTTAAATCAAGCCAGTTCGAAAATTATGCTTTGCGTGGATATTTCTTATCCAAAGGTTGAAGCTATTATTAAAAATACCGAGCTCGAACAAGTTATCGTGGTCTCTCCTACGCGTTCAATGGATTTCATTGTGCGCATGATTTATAAGATTACTAAAGGCCGTAAGAACCATATTAAGAAAAGCCAGCACGTTGTCACTTGGGATCAATTTCTCTCTAAGGCCAGTAAATATGTTGGTAACCCTCACGCCCGCGTTAACTCAGAAGACGATGCTATTATTATGTATTCTGGTGGCACAACCGGTAAACCTAAAGGCATTGTCCTATCCAATCTAAATTTCAATGCCCAAGCACTCGGCGCTAAATATCTTGTTCCCGAGCTCTTCAAAACTGAATATTCTTTCATGGCTTTCTTACCTAATTTCCATGCTTTTGGTTTTGGCTGTTGTATTCATATGCCACTTTATTTCGGCGCTCGGTCTTTCCTCATCCCACAATTTAATCCGAAAAAATTCAAAAAATACATTACTAAATACAAAGTCAGTATTTTAGTTGGCGTTCCAACCGTTTTTGACTATCTAACAAAAATTAAATTTAGAAAAGATGGGCTTAAGAATGTCAAATTTGTTGTTTCTGGTGGTGACATGATTAGCATGTCCACTAAGGAAAAAATTAATGATTTCCTTAAGGCGCATGGCTCAAAAGCCATTATTGAAAACGGCTATGGTTTAACTGAGGCTTCTGGCGGTTTCATCTTTTCCCCGCGTAGTGTAGCCGAAGAGCCTGATGCTATTGGCTATCCTATTCCTGATAACGATGTAGTAATCATGGATATAGCTACAGGACAAGAAGCTAAGATAGGCGACGATGGTGAGATTTTAGTTTCTGGTCTATCAGTCATGAAAGGTTATCTCAATAAACCTAAAGAAACCGAAGCAGCCTTTATCACGCTTGGCAAGAAAAAATTCCTGCGCACTGGCGACATCGGCTACATTGATAAACGTGGTGTCGTTCACTTCCGCTCTCGTCTAAAACGCATGATTATTTCGAACGGCTATAATATATATCCAGCTAACATTGAAGATGTGACCTTGAAATGTAAACTAATCAATAGTTGTGCCGTAGTTGGCCGTGAAGATAAATTACGTGGCGAAAAAGTAGTCGTGTTTGCCGTCTTACAAAAAGATGCTTCCGAACGTATTGCGAAAAAAGAGCTTAACCAAATCTACAAGAAATATCTCGCTAAATACGAAATCCCGCGCGAGATTCGCTTCATTGATGAACTTCCGAAAACTAAACTCGCTAAAGTTGATTTTAAAGCGCTCGAACAGCTATAATCAGATTATTATAAATTAGTTCTATTTTCTAAAGCCGCGCTCAAAGTAATTTGGTCTGCATAGGATAAATCAACCCCAAGCGGTAATCCTCTTGCTAGCCTAGTTAATTTCAAATTCGGGTTTTGTTCATGTAACATTTTTTCGAGTAGCAATGCCGTCGATTCGCCTTCTACCGACGGGTTAGTCGCAATAATTACTTCTTTTACGTTGTCATCATTAACGCGTTTAATTAACTCGCCAATATGCAGCTGTTCCGGTGTAATTCCGTCTATTGGCGAAATTGCTCCTCCGAGCACATGATAAGTCCCCTTATAACTCTTAGTTTGTTCAATTGCATAAATATCTAAAGGTTCTTCTACTACTAGAATCGTAGTTTTATCTCGCGCCGGATCAGTATAAAAAGGCGAATACTCCTCACTCGCATCAATTAATGCAAAAGTAATCGGGCAAGATTTTACTCCGCTATGTAAATTATTTAAAGTTTCGGCGATATTTTCGGCAACCTGGTGATTGGCTTTAAATAAATAATATGCAAACCTCTCCGCTGTTCGCGGGCCAACGCCAGGCAACCGACCTAGTGACTCAATCACATTTTCAAGAGCCGTAGGCAGCATTTTTACATTCCAAGTCCGAGATTACCAAGTCCGCCCATAAGAGGCTTCATTTTATCCGTTGCTATTTCCTGCGCTTTTGCAAAACCGTCTCGCATGCAATTTTCAATCCATCTTTCGAGCTCATGAATATCATCTAAATCTACTTTTGCTGGATCAATTTTCACTTTCTTAACCTTTAGCTCGCCATTAATCTGCACTACTACTGCGCCATCTCCCGCTTCAACTTCTACGATTTCATTCTTTAATTCTTTTTGTGCTTTTCTCAGCTGATTTAACAGCTTCATCTGGTCCATTGTTTGACCCATATCATTCTCCTTTATCTTCAGTATATGTATATAGATATATTATATCAGAATTATCACGCATTGGCGAAGTAATGATGCGCTCAAGCTGATAATTTACTGGTATCTCATCTAACTTACCTAAAACTGCTATTTTTGGTCCATCGTCAATTGTATCAATAACTTTAATATTAGTTGAATTCTCTAAAATTTTATAAAAATCATAATTTTCCGATACTAACAGTTTTTCATCTACTAAATTATTTCTAATTACTTCTAGCTTAAAACTAAATTCATTAGCAATGTTTGGGTTATAGCGATAACCGTAGATATATTGTAATAAACTAGGCACCATCATTAAGCTAAAAAGTATCGTCAGCGGGAATAAAGCTGAAATCCGCGCGTAAGGATTTTCCGGGAAAAGACCATACCATTTTTCCAACAAATATTTTAACCCATGTGCTACTAAAATCGAAAGTGGTAAGATGATGAAAATTGCTGCATCTGGATTAAATCCGGTAATAATTAGACAGAAGATAATTAAAATTGTAGCGATAGAGTTTCTCGAAGCAAAGAAGCCTTTAGTGGTTGAGAATAGCCCAATTAAAGCCAAAATGAAAAGCGGCAAACTCACCAATGGTGATAAAAATACACTTTCTAAACTATTGTGCCACGAAAATACCGGTGCAAACCCGACCATAATATTATTAAAGAAGTCTCCCATTTGGAAGTCTTGCGCAAAAAGTAATTGCATGATTGTTTCAGGATGATGAATAATATTTATTCCTAGAAGCGCAAAACCAGCTATTAGAAATACTCCAACTAAAAATAGTGGCAATTTTGGTAGATTCTTTAAAATAAAGCGTAAATGCGGTTGGAATAAAACGAAAAAGACGCAAAATACCGCAAAATACACCATATATGGCGTAAAAATTGAAAGTAGTAGCATAATTGAAAAGATAAAAGTATATAAAGGTTTTGGCCGTTTTTCGCCTTGGATTTTTGAGCCTAACCATAAAAGTAAGGTTGGCCAAAAGACCAACATAATCAGCGGCGTTCCTGAACCCGCTAAAAATAGAAATGGAGTCGAGAATACAATTAAACAAGACGCCAGTAAAGATACATTACTCTTAAACCAACGATTTAATAGCAAAATCAACAAAAAACCTAGCAGCAATCCAATTATAATACTAGGAAGTTTTATCGCGTAAGCTGACAACCCAAAAATTACAATTGAAAATTTTTGTAATACTCGATACGGCAGATCAACTATATCGCCATTATAAATTGCTTCCCTACCCAAATAATATGAACTAGTTGCCGAGCTAATTTCAGCTTCTGATAATCCATTTTGAGCGATTAAGGGGAATAAGAACAGTAAAATAATAAATATAAAACCTAAAATCGAATATCCAATTACGAATCGATATCGGTATAAAAAAAGCTTCGAAATTATGAGTTTCTTCACATAAGTATTATAGCATATTAATGAATATAGTTAAAGTTTCCTACTGCACTAGCCGGAATTGTTGAACGAATTACACGGTAGGGCACACCGTAATTCATTTCTGACATAATAATCGAACCATCCGGGTTAACCGCTTCAACATAGCCAACGTGGCCATACCAACCAGCTGTAGTCTGGATAATTGCTCCCGCTGAAGGCGTTCGGTCTACTACATAACCTCTTGCCGCCGCATTTCGCGCCCAGGCGTTAGCGTTCCCCAGCGTTGAAGGTAAATCTTGCCGATTATACCAAGCCCATTGCGTACATTGTCCTCGTCCGTAAGGCCCACCTAAATTATAGAAGTATCCTACGACCTCGATATTTTGCCTGACTGAAGAGCTACCGAGATAAGTGTAAGTATAGGTATAGTTCGTTCTTACCACTGGCGCTACATATTCTGGACGTTCTTTTTCTGGCAAAGTTCCGTCTTTAATCAGAATCTTCATGCCTTCCGAGACTCCAGAAACCTCTAGGTCATTTAGGGCAATCAATTCATTTACATTAGAACCATATTTTTCTACAATCGATTCGACCGATTCGCCTGACTTTACTGTATAGACAATGCCCGGCTTGCTCGGTAGATACAAAACTGTTCCGACCGCGACATCGGTAGTTTTTAGACCGTTTGACCAACGAATTTGGTCGGTAGTTAGACCATATTTCGCTGCAATGGTATCCATAGTATCGCCATCAGCTACCGTATATTCAATTACGCCCCTCGAAGCTGCCACATCTACTAAATTCGGTTTTTCTGGTTTTCCCCCAGAAATAGTCTGGCCAGAATTATACATTGTATTCGTGATGACATAGTTCGAGGCTACATCACTAGCGCTAGCCAATCCTAAGGCATCTGATAAATCTGCTACTACATAAAGTTCCGAAAGCTGATCAACCGATATCTTATAATCATCCGCAGCGAAAGTATCTAAGCTCAAACTTAGCCCAGCATTTCGTTTATCGAGCGAGCCCAAAAAAACGATGCCAAGCGTTAAAATGCTCACAAGAATATATGGCAAAAATTTCTTTATTTGCCTAAAATCCAAACTCTTTTTCTTACTTGTCATAATGATATTTCACAGAGCTCCTGGCAATGTCTGTAAATATTCTGTTGATGCTCGGACTCTGTATAACTATAATACATTATTCCATCATCTCCTGTCAAGAAATAAAGATAAGTTGTATCTGTTGGATTAGCTACCGCAAGGAGCGCAGACAACCCAGGATTTGAAATCGGGCCACACGGCAGTCCAGCATATAATCTCGTATTATAACAAGAATCAACTAAGAGCGCAGCTTGATTGTCGGTATAAGTCGTTCTATTTGGATCCAGTAAATTTATCGCATAAGAAACCGTTACATCGCTCCCTAATTTCATCCCATAATCTAGTCTAGTTAAAAATACTTGTGCTACTGTTGGTTGTTCTGGGGAAGGTGCCTCTTTCTGCACGACAGATGCTAGTGTAATTCCCTCAAATAGCGAAAGCCCCCTATTTCTATAAGCCTCTTTTAAATTATTTTCAGAAATTACTTTATCCATTTCTGTTAAAAAAGTTTCTATGACTTCCTTGGCGGAAGCGTCTTG
>JAZSMA010000004.1:0-14758 GCA_045535655.1 Candidatus Nanosyncoccus sp.
GGCTACGATCCGACTTGAATAAGCCGCCAGGACTTTCTTTCTCGCAATCGCTGCCGCTGCTTGTCTCTGTAGCTCACTTTGAAGTTGCCCACCGTTTTTTGAATCCATAATGGAATTATAGCATGAAACAACAAAATATGATAAAATAACGATACTGGGCGAATGGCGGAATTGGTAGACGCGTTGGACTCAAAATCCAATGGTAGCGATACTGTGAGGGTTCGATTCCCTCTTCGCCCACCAAACGGTTTATAAAAAATTTTTATCTATTACTCAACCTGTAGATGTCTGTTAAATCCCCGCTAAAATAGAGGGCTATTTTTATGCCATTTTTTATGCAAAAATGCGTCAAAAATTGTATTTTACCTCTATGATTTCGTCTGTTAAATCCCTAAAGCAGTCTTGTCGTATAAAAGCACCTGCGAATTAGGTTCGCAGTACTTTCTTATTTTTCTGACTGAATATTTTCTGAATTCAAAGGAGTATTGGCAACTATTATTTAGCTTCAATCCCATCCATTAATGCTTTGGAGATGCTGAGAGCCTCGACATAATCTGGCGTGTTTTCACCAGATTCACAGCCGTTGCCATAATGAGTATTTACATAATATTCATAGTCGCCATTTGTTAATGATAAAGTCATACCGTTATATACTGCAGGACTTTTTTCCCAAGACTCATGTGAACCATTTGGATTCCATCTGTCTACATTTCCTAGGAAAAATGGGTAATGTTTATAGGCATCTTTACCGCCGCATATATCAATATCATAAGTTTTTCCATTCTTTGTAATACTATATATGTATAGTGCACCATCGTAATTATCGTTAGTACCATATTGTATATCGGTTACACCATCGGGGTAGGCAAAGCGGACGTTCCATCCTTCCGGTTCAAGATACTTTTTAGCAGAAGAAGACGCATTGTTGGTATCAGCATCACTGATGCTATCCGAAACTATAGTAGTACTACCGCTTTGAACTTTTTCTGTAATTTGATTTTGTTGTTCTTTAAGAGCAGAAATTTCCGTTTTTAGCGTATTGATTTCTTCATTTTTTTTATTGTTTTCTATTGTTTGAAACACGCTAAACCCAATACCGCAGGCTGCCATGACGCACGCAATCACAGTTGCAATTTTTAACCCATTGCCACTCTTTTGTTTATTATTTGCTACTGGCATTGTTGGTGCCACAGTGTTAACATCTTGTTCCATTGCGTTTCCTTTAATTAGACTTATGCTTTTATTATAGCATGTATGACTAAATATCTTTAGATATCTTCCTTATAAGCTGTTAAAACCTGGTTAATTAAGCCCCACCAAACAGTGGCATCTTGACAAATTATAACATGTATGCTATAATGTAAAAATAAGGCCTTGCGGCCTATTTTTATTTATCCCAATCAAATCCTTCACCATAGTGTCCGTAACGGGCGGTTTTTTCATAAATTGGGCGTTTTAAATCTAAGTATTTAATTATACCATTTGGTGTTAAATCATAGCCTTTAATTTCTTCTGGCTTTCCATCAATAATCACAGTTTTTTCTAGCGGTTCGGCATAGCCAATTGCGTAAGCCAATCTTACTAAAACCTCATGCGCTTTTCGCTTTTTTAAATAATCTACCGCAATTTTTCTGGCCATATAAGCCGCTGAGCGGTCAACTTTCGATGGGTCTTTCCCTGAATAGCACCCACCACCAATTGCCACTCGCGGTCCATAGTTATCTACAATCAATTTCCGACCAGTCAGCCCGGTATCCGCATCAAATCCACCTTGGTTCCAATCACCAGCCGGATTAATATGGAATTCCAACTTCCCTTTCAATTTATTTTCATCGACAAACTTTTGCACCATTTTTTCCAATTCATCATGCGAGACATTTTGAAAACTTGCCACTATCGAATCAATCGAGCCATCTGGCGCAATTGTAATTTGGGTTTTTCCATCATAAGGATACTTATCATAAATAAATTGGTTTAGCCTTCTTGCTAAAACTACTTCACGCGGCAGCATCTCATCAGTTTCATCACACGCATAACCAATCATGATTCCCTGATCGCCCGCGCCACCAGTATCGACACCCTGTGCAATTTCTGGGGACTGTTTGACGATTTTCGTATGGACTTCAATATCGTCTCCTGCAATCCTCTTCACAATAGTTGGGATGTCAATTTCTTTTGCTGTTGATGTAATTTCGCCAGTCACAAATACTACGCCGTGCCCGCCACAAGTTTCCGCTGCCACGCGCGCATTAGGATCAACATTTAAATATGCATCCAAAATCGCATCACTAATTTGGTCACATAATTTGTCTGGATGTTTTGGAGAAACACTCTCCGCTGTTTTGTAAAACATATTTGTCTCCACTTAATATGTTACAATTATAACATGAAGATCGCCATTTTCTCGGATTGTTATTTAGATCTGACGGGAGGCATAGTATCGTCTATTAATGCCCAAAAAGCTGAACTTGAACGACTGGGGCATACAGTCTACATTTTTTCTTCTGGTTTTCCCCGTTCCAAAGCAGCTTTAAAAGAACTTGCAGCCGAAAATATTTTTCCGGTTCCGAGTTGTAGGCTTTGTTTTCGTGGTTTAACGCCGGTTTCGCGCCGTCCTAAAATCATTGAAAATTGGCTTTTAAAATGCCATCCCGAAATTAAAGATTTTGATATTTATTACATTCATTATGAATCCGGTTGTTCTATTGCCGGACTTCGTCTGGCTAAAAAACTCAAAATTCCTTCTATTCAGGTCATGCATGGGCGCGAAGACATGGGTGAAACCAATATTATTCCTTTTGGTTTTCGCACCGTCGTTGCTACTTTACTAAATTGGTTTCATTCCTGGTATCTTCCGCATTCAGTAAAAGTTAAACGCGATAACTATCTAGCTGATAATATTGCCAAAGCTAGAATGTGGACTTTAATGGTCAATCACGCAAATTATGCCGACCTAGTTTTGACGCCCTCCGAACATTTCCGCCAAAAATTAAAACATTATGGCGTAAAAAAAGAAATTAAAGTTTTGCCGAACGGTTTTCCAGATGCCAAGTTCCCCCAAAAACAAGCTATTAAAACTTTAAATCCAGGAGAAGAATTAAGAATTGTTTGGCATTCACGCGTTTCTGCTGAAAAACGCATGATACCATTTTTAAACGCTTTAAAAAATGCTGAAGGAAAATATCGTCTCGATGTTTATGGTGGTGGCGGTGACTTTTTCCGCGCCCGTAGATTTACTAAGCGTCATCATATGAAAGTTAAATTCCATGGTAATGTTAAATTTAATCAACTAGAAAAAGCTATCAACTTATCTCATTTAGATGTTTTAGTATCTTATAATTTTGATACTTTTGGTATGACCCTAATCGAAGCCGAAGCCTATAATGTGCCAGTTTTCTTCTGTGACCCAGACATGAAAGAAGTCGTCCCGACTGGAAGTTATATTTTAAGCGCGTCGGAACATCCCGACGACATGACAAAAGCTTTAAATAATCTTTTTGCTCATCCTGAAAAAATTCAAAAAATGAGCGAAGTCATGTCAAAACATCGTCACGAAATTTTAATTAGCAACCGTATTCAAATTTTATTAGACATATTTAGTGAACTAATAAATTAATTTATTAGTTCTAGTATCTTCTGTTATAATTAAACTAATGAGATATTTGGCAGATTTACTAACTTTATCAAGATTTATTTTAGCAATTGCTTTATTGATTTTAGCTTTCACGGGTGGAACTCCGGAAGCCGCTTTTATTATTTTTCTAACCGCAGAACTTACCGATACTTTTGACGGCACCTGCGCGCGTAAATGGCCTTTTCCAAAAGACAAGACTCCAAAATATCGTAAATACGCCGCAAAATTTGACATGGTTTCCGACGCCCTTTTAGCTATTGCCCAAGTTCTCTTTGTTGCTCTTAATGTGAATTGGATTGCTGGTCTTGTTGTTATTATTTATTACACTTTAATTTGTGGCGCGATTGAACTAATAGTTTATGGTAAACTTTTTGGACATCCCGACAATTGCACCAAAAATTCTTTAGCTCACCGCAATTTTCCTTTAGCTAAAAAAATTATTCTCACCCGCCGTTATTTATATACTATTTGTCTTGGCGTCATTAATGCTTTCATTCTATTTGCAACTAGCTGGCCTGACCTAGTCAAATATATTTTATTTGCTTTTGGCTGTTCAATTTTCGTTTTCATTTGGTTCTTCTTACGTCAACGTCGCAAAAACATTTCTCGCGATGCTGTGCATATTGAAGACGAACTTTCTAAGAAAAAAGCGCAGAAATAGTTGCTTTTGTAAAATTATTTGGGTTATATAAATTTAGTGCGGTGATTTTAGCTGCCAACTCCCCGCTCCAAATCGTAATAGGTGAATACTCGGTTTTTTCAATTGGCACAGCTTTCAAAATGCCATTTTTTGCTATGATAATTTGTCCATTATGAAATGTTATAATCATAGTTGGATAACTCAGCGTAAATTTATGTAGAACTTCTCCTACTTGCACTAAAGATTGTGATAAGAGTAACATCTTTGGATAGTAAACCGCTCTTAAAAGTTTTTGTAACTGCGCCAAAGATGCCAAAAAAATTAGATTTTCGTTCATCAATAACTTTTCCGGTTCATTTTCAACCATCAAATCAACGCTGTCCCGCGTTATTAAAGTTGGTTTTTCGGCAGCTTGGCAGGCGCCCGAAATTGCTTTTCCCGTCACTGTATTTTTCGATAAATCTCCAATAATTAGATTAAAATCTACTGTGTTTAATTCTTTTTCTAATTCTTCTCTATCTTTAAATGAACCCGAGTCGGTGGATTTTAAAAAAACTAAATTAGATAAAGGTGGCAACTTAGTTTTTAAAGCATCTGGTAAAATTGTATTAACAGTTTGAACCGGATATTTTTCCGCCAAAAATTCCGAAATTTTTACTTCAGTTCTAAAATTTTGCCCATTTCCGCCAATAATATTGACCATTCCCTGTTTTTGCTCAGGAATATTCCAGCTTAAATCGTCTTTCGTGATTTTTTCAATCTTTTCAAAATATTCCATTTTTAAACTTCCAAATCTATTGAAATCGGGCAATGGTCCGAGCCCATATAATTTTCATAAATTTCCGCTGATTTTAAATTCTTTCGCAAATTTTTCGAAATTAAGAAATAATCAATCCGCCATCCTACATTATTTTCGCGTGCTTTCCCCCAATGGCTCCACCAAGTATAACGCACTGCCTCAGGATGCAGGGTTCGGAAAGTGTCGATTAAGCCTGCATTCAAATAATTTGTCATCCCCTGTCTTTCTTCATCGGTAAATCCTGCCGAATGATGATTTGTTTTTGGTCGTGCAATATCAATTTCTTCATGTGCTACGTTAAAATCCCCACAAACCACCACCGGTTTCGTTTTTTCCAGCTCCTTTAAAAATTGCAAAAATTCTGGATCCCATTCTTTTTCGCGTAGTTCTAATCGCGACAAATCCGGCTTCGAATTCGGCACATAAACATTTACGAGATAAAACTTCCCCAAATCTAAACTTAAAACTCGTCCTTCTGGAACCGCTATATTCTCACAAGAAGTCTTTTCGTTGCTTTTTGAAGAATTTAAGTCTTCTGAAAAAAGCAATGAAAAGGTTTCTTCGGAAAACAATATAGCGGTTCCGCTATAACCGGCTCTTTTTGCCGGATTCCAAAAAACTTTATATCCAGGAAATTTATAATCAACTTGCTCCGGCTTTGCTTTAATTTCCTGAAGACACAAAATATCCGGTTTCTGTTCTTCAATCAATTTTTGCAACGCTTTCTTGTTTAAAACCGCCCTTAGCCCGTTAACGTTCCAAGAGAAAATTCTAAGCATAACGTCCTCTTTCGATATCGCGTTTTTTAATTGTTTCGCGTTTGTCATATTTCTTTTTACCTTTTCCAACCGCGATTACGAGTTTAATGTGCCTAGAGCCACCGAGCAGTTTTACTGGGACAATAGTTGAGCCCGCAACTTTCTCTCGATTTAGCGCCTCGATTTGTTTTCTCGTTGCTAGTAATTTAATATTGCGCGCGGTTTCCGCCCCTAGTGTCAAATTATTCAGCCAGAGTTCATTATTTCGAATCGTCACAAAAGAACCCTTTAACTGCACATGATGATCTCGGATTGAACGCACCTCAAGACCGTTTAGTGCCATTCCCACCGTCAGTTCATCACCCAAAATATAATCGAACCTTGCTTTTCGATTAACCGTCACCGAATCTGACACCTTTTTCTTTTTCATACCTTAAATTATACCATATTCTTTCTCGCAAAAAGCCCCCGACAGAATCGTCGGGGGTATAACGAAAAAATTTTATTAAATTTTTTCGTCGCGGAGCTTTTTGAGCATCTCAAGAGATGTTTTAAAGCTCTCAGCCATGCCAGGGTTCAGGTTTTTATTTAGAAGAGTCTCGAACATTTCGATTCTCTTTCCTAAATAAAATTCCCGCTCTGGTTTTGGCATTTTAGCGAGTAACATTTTGTCGATTTCTCCGCAACGTCTGTTGGGGTCGACATTTATCGAGAAAAGGTCTCTATAGCGACCACAACATATGCATTCATGAATGGCTGCATATCTTGCGTAGGAATCGCTTGCGCGTTCATCTACAGTTACCGTATTAGTTTCACCGTCAAACTGAACGAGCGAGTCTGTTACCTCGCCAAAATACTTCGAGTAATCAACTTTATTGAGATTAAATCGAAGTCTTTTTCCGTTGAAATTAATATTCATTTTTACCCCCTTATATTATTTCAACTATTTCAGGGCGGGCTTTTCAGCCCGCCCTTCTCCCACGACACCTACAGGTCGAAAACGTCATCGCAAATTGCAACAACGTCTTCTTCTGTAAGATAACCACAGACGTCTTCTGTGATCCAAGTGTCGTAACAGAGTTCGTCATCCTTAAGGATGGCGAGTTCCCATAAATCGTCCTGCCAGCCATAGCTGCAACAGTCCTTTATTATGGAAACACCATACCCGTTAGGGTAGGTTACTCTGTAGCTCAGTCTGTTGTCACTGCTGTGTTTCTGTCTCCAAGAGACAGCACCGCGAGTGATGTGAGACCAAGCCTTATGGGAGAGAAGAGAAAAGTTCATCATATGATGACCTTTCCAACCGCGACCTTCGCTCAAAGAGCTTATAGTCGTAAAAGCGGCACCCATCCTCCTTAGGAAGTGGGCGGAACCTCGAGGGCCCTTTTCAATCAGCATTTTGCATGATTACTCATGCATTCTTTTTAAAAATTCTAGTTCACACTTCCTGTAAACTTACTGCCATTATACAATAAACTTGACAAAAAGTAAATATATTCAAATAGTAATAAAAAATAACAGAGGTAAAAAGCATCAAAAAATGTAAAAATAACTTTTACAATTTGTTGGCTTTAATAATCTTGCTTAAAATTTTCTTGATAAAATTTCATCATTATTTTTAAAATTTGGCGCATCGCTTCAGCAATTATTGGGCTTGTAATTATTGTTGCCATTTGAGTTTCACCAATCGTAATCAATGCAACTTTATCTCCATAGGCCTGGATTTCCACCGGCATTGTATAATCACCCTCCGGCATCCAAGTGCGATGAAAATTAGTCGCTTCGTCCCTAGCTTTACTAAATCTTTTGAGTTTATGATTCGTTGCTGGACTTAGAGCATAAGTATGAATACCAAGTAATGGTCGTTGGTCACGATAATTTCGCATAAAACTATCAATTTCATCATCATGACCCAAATCGGCACTATTTATAGTATGAATTAAATAAATATCCTTTTTTACTCTCAAATTATCATTATAGACTTCTTTAATTCCCTCAATCCCCTCTAACGTTCTTGCGCCCGGCATTTCATTATTGGCATAAAAAATATCCAATAATGAAGAAATATTGTCTTTCACAAATTTTTCATTTTTGGCCATTATCTTACGACGTTTTTCCACTAGAGTCTCTAATGCGCTTGGATTTAAAACGCGGTAAGCCGTCTTTTTCCCTTCAACTTGTTCAATTAAACCAAGCTCAGCTAGTCTTTTTGTAATTGCATAACAATTTTCTCGTGATTGTTTAGTAGCATCAGCCAGTTCCGCAGGCGTTAAAACGCCATTTTTTAATAAATGATTATACACAACAGCCTGCGTATCAGACAACCCAGCTTTCCTTAGTATATCTATTTCTTCCATATTTTTATTTTATCATATTCCAAAAATGATTTTTATCGCACCTTAACCTTTTCCTCCCCTACTAACTCTCGTAATTTTTCCAATAATTCTTCATTTATTTCGACTTTAAACGGCATTTTTAGAGGTTTTTTTGACTCGCCGTCTTTCAATACTAAAACTACATCTTGCATTCCGATATAAATGTCCGCTAGCCTTCTAATTGTTGTTAAAACTTCAGTGTTTTCGGCGTCCTCGATTAAAATATATAATCTCTCTTTTCGCGGATCTTTGGGCGGTTCTTTTAAAACATGCGCAACTTCTTCTTTCGGAATATTTTTAGGCGCTCTATTCGTATGCCCACCCCCGTTATAAACCTTTTCGGCTGAAGATTTGCCATAATGTTTTGTCCCATTTTCTGGCGCCGAGACTGGTGCAGCTAATTTTGTTCCTGTCGATTCATAATTATCTAATATTTCATCTGATATCACTTCAATTGCCTCTGCTAAAATTTTTACATCTGAAGTTATATTGCCATTTTTATCTGTCGCATTAACCTTCCCCTGCACCTTTACGACATTATCTACTATTAATTTCCCGCCATACTCTTCAAAAATGCTCGGGAAAACAATAAACTCTGCTTCATCTGTTTTATTTTCAATCTTTACGAATGCCATTTTATCCCCCTTCTTCGTTAAAATCGTCCGAACCGCTGTAATAATTCCCCCAATTACTGTTACTTTGTTATTATTTTCGGCCGTAATTAAATTCATCGGATGGGTTTGTTCTTCGAAATACATATCGTATTTGTCTAGTGGATGGGCGGAAAGATAAAGTCCCATTAAATCGCGTTCCCATAAAAGTTGTTCTTTTTCTGGATGTTGAACCGGAGCTGGTTTGATCTCTACCTCTGGCACTGCCCCAGCTTCACCCATCATACCAAACAAATCTGTCTGTCCCGAACCGACATCCTTTTGGATTTTCGCACCATAAGCCTGAATTGCCTCTAGGTTAAATAGTAAATCCGATCTCGTTCCCTCAAATCGATCGAATGCCCCAGTTTTAATTGCTGCTTCCCATGATTTTTTATTGAATTTTGTCGAATCAACTCGCTTGGCAAAGTCGCAAACCGATTTGAACGGCCCATTTTTATCTCTCTCCGCAATTACAATATCTTCAACTAAAGCTTTCCCCATATTTTTAATACCAGAGAGCCCGAATCTAATTGTATTTTCTCCGCCCACAATCCCGAAATCACCATAAGACTGATTAATATCTGGTCCTAAAACTTTTAGCCCCATCTTCTTGCACTCTGAAATTTCGATTGCCAAACGGTCCGTCCATCTCATATCCGCCGTCATTAGTGCTGCCATAAAAGCATCCGGATAATGCGCTTTAAGATATGCTGTCCAATAGGCAATCAAAGCATAACAAGCTGCGTGTGACTTATTAAAACAATAATTAGCAAACTCTAATAATTGGTTCCAAAAAGTTTCTGCAATCTCCTTAGTCGCTCCTCCAACCTTTATCGCCCCCTCAATAAATTCCGGTTTTACTTTTTTCATCAAATCAACTTTTTTCTTCCCGACCGCTTTTCTTAAAGTATCAGCTTGCCCGCCTGTAAAACCACACCAAGTTCTCGAAATCTGCATGAATTGTTCTTGATAAATCAAAATTCCGTAAGTATTTTTAAGCGCTGGCTCTAATCCCGGGTGAAGATAGGTAATTTTTTCTTGGCCGTGTTTGCGTCGAATGAATGAATCAATAAATTGCATTGGTCCTGGTCGATATAAAGCCACCATAGCGATAATATCTTCAAAAGACGAAGCCTTTAAATCACGTAAATACCTTTTCATCCCCGCTGATTCTAGCTGGAATACTCCAGTCGTCTCTGCTCGTTGTAATAACTCAAATGTTTTCTTATCATCTAACGGCAAATTTGCTAAATCAATGTCATCATGATAAACTTTCCGAATCATTCTTAGCGCATTATTGATTACTGATAAGTTGGAAAGCCCCAGAAAATCCATTTTCAGAAGACCTAATTCTTCAACCTGGCCCATCGGAAATTGCGCCGCAATTGGTCCTTTTGCTGAAACTTCTAAGGGCAAAAATTTTACTAAGTCATCTGGTGCAATAATTACCCCGCAAGCATGCACACCGTGATTGCGAATCGTTCCTTCGAGTCTCGCCGCAAAATCAATCACTTCCTTTGCGGTCGGGTTAGTCTCATATTCATTTTTGAGATCTGGCACCTCACGAATTGCATCAGTAAGATGCACATGGTGCCCCTGAACTGGGTCCGGCACCATTTTTGCCAATCTGTCCGCTTCCGCATAAGGCACTTCGAGTACCCGCGCAACGTCTCTCACTGCATTTTTCGCCATCATTTTACCAAAAGTCACAATATTCGCGACTCGTTCATAACCATATTTGTTCGAACAATATTCAATTACTTCGTCGCGCCTAGTATCTTGGATATCTGTATCGATATCCGGCATCGAAATTCTATCTGGATTTAAAAATCTCTCAAATAGTAAATCATATTTCAACGGATCTAATTCCGTAATCCTAAGGGCATATGCTAGAATTGAACCTGCCGCCGAGCCTCGCCCTGGTCCATAAACAATACGTTGAGATTTTCCCCAGTTAATAAAATCTTGCACAATCAAGAAATAGCCATTATAACCCATCTTATCTACAACCGAAAGTTCGTAATCAATTCGAGGCAAAATTTTATGCTCATCATCGCGTTTTTGGTCGACTTTTTCTAAAATTTTACGGCATTCATCAATTGCCATATTGCTAACTTCTTCTAATTTTTTACCCCCATATCTATAAACCAAACCTTGAAAAACCAACTTATCAAGATAAGATTTTTCGTCTTCTCCATCTGGTACTGGAAATTTTGGAATCAAAATCCGCCCTAGTTGCAAATCAACATTACATGAATCCGCAATTTTTTTAGTATTTAAAATCGCCTCTGGACAAGTTTCTTCCCAATGTTCGATAATTTCTTTCGCTGAAATTACGTGTAAATCAAAATCTTTTAGAGTCATCCGATTAGTATCAGACAAATTCGCAGCTGTGCCAATACAAAGCAACACTTCATGCGCATCTTGATCCTCGTGCTTTAAATAATGTGCATCACAAGTAACTACTAGTGGCAAACCCAGTTCCTTCGCATGCGCCATATGCCAATCATTCACTCTTTGCTGCTCTTTCGAATGTGTCGAAGATTTCGGGTGACCATGGTCCTGCATCTCTAAATAGAAACGGCCTTTGAAGACTTTACTATACCAATCAATCAGCTCCAACGCTCGTTTATCATCCCCAGCTCGAATCGCTTCCGAAATTTCTGAACCCATACAACCAGACAAACAGATTATTCCCTCGTTATATTTTTCTAATTCCTCATGGTCAGTCCGAGGTTTGTAATACTTTCCCTGCTCTTCGGAATTACTCATAATCCGACAAAGATTCTCAAAACCTTTGTTATTCATCGCTAGTAAAGTAACATGAAACCTTTGTTTGTCGTGTGCCGGATCCTTATCCGTCATTTTGCGTGCTGCTACATAGGCTTCAAGCCCTAGTATCGGCTTTATCCCAGCCTCATTACAACATTTATAGAGTTCAACTAACCCTGACATCGTCCCATGATCAGTCACGGCAACTGCCTTCATGCCGTCTTTTTTGACAAAATCAACCAACTCAGGAACTTTAGTTAGCCCATCAAGTAACGAATAGTGAGTATGGTTATGTAAGTGGACAAAATCACTTGGGCTTAATTTCATTTCTTCTCAGTAGTCTTCTTCTCAGTAGATTTTTTGGTGTCTGCCTTTTTTTCTTCGACTTCTTCAGCTTTACATTCTTTATCTTTACATTGGCATTCGCCATCGCATTCGCATTCTCCGTCGCACTCACATTCTTCCTCATCAGATTTTGCTGTAATAAATCTACCAGCTATCGCACCAGCAATTCCACCAAGCAACGCTCCTAAAAAGAATTTTCCAGTTCCACCGCCCTTACTTTTCTCCGCTTTTTCCGTCATTTTCACTCCTTTCTTTCATCTTTTCTTTTAGTTTGTCTTTAATCTTTGGATTAATATATTTATCGACAAACATCTCTACCGTCCCACCAATCGAAGTCATTCCCTTAATATTAGAAACGATTCCATTTGTATTCTTCGCAATATCTTGTCCCTCAACCACCACTTTTTTGACTTCTTTACTCACGCCAATCAATTTTATTACTAAAATAATTCCCGTAATTAAAAATACAAAAAGCGTTACACTTAATATTACTACTATTATCCACTCGGCTGTATTCATATAATTTTTCTCCTTAACTCTATTATAACATATCTAGATATTAGGAAGCTTCTACTATTTTTTTTACATCTTCTCCGTAGTCGGTCTCAGACAAAACATATTCAAGGTGAGCTAAGAAATAATTCTTCGGGTCGCCTGTCGTAATCCATTTTCCTTTACTTTTCGCAACAATAACATCACCTTTCTCTGCTAGTTTCGTAATAGCATCAACCGTCCAAAGTTCATCATCAAGTCCCGTGTTCGACGGCAAAAGATAATCAAATATTTCCGGAGTGAGTAAATATCGTCCATATGAAGTCAAATTGCTAGGCGACAAATCCGGAGTCTTTGGCTTCTCGACAATATGCGAAAGCGTGCCGTTCTCCTTTAAGGCAATCATACCGTATTTATGCCAAACCTCCTCGGGCATTTCTTGCGCCGCAATTACTGCCTTCACTTTCGGGTTCTTTTTATATTCAGCAATCAGAGTTTCAACATCACCCTGTCCAAGAATTAGATCGTCGCTATACAAAACTACAAACGCCTCATCATCTTTGACAAAATCCTTCGCTGAAACTATTGGTGAACCATTTCCATAAGGCAAACTAGTATCCTGTTCAATTACGGTAATTTTCGGGAAATTCAAAATCTCTTCTACTGGTTTAAATCGTTCACTCTTCCCCTGTTTATTGAGCAAAGTTTTCACATTTTCCGCTTTGCCATGGAAGTAATCTTCATAAATTTCTTTCGACTTAGAATTTGGTGTTGCCACAATAATTATCTCTTCAATCCCAGCCTTAACGCATTCTTCTACACAAAGCTGCATTACTGGCTTTGCCCCAATTGGAATCATCGCCTTAGGAATTGTTTTTGTGATAGGTAGATAGCGGCTCGCAAACCCCGCATCCGTGATTATTGCTTTCATATGTTATAAATCTCCTTATTTAAGATTATAACACGAAAACTAAAAAGAAATTTATTTGCGTTTTTTCGTCTTAGCAGTTTGCTTTCTAGCAATTTTATCTTCGATATTTTGTGCTCTATTATGCACACCATAAATTGCACTAGTTAAGCCTACAATTAGCATATAAACCCCAAAGAAACGAATAAAGGTCATTACTTCGAAGTTCCCCGCATTCAAAATTACCACACCCATGATACAACCACAAACCCCCGCCAAAATTCTAATAAATCTATCGGTCGGATCGACCGTAGAAACAAAACCATGGAAAACATCAATAATACCAGAAACAATAGTGTAAATCGAAATAATTATCAAGCTCGTCACTAAATCGGCTCGTGCGAAAAACAGCAGAGCAAGCGCTGCTATTACATCAACCGCCGCATCGATAATTGAATTAATCCAACCACGTTTTTTTGTCGAATTATAAAGAGCACTAATCGAATCTACTACCCCAAGCGACAAAAGAAAAACACTAATCATTGATATTATCATTTCAATATTTGTTGAACCACCGAACAAAATCAATAGACCAAAAAGTGCAGCTATTGCTCCACGGACAATAAAGACCAACCAATGCTTGTCAATGTATTTTCGATTAATATGCGCCATATTTTTCCTTTATTACTTATGCTTATTTTAGCACATCTTGACAATTTTAGCAATCTATGATATAATAAAGATATATTCCGTCAAACATGGCGGACTTTTTTTCTCACTGTCTCTACTACTTTTGTTACTTGATATTTTAATGGATTTAATACTAAATCATGCGCAGGTGTATATTTTAACTCTTCGCACCCAAATGAACGTTTGAATTCGCTCACACCATAAAATCGGTGCGAGGTTTCTTCTGTCCCGACAATCCCCCATAAGTTGTATCTAATGCACCCTCTCTGTCTTGCTTCTTCCATCGCCTTTAGATGAAGCAGCGGCGCCGCCGAATATTTAGTTCCGAGCTCCGATGACACTCCGTAATGATAGCTTGCTTCCGGCCCATAAAAAATTATGAAATTTTGAGCTAAGGTTTCGCCGTCTTTTCGTGCAGTATAAATGATTACTTCATTATTTTCTCTAAAAGATTCAAATTGTTTGGTTAGAAAGGTCGTTTTAAAAGCCACATATTTTTGTCTTTCAGCATGCAACTTTTCCAATCTACAAAATTCTTTAATTGCTTCATTACTCGTTTCTGCTACAATTTCAATTTCGTTTTTCTCGGCTTTTCTCAGTTTTCTCCGAAACCCTTGTGATGCTCCTGCTAAAATTTCTTCCTCAGATTTTTTTAGATCTAGAATCCCAGCATATTCAACCGATAAATACATC
>JAZSMA010000046.1:0-3112 GCA_045535655.1 Candidatus Nanosyncoccus sp.
CTTCACCTGTGCACCAGCCAATTTCGCCACATTTGTATTCTCCTCTTCACCAGTTTCCGCATTTACCTTTTTACCGCATGTCGCACCCTCAGCACATTCAAATTCTAAAGAGAAATCCGTACTCGGACCATACGGCAAAGACACAATAATCATAAATGTATCTGCATTTCTTACGTCCCCAATTGGTTTTGGTAAGTCTATAGTAGCCGAACACAAAAATTCTGCTTCATCATTGCATTCTACAACATACGGTAAGTTTTTGGTTGTCTTATCATTCGACTTCGAAAAAGCAATCGATGATATAGTATTCCCAGTAGTAATCTCATAATATCCATTACCCTCACCACTAATATCACTTATATCATCGGTCGGCGCCAGATAAACCATCCCACGATTTGTTTTTCCATTCTTTGTTGTTTCAAAATCATCTAAACTAAAACTCGTCCCTGTCTGCACTATGCCTAACGCAATTGTAGGCACTCTACCCTCTTTGCCCTGTTCATCGAAAATTCCACCTCCACTATTAAAATTAGTATACTCTATATTATCACTACTAAACGTTGCCTTCACGTTATCTGCTGAAAACCAACTAATTTTTACCTTTTCAATATTATTTGTAACACCTGGTGTACTAGTTTCATCAAATTTCGCCGGTATTACCTTAGTTGAATCTGTTTCCGATAAAGTCGCCCGATAATCTCTTAAATCCGTCTTCATAGTCACACAAGTATAAGCTTGTTGCATATTATTTCCCCCACCGGATTTTTCCTGTATAACTACTCCTCCATCCCCATTCTCTCTGCCCAAAATATTCGCCACCGTGGCGCATTCATCATATCCTGAATATGTATTTTCTACATACCATACAGTCTTTATACAATCACTTGCACTTTCCGCCAGAGGACCTGCCAATGCTTCATCATCTAACAATACACCACTATCCCCCTTGCACTCCTGATATTTATAAAACGCCAACTTCGCATCCTCAATCCCCGCCAAAGCCGAATCGTATGCTGATTGCGACAAATCATCATTTGACGTCCTCGCCACCTCAGAAACAATAATACCAATAAAACTCGCCGCAACAATCATGAGGATTAAAGTGGAAAACGCCACAATATAGAACGACGCGGCCCCTTTCTTAAAATTCATTTTCTTTCCTTTCTTTTTCATTTTATCCTTTCCCGATTGCCTGTGCGGCAAAATTAAATTTATTTATTGCACAATAATCAAAATTTTCTCCTTCATCTGCTGGCCTCGTCTTGCAAAAATTTCCGCTCGCCACTACATTTATTCCCCCTTGCACCGTCCCTAGAATAAATGACATCGAATAAAATGAAGCTTCACCAGATTCATTCATCGCTGGCGCCATTGCTGAAAAATCATAAATCGCCAAACTACCACTACCACTCGCCAAAAGTTCTTCCAACTCAGGCGCACCATTTACTTCTCCTATACTAATTTGCCCTGAATCTCCAGTTAACTCCACTTCATATTTATCGTTCACTAAATTCCGACAGGCATTCCTATTTTTATCTTTTACCTTTACTAATTTAAACTTATCTCCACTTTCAAGAGGCTTTGATGTTTCAGAATCACCAAGTTTATACGCCACAGCACTAAACGCTGTCACTCCCTCTACTTTAATGTTAAAGAAATAACCCGAATTCCAAATATAAGAATAAGAGCCTGTGCAAAAAGCTCCTAGAAGCGGCACATGCGCACCCTCTCCATCCAGTTCAATATCACCACTCAACACCGCCGACACAAACTTCCTACCATTATCATTCCTACAATTATTTTGCGTTTCTTCATTTTCAAAGTCATCGCATAACCTTATTACCGCCCCCGATGGTGAGCTCTGCACCACCATTCTCATCTCATCGACTAAATCCATTCCTACAGTATTAATATTATTTAAAGTCATCCCTCTTCGATACGAAGTTATCGAATTATTAATCAAAAGCACGATAATAATCGAAAGAATCGATATGAAAACTATCGACAGCGAAAGCTCAATTAAAGTAAACCCGCTTTTCACGCTCCTCCACACTTACCCTCTGAATCCGGGACAATTGTTATGCTTGACGCATTCCTTGCGTTCTTTGCTACACGCACCCCCCTTCTTGCTCCTCCTTCATTCGGTCCATTCGGATTAACGCAAAAGACTACTTCTTCAATTTTGAAAGGAGATTCACCCGAATCTACCGAATTTAAAAGACTGCTAAAATTACTCTGATTGACCTTATCTTCAGATACATACGTATACACTGTCCCTGACAATGGATGTCTAATAACCAACAAAGCGCCCTCGAAAGATTTTGTACTATCATCACTATCACTAGATTTCTGAATTACCGCCCCCCACTTTGGCGTATAACTTTCCACAAAACCTACTGGCACCAATTCCCCCTCCTCGTTAGTTACAACAATATTTCCATTTAATTCTCTCAACAACTCAATCGCCTCTCCCGTTCCAATCTCATCATCTATATTTCCAACCACATTATATGTATTTATCACATTCTTATCCGAATCGTCTTTATTAAACGTCACCAACTTCCCATAAATCGCTTGTTTTGATCGTCCATTACCATCATTTTGCACATTCAAAACTTGCGAATATGCCGTCCGCAAAAACTCTGCAAAATTTTGCACCGAATCGTTAAATCTTTGTTGATAAATTGAGTTTTGCACTCCAGCTGCAATCCCCGCAAAGAGCAATGCGGTCAACGCCAAAAAGAGCGATACCTCAATCAAAGTAAAGCCATATTTAAACCTTTTCATAATCTTTATTATAGCATAAGCATTTTTTTATTTAAAGTATTTTTGTAATAACTTGGAAACAGATACATCATCCACTTTTGGAAATTCGAATATTTTTTCTCCGCCACCTCTTCAACAGCTTCTTGATACTTATTTTTTGCCTCTTCTGAATTTTCTGGCATAACTACCATATTCTCCCCTTCAAGCTTCTTATCTAAATATTTTCTCGCCATTATTTCCTGATATTCTTCCGACTTATAATATTCATTTTCAAATTCTGCTGCCTCAACCTCAACATTTAAAAGCTCTAGCTCTTTCTTCTCCGCCGTCAACCTCTCCGACAATT
>JAZSMA010000051.1:0-7156 GCA_045535655.1 Candidatus Nanosyncoccus sp.
AATATTAAACGTCTAAAAGACATTAATTCCTACAAAGGTATTCGGCATAAAGCTAAATTACCGGTAAACGGCCAACGGACTCGAACGAATGCACGTACTCGTAAGGGTAAGGCGATCGCGGTCGGAGGAACGCAACCTAAAGCTGCAAGTAAGACTTAAGGAGTAAAAATGGCAGAAGAAGAAAATAAGACTACTAATGCTGAAGTGACTGAAGTCAAGGCTTCGAAGTCGAAAGCAAGCAAGAAGAGTAAGCGTATTGTTAATGCGGGCGCTGTGCATATTCAGGCTACTTTTAATAATACGATTATTACGGTGACCGATAAAAGCGGTGGAGTTTTGACTACTTCATCGGCTGGCGCGAATGGTTTTCGTGGTTCTAAGAAAGGAACGGCTTTTGCGGCTGGAGTGGCAGCGGAAAAAGCTTTAGAATTGGCGAAAAAGAACCATGCTCTAAATTCGGTTGATGTTTACGTTTCTGGGATTGGATTAGGCCGAGATGCGGCGATTAGGGCAGTTTCTTCGGTTGGAATTAAAATCGATAGTATTACTGATGTAACCCCGATTGCACATGGTGGTGTGCGACCAAAGGGAGAAAGGAAACCATAATGGCAAGGGATTATTCTCCAGTTGTAAAACAAAGTCGTCGTGAAGGGTTTGCTTTAGCACCAAAGGCTCATAAGATTATGGCCAAAAAGTCTGGAATACCGGGCGAACATGGTGACATGAGAGTAAGAGGAGGTAGTTTATACCTCACGCAACTTCGCGAGAAACAAAAAGTGCGTCGGATGTATGGCTTACTAGAAAAACAGTTTGCTAAGTTAATGAAAGAAGCTACTAAGGCTGATGGTTTGACCGGTGAAAAATTGTTGGAATTTCTAGAGAGGCGAGCTGATAACGTAGTTTATCGAGCGGGATTTGCCCTAACGAGGCGACAAGCTCGACAATTAGTTTCGCATGGCCATTTTTTCCTAAATGGAAAGAGATTCGATATTCCTTCAATTCGTTTGAAACCAGGTGATGTTTTAGAAGTGCGTCCTAAGTCGAGTAAATCTGAATATTTCAAGAATCTTCCGAATATCGTTGGAGCGTCAAGTGCAATTCCACTTTCGTGGTTAAAAGCAGATGCGAAAAAAATGAAGATTGAAATTACCGCTCTTCCAAAACGCGAGGAAGCAGAAGCTGGTATAAATGAACAATTAATTGTTGAGTATTACTCACGCTAAGGAGAAAAGATTAAATGACTACAAAAAATATTCACGAAGCAACATTAGCTGAGGTCAAGGACCTTGGTCGAAACAGCGCTGAATTTGTCATTAAGCCACTTTATTATGGGTATGGCAATACATTGGGCAATTCTCTTAGACGCGTTCTTCTTTCGAGCGTAAAAGGGGCGGCTATTACGGCTTTTTCAATCGATGGTTCTAATCATGAATATACATCGTTGCCTGGGGTGAGAGAAGATGTGGTTGATATCATGTTGAACCTTAAAAACATTCGTTTTAAATGTCATACGGATGCACCGGTAGAACTTGATTTGGAGATTAAGGGTGATAAGCAATCTGAAAAAGATGGTGATAAACGCGTAGTGGCTGGGGATATTAAATTGCCGGCTGAAGTTGAAATTGCCAATCCTAATCAGGTAATTTGTCACATTGATGACCCGAAGAAAGTTTTAAAGATGCATTTTATCGTTGAGACCGGAAGAGGTTATTTGACAATTGAGCAATCAAGTGAAACAAGAGTGCATAGCGATATGATTGCAGTTGATGCAGTCTTTACGCCAGTCTTAAGAGTAAGATATAAAGTTGAAAATACTCGTGTAGGTCGAGATACGAATTTACAGCAACTTACTCTTACTATTGATACTGATGGGACCATGACTCCTCGAGAGGCTTTTGAGGAAGCAGCAGCGATTCTAGTGAACCAATATACAGCTTTAGCTGGTGGAACGAAAGTTGAATCGACTCCTGCTCCAGGGGCAAGACATGAAGAAGATGATTCTGGGTTAATGTTACCAATTGAGGAACTTGATCTTTCAGCACGGACTGCTAATGCATTGCTGAATAATGATATTAAGACAATTCGCGATCTTGTAATGC
The DNA here is from genome assembly GCA_045535655.1 of Candidatus Nanosyncoccus sp. Taxonomy (GTDB): domain Bacteria; phylum Patescibacteriota; class Saccharimonadia; order Saccharimonadales; family Saccharimonadaceae; genus Nanosyncoccus. The sequence goes on from JAZSMA010000051.1 coordinate 2,100, forward strand.
TTTCAGAGACAGATTTGAAAGACCTTAAAGGTTTTGGGACGAAGGCGTTAGACGAGGTTAAAGAAAAGTTAATGGAGTTAAATATTTAATATGCACGCACATGGAAAAAGAGGTCGAAAATTCGGCCGCGAAACTGATCAGAGAAGAGCGCTAGTGCGTGGGCTGATGTGCTCTTTGATACAATATCAATCTATTACGATTACTTTAGCGCGGGCAAAAGAAATTCGTCGCACAACTGAAAAGTTAATTACTCTTGCGAAAAAAGGTGGGCTCGCTAATCGACGATTGATTATTGCGCGTTTGAATGATATAGAACTCGCTGCTTTATTAATGGACGTAATTGCGCCACAGATAAAGCGAAATTCCGGTTATTTGAAGATTGAGCATGCTGGATATAGACGGGGGGATAATTCAGAGATGGGGACAATTAGCTTCGTTGACGATATTTCGTTAGAAGAGAAAAAGGAACCAGTCAAGAAAGAGACCGGAAAAAAGGAGGCTAAATAATGAAAACTTTTAGTCAAAAAGGTGCTGAGGTGAAGCGTGAATGGTGGCTAGTTGACGCTTCGACGATGCCATTAGGAAAATTGGCGGTAATTATTGCTGATAAATTAATGGGTAAGTCTAAAGTTACTTATACTCCTCATATTGATAATGGAGACTATGTGGTAGTAATCAATGCGAAAGATTTAGTTGTAACAGGCGAAAAAATGACGCAGAAGAAATATTACCGACATAGTGGTTATCCTGGCGGAATTAAGGAATTAAAACTTGAAGAAGTGATTGAAAAAGATCCGGCGCGAGCGATTAATGAGGCAGTTAAAGGGATGTTGCCAAAGAATAAGTTAGCTGCGGATAGATTAAAGAGGCTACGCGTATTTAGTGGGGCAGAACATGCACACGCGGCTCAAAATCCAAAGGAGATTAAATAATGGTAGCGACGAAAAAATATGTTTACGGCCTAGGTAGACGAAAGTCTGCAACTGCGACGGCGCGTCTTTATAAGGGCAAGGGCGAGATTACGATCAATGGTAAGCCGGCTTTAGAGTATTTATCGGGGAATAAGACTTATTTAGCTGAGATTACCGATCCGTTGGCTTTGGCTGAGAAACAGAAGGAATATGATATCACGATTGTAGTAAAAGGTGGGGGATTAGCTGGGCAAGTCGATGCGACTAAACTGGCAATCTCTAAAGCTTTGACTACAGAAGCGCCAGATCTTCGTCCGGTCCTCAAAAAGGCGGGAATGATGAAGCGCGACCCGCGTGAGAAAGAGCGCAAAAAATATGGTTTGCGTTCGGCTCGTAAGAAAGAGCAGTTCTCAAAGCGTTAAAAGGTTGACAACCTGGAAAAAACCACCCTTTTGGGTGGTTTTTGGTGTCAATAAGGATTTTCGTCTGGATTTTCATAATCATACCAGACTTTTTCTCCTTGGTTACCGTATTCGTAGGCGTAGAAGGCATTATGCCATTCGCCTGCGGACGGATCGGAATCTGCTACGAAATAACAATATTCCTCTGGGAGAGTGCGACCGACATTTTCTTCGCCAGCATTCTCCCGTTCCCATCTGTCGACAACATCTTCGACAAGGGAAAGATTAGCGTCAGTTACGGGGTTACTAGAATCGTAACCTGTGAACTGCATGGGGGCAGAAACGATTTCAGAAACACTGTCTCCGAACGCACCTGAATCATAACGATTCAGAATGGTCCAGACGACCATAGCTCTTTCAGCTTCGGATGCGACTGAATTAGCTTCTCCGTAGAGAAGCTGGGCCATCATTTGCTTTTCGTAATCAGAGATGGTGCCGTCATTAGAACTGGTGGCCCAGTTATAAACTGCAGCTACAGTTTGATAATCCCAATCTTGATAAGAGACTGGTTCTTCGACAACGGCGGTAGTGACAGTAGCTTCTACGGGTTTTAATCCTTTTTCAACACTTTCGGTAATTCCATTCTGTTTGACTTTAGTCAAAATAGCTTTTTCCTCTAATGGAATAGCTTTTAGTTCAACTTTAGCCTCAGCGGTCTGGATAGGAGTTTCTTGATGAGGCGACCTGGCGCCAATGAGAATCCCTATTACTAAGAAGACAACAACAAATAAGGCACATCTGACTTTTCTGGGACGGAGTTTCTTCACCCGTGACCCCTCCTTTATGTAAATTATTACTATGGTCTAAGCCATATGACCTTATTATATCACACTTATGCTAAAATGTCAAGAAATGGCGTATCAAAAAAGCAAAACTTTCGTTCTCGCTTTCTATGATGGTGCATTTATATAACACCGCTAGAAACTATTTTACTACAAAACTCGAATAGTGGGGGACTTTCGCGAGTTTCCCCCGCTTTAGCTCTGCGAAAGTCCCCAAATCATGATCAGAGGCCCCTGCGGGCTTCCCCCGCCAAGCCCGCTAGGGCTCTAAAAAGCACAAGCGACAAGTCGCATTCCGGCGGGGCACCCCTGCCCACCCCGCCAGAAAAGACAAAGCGGAAGCACAAAAATCATAACGCAGCTGACAACTCATTGGCAATAGTATGATATGATAAAGCTAAATTCCGATGTGGGCGATTCAACCGGAGACATACCAAAGAAGGAACCGCTTTTTTGATTTTAATAGAAACGATGAAAAATGAAAGCCCCGATCCTGCGCATTACAGCGCTGCCTGACGGACTTTCGTTACTATTATATTAACACAACTGTTAAATAATTACAATGATTTTTCTTGATTTCGTGATTACGATTAGATTCTTAATGCCCTTTGTAGTTAAAGTCGAATGTCGCTTTAATTCGTTTATAATTCTAGTTAAATGCATTTTGGAAAATCTGGCATCAACAATGATATTTTTAGATTACTGAACAGCAGAGTGTAATAGATGCTGTATATTGTATTTTCCCGCACCAATCGGAGTTTTTAGTTCCCAATGCAATCCACTGATAAAAAAGTCTGGAGTTTTTTGGTTACTTCTAGGGATAAACTTTATATCAGTTTTGAAGTAATCCAATAAAATATATGCAGCCGACATTTCTCTTGTCGAGAGTTTAGGAAAAACGCTTTTTGGAACAATAACTGAAAACTCTTTTTTGGACATACTGCATATTATATCACTATCTGTTTATAAGATAAATGGAAATATAGCGTTTATAGTACGATTTTTATTTTCTATTGTGATTCCAATAAATAATACCGCCAATGAAACTTGCCATTGATAACAAACATCCAATCGTCATAATTGCCGCTTGAATTTCTATTGATGTTAGCGAACCAACTAGGCTCATTCGATCATATAAAAACATAGTTTGATCATTTTGGCTATCAGCTGGGATGTTTTCACCGTTTTCATCTATCTCGGTTTTACATGGGTAAGCATCCTGTATGACTTCATGATTGTTTTTCTCATACGCTTCACTATCAAAACATAAACCAGGTGCATCAGATATTCCAACCATACTTCTTTGATATACCCCAATTCTTTGTGTTCCGCAAAACGCCACGACAATAAACAGAATTGCCGCAATTATAAATAACCCCGTATTAACACATACACGAGTTTTGGTTCTGTTAGTTTTTGTTACCATATTGTCCTTTCAATTTTTATTATTTTGTTTTTGTTTAATATATACTGTCAAACTTATTATATCACGGAATTAGTTTTTCGATAGTTTTAACCAAATCACCTACCGACACATTTTCGCCGTTAATTCTAAATAGTGGCGTACCTTGTAAATTAACTTTTTTACCCATTTTTTGTTCAAAATCTAATCGCTTCTTAACGCTAGAACTATTCATATCGTCTTTGAACTTCTCGACGTCGCCAGCATCGTTTGATGCTTCCTTAAAATATTCAACGAATAGATCATTTGCATCTTTTTTCTCGGCATAAATCCACTCCGATTGGTTAGCGAATAGTAAATCTTTGTATTCTTTCCAATATCCTTGAATTTGTGCGGCGGTGGCAGCGTGGGCGGCACCTAATCCATTTTGGAATCCTAAGTTATACCCACGAAACACTATGGCAAGTTTGCCGTCATGCTTTTTAACCAATTCATTCATTTGTCTATTCCAATCGGCACAATGTGAACAGCCGTAGTCGGCGTATTCATAAACTATGAGCGAAGCTTCATCGGGATTACCGATAATTTTTTCAGGGATGTTGCCTGTTTGCTCTGAAGGTTCAATAATGGAATCGGGAGAAATTCCATCGTCATTCCCAGTACTATTTATGATTATTATTAAGCCAATAATCGCCACGAGTAAAATACCCACAGCAGATAATACTCTTTTCATAAAAACTCCTTTTAGATAACTTGATAGTATTCACCGCTTGGGTGATAGTTTGGATCATCAAGAATTTGACACTTGTAAGAATAATTGCCATTATTTTCGCAAAAATAGATGATGGCGGAGCAATGATTGCCTGGTAAGGTGCTACTATAAACATCACATTTTACATAAAAAGTGCCATCTTCGTCTGTGATTCCGTAACCAACAATCTCAGTGGTTGTATCTTCATTTGGTAAGAGGTCGGTGTTCGCAAGAAAATTCTCGGTTAGCGTATCAAAGGTTGCCAATTTTGCATTCTCGATAGTGGTGGTTTGGCTAGTAGATATTAAATGAGATAATCCAACACCAAACATTATGCCAAATACCATTATCAATCCTGCCAATAAGAATCTTTTTGGTATGAAAAATTTGTTTTTGATAGTGTCCTGCGATTTTTCTCCATTTATGAGTTCATCATAAGAACAATGGAGAATTTTTATAAGTTGGAATATATGTTCTGTACTAGGAAAACTATCGCCATTTTCCCACTTAGAAATAGTTTGGCGAGAAACGGACATTTCTTCCGCTAATTTCTCTTGTGAAAATTCAGATGAATTTCTAACTTTTCGTAAATTATCTTTAAATTTCATGCCGAAACTCCTATCTATATTATACAATCTATTTAACCATATCGCAAATAACTAATTGATTTTTCTAGAACAATCTTTCTCATAATCATCCTTTCTTTTTTATTGATTCTACAAATGTTTAATAAAAAACACTACCAACTAT
>JAZSMA010000029.1:0-13233 GCA_045535655.1 Candidatus Nanosyncoccus sp.
CCGCTTGGCCTCCGACTTTAAGAGGGGGGGATATTATGGATAGGTTGTCGTCGGAAACTCGAGAATCTTTTTCTCCTAGAGGAAATGGGCAGAATGGGCAAGGTGGACAAAATAAAAGCGGACGAAATAATAATGATGTGCCGATAGATTATGCGCCAAGTGATCCAAGTAGTGCGAGTGGAGAATAGGGTTAAGAAAATCAGTTTTTGACAGTTTGGAGAAGATGGTCGAAGAGACAGGTGACGGTTAATGGGCCGACGCCGCCGAGTTTTGGGGTAATGGCGGTGAGGTCGATGCGAGTGCGGACAGATTCGTCGAGGTCGCCTTTAATGACACCATTTTCGCTAGCAGTGCCGGCGTCGATAAGGACGGCGCCAGGTTTAATATATTCGTTAGAAATTAGGCTTGGAATGCCAGTAGCTGTTATGATGATGTCGAAATTTTTAAGATTTGTTAGGTCGTCGCCACGATGAAACATTTCAACGTCGTAGCCGGAATTTTTAAACATTTTAAAGAGAGGGGCGCCGACAAGTTTGCCACGTCCGACTAAAGCGATTTTTTGATTTTCTAATTTAATGTCGTAACCAGCGAGTAACCAATTAATGGCGGTCGCGGTAGCGGAGTCGAAATTGCTATTTTCGCCAAGTCCATCAACGTCTTTTTCGGGAGCGATGAGGTTAGTCAATTCATTGGTTTTTGCAGTTTCTAAAATTGGTAATTGGAGAATAATACCGGAAATTTTTTCATCTTGATTAGCGGCTTGAATTTTTTCGGCAATTTCGGCGGAATTTTTGGCAAGAAAATCTTCGACAGTAATGCCAATATCTTCGCCATAGGCGATTTTTAAATTAACATATTTAGTAATAACAGGATTGTCGTTGTCGCGAATGATGAGAAGTTTAGGTTTTTCCTTTAGATTAGCGACTATTTCGGCTTGGCGTTCTTTAATAAAACCAGCAAGTTCTTTGCCATTGAGGATTTTCATTATTCAAGAGTTCCGTATTTATTACTGATGGGAGGAATATAGGTTGCACTTTTAGTATTAACGATTTCGACAGGTTCTTGTTCGAGCCAGTAGCCGAATTTATCATAGACTTTGCCGACAATTTCAGCGCGAGCTTTCTTTAAATCGTTGTAGCTTTTCGCGGATTCATTAATAAGGACAAGGGCGGCTTTTTCGCTGACACGAATACCATATAATAATTGGCCTTTAAAACCGACTTGTTCAATAAGCCAGCCGGCGTTAATTTTATTACCGTCTTTGCCGCGATAGATGGGATAGCCTTTTTCTTCGGCTTTTTCGGCTTCGGGGTTGCTGAGATAGACATTTTTAAAAAAGGAACCAGCGCTGGCTTTTTCGGCTGGATCGGGGAGTTTTTCAGCGCGAATTTTACTAACGATTCGGCGGATGCCAGTAGGACTAAAATCAGTTAGATTGTTGTCGGAAATATATCGTTCGATGGAATTATAGAAGGGGCGCTTCATTTCGCCTACGCTTAGTTCGAGCGTAACAGAAATAACAAAATAACGGTTTTTTTCGGTTGTATTAAGAAGGCTTTGACGATAGGAAAAATTTAAATCGGATTTTTTGAGGGTTTTAAAGGTGTAGTCGGTAGAGTCGAAAACCTCAATACTTTCTAGGACATCGGCGACTTCTTGGCCGTAGGCACCGATATTTTGGACGGGAGCAGCACCGACAAGGCCGGGAATTTTACTAAGGGCTTCAATACCAGTTAGATTTTTTTCACAAGCATGAGCAACGACATCGTCCCAATATTCGCCACCCATAACTTTTAATCTTAAACCGGTTTCGGTTTCTTCTTCAGTTATCCCTTTCATGCGATTAATAATAATAACACCGTTAAAACCTTCGTCGTGGCCGATGGTGTTGGCGCCGTAACCAAGAACGAAAGTTGGGAAATTGTATTGTTTAGCAAAACCATAGGCGTCGGGAATATCTTTAGGTTTTTCGATTTCTAAGACATAGCGAGCAAGACCGCCTAGTCGCATAGTAGTTAAACTAGAAATTAAAATATTTTCATTTACGCGCATAGGTATATTATATCAGATTGTAATTAAATTTGCTTTTTAAGCGACTTAAATTTTAAGCTTAAGCAGAATAAGAGGGTTGATTATTATTTATGAGTGTGATACAAGAGGCGCAGGAAATAGGGTTGGTGAAGTTTAAATAAACATGGCAGAAGAAAGGAGGGTTATGGAAGTTGAAGTCGTAAAAGTGACGATTAAACTGAAAATTTCCCCTCGTAAGAAGGGAAATTAACAAAACCTAAATTGATTCTACCATACATTAATGTATAAATCAACTCTGTTTCCATTTTATAATATATAATATAATAAGTAAAGAAAGGTAATACTATGATGGGAAAAAAGGATGCGGTGGCAGAAAAGAAAAACGATAAACAGTCTGACGGAAAAAGTGAGGCGTTGAAACTAGCGATTTCACAGATTACAAAACAATTTGGTGATGGTTCAATTATGAAATTGGGCGAAACGCCGAAGATGGACGTAGAACTTTTACCGTCGGGATCTTTGTCTTTAGATTTAGCATTGGGAGGTGGTTATCCAAAAGGTCGGATTATTGAAATTTTTGGGCCAGAATCTTCTGGGAAGACAACGTTAGCGCTTCATGCGATTGCGGAAATTCAGAAACAAGGTGGGCAGGCGGCATTTATTGATGCGGAACATGCGTTAGATCCAGCATATGCGAAGAAGATTGGAGTAGATACAGCGAATCTTTTAATTTCGCAACCAGACAATGGTGAGCAAGCGCTCGAGATTTGTGAAACTTTAGTGCGTTCTAATGCGGTGGATTTAATTGTTGTAGATTCAGTGGCGGCGTTAGTTCCTCAGGCGGAAATTGATGGTGATATGGGCGATTCCCAGATGGGGCTTCAGGCGAGATTGATGTCGCAGGCGATGAGAAAATTGACAGGAATCATTTCGAAATCACGAGCGACAGTAATTTTCATCAATCAAATTAGAATGAAGATTGGGGTGATGTTTGGGAATCCGGAGACAACGACGGGTGGTAATGCTTTGAAGTTTTATGCTTCAGTTAGAGTGGATATTCGAAGAATTGGTCAGATAAAGGAGGGGGATAATATTGCGGGAAATCGGACAAAAGTGAAAATTGTAAAAAATAAAATTGCGGCGCCGTTTAGAACTGCAGAATTTGACATTATGTATAATGAGGGGATTTCGAAAGCAGGAGATATTTTAGATTTGGCGGTTGAATATGGTGTTTTAGATAAAGCAGGAGCGTTTATAAAGTATAATGGTGAGACGATTGGACAAGGTAGGGAAGCAGTGAAAAAATTGTTCCGAGAAAAGCCGGAGCTAATGGCAGAAATTGAAGCGAAAGTGCGTGAAAAGGCAGCAGCGGAAGATTAATTTATGCACAACGATGAGCTATGGCAAGTTTTTTATCCGAATGGTGAACCAATTCCGGGGGTAGGTTGGGAATCGAGTCGGGATAATCCGGAGAAGAATAATAGTGAGGAGATTGTTGGTGTAGCGGTCGTGTTTTTGTATAGGATGCGAGAAGATGGGGAATTGGAGTTTTTGTGGCAAAAGCGATCAGAAAAAATAGATAGATTTCCGGGTTATTATGATATTTCGGCGGGAGGACACATAAATTTAGGTGAAACTTTAATTGAGGCGGCAATACGAGAAACGGATGAAGAAATTGGAGTTTCAATTACATCGGAGGATTTACAGTTTGCGACTATGATTCCCTTTAATAAAAATCGATTTGCTTGGGTTTGGTGTGTAGATTGGAGTGAACGAAAAGACGAGTTTAATTTTAATGACCAAGAAGTGTCGGAAGTGAAGTGGGTGAAATATACGGAAATGGAAGAATTCAGAAAAAAATTTGCAAAGCCACCTTTGCAAAAAGATAAACTAACATTTTTATTTTTAGATAAATGGTTAGAGATGCATGGATATTTATAAATTAGATGGAAAAGATTTAAAAATTACGGATTTGAAACAGGGGATAAAAAATTCTAATCGGGTAAATGTTTTTGTTGATGAAAAATTTTTATTTTCGTTAGATGTTTCGCAAGTGGTAGATTTTAAGTTAAAGGTTGGGAAGAGAATTTCGGAGGAAGAATTAGAGGAGCTGAAAAAAGCGTCGGAATTTGGGAAATTATATCAGAGGAGTTTGGAATGGGTTTTGATGCGGCCGAGATCTATTAGAGAGACAAGAGATTATCTGCAAAGAAAGCTCCGTGAGGCTTCTTCGGGCACGGCGTCGCGCCGGCCCGTCTTTACGGGCGGCGCGCGCTTTCGTTCTCGGCAGCAGCCTCCGAAAGATCCCTTAGAAGCCTCACTGGAGCTTTCTAACAAGACAATTTCGTGTCTTTGTGAAAAGGGTTATTTAAATGATGAACGTTTTGTGGAGTGGTATGTTGAGAATCGATTTACGAAAAAGGGTATTTCGAAAAAAAGATTAAAGATGGAACTTATGAAGAAAGGCATTTCTAATGAAATTATTGAAAAAGTTTTGGATAGACGAAATGATGAGGAAGAAATTTTAAAAATGATTGAAAAAAAGAAAAATAAATATTCGGAAGAAAAACTTATTCAATATCTTTGTCGGCAAGGTTTTGACTATCAGCTGGTGCAAAACCTTGTTCGGACTTACGAAAGGGATTAACAAAATTTGGAACAAAATCTTCTTTGGCGGCTTTTTCTTTGAGAGTCTTTTCTTCATCTTTAATGATGACTTTATAATCGGTAATTTCGACGATTTCCTTTCTAGAAATAGTTAGTTCGGGATCGATAAGACTTTTTACAATAGGGCGTTTGACGATAATTTGTTGAACGACAAAATCTTCTGAAGTAACAGTGTAATCGGAAACTTTACCAAGATGAGTTCCCTTTTTAGTTTCGACTTTTAGGTTAATGAGGCTAAAATTAAGATCAAGGACTTTTTTGATTTTAATAACATCATCTCTTTCGACTAGCTCTTCAATACTATCAATGACTAGCCCGTAATTAGAATATTCACGGACGCTGGAAACGTCGAGAATATTGGCACTGGATTTTCTAAGAAGAGGACCATCAAGATGAAAAGCGATAATTTTGAGACTATCAGGATCAACAATGGGTTCAGCAATATAACCAATAGCTCCGGCGGCTTGGACGCTTAAAATCGAGGCGCCGATTAAACGAGAAGCATAGATTAACATAAGTCTATTATAGCATCTTTTATATCGTAGTCGCCGATTTTGGTTCTTCTGAGACTGGTTAGATAGGCGCCGGTGCCAAGTTTTTTGCCAATATCTTCGGCTAGAGTGCGGATGTAAGTGCCGGAGCTGACATGGCAACGGATTTTAAGTTCGGGGTAATGATAATCGAGGAGTTCTATATTATATATAGTGACGTTTCTAATTGGAGGTTCAAAGTCTTTACCTTCCCTAGCTAATTTATAAGCACGTTTACCATTGATTTTGACGGCGCTGAATTTGGGGACTTGTTGGGTAATTTTACCTATGAACGATTTGACAATAATCTCAAGAACTTCCTGTTCGGGGACGGGTCGCTCCGGCCCGCCGTTACGGGCGGAGCGCCCTGCTTCTCGGTCGTAACCTCCGAATGCCCCCGAATCAGAAAGTTCTTGAGATTCACTAAGATATTTCGTAATTTTTCCTTCGGGGTCACCGGTAGTGGAAGTGTAGCCGAGTTTCAAGGTGGCTTCGTAGACCTTGTCGAGCTTTAAAAATTCGTTTGATTTTTTAGTCATTTTACCGGTTAGAAGAATAAGAAGGCCGGTGGCGAAAGGGTCGAGGGTGCCAGTGTGACCGACTTTAATTTTATGGCCAAATTCGTTTTTAAGCTTGGTGCGGACTTTAGCGACAACACCGAAACTAGAAATGCCAGCGGGTTTATCTATTAAAATGATTCGGTCTTCCATTGTTCTCTATTATATCATGAGGGTGGTGAATATTTGAAAGGGTTGGTAATGTGATATAATGAAAGTAGTTAAACGGAGGAATATTATGAAAAAATATATTGCTGAGTTTATCGGCACTTGTGTTTTGGTGCTGATTGGGTGCGGCACGGCGATGGCGGTAGGATGCGATCCGAGAGCAGGAAGTGGATATATTTTGACTGCGTTTGCGTTTGGGCTAGGTCTTCTTACAATGGCTTATTCGATTGGGAATATTTCGGGTTGTCATATTAATCCAGCGGTGTCGTTAGGAATGCTAATTTCAAAGAAGATTTCATTAAAAGATTTTTGGGGATACATTGTATCTCAAGTATTAGGGGCTTTGGCTGGAGCAGGATTGCTTGCATTAATCTTTAACGGAGCGGGGATTGCGGATATGACGGGGGCGTATGGTTCAAATGGGCTGGCCGGTGTAAATGGTAACATGTGGATTGGCTTATTAGTAGAAGTATTATTGACTTTTGTATTTGTAATATCAATACTTGGTGTAACATCAGAGAAATTTAAACATGGGGCAGTAGCAGGATTGGTAATTGCTTTGTCTTTAGTTGCTGTGCATATTCTTGGAATTGGTTTAACTGGAACAAGTGTGAATCCGGCACGTTCACTTGGACCAGCGATTGTTTCAGCTTTTAGCGGAAGCAGTGTGGCGATTAGCGCGGTATGGGTATTTATTGTAGGTCCTTTGGTTGGCGGAGCTTTGGCAGCTTATACTTATAAAATGTTGGAAAAGAAATAATTTTTATACTTGACAACTTGTTTGCAATGATATATTATTGTATTGCAAAAAGGTTATGCAAATAAAAAAGGAACCAAAATGAATATTAATGTTTATTATTGTGAACAGAATGATAATAAGGTTTTTGTGTCGATAAGAAACAAAAAATAGAAAGGTCAAACATGTTAAAAATACATAAAAAGAAGAGATTAGCATTGTCTGTTTTTGTTGCTGCGGTTTTGATTTTGCCGGCAGTGACTTTTGCTGTCAATAAAATTATGGTGCCAAAGGATACTTTTGCTTTGACCTATACGAGACCTGAAGGCCACGCTATAGTAGATCCAAATTTTTATGATTGCGTGGTGAACAAGTTTGTCACTATATATAAATATGCGGATGAAGAAATTCCGGCTACTGGGATTACGGATGAGCAATTGGGAAGAATTGAACAATTAACTTGTGACAATATAAATATTACTAGTGCTGCTGGATTGGAGAAAATGACTGGATTATGGCAACTTGACCTTAGCCGTAATCAGCTTGAATCTATTGATTTGTCTAGGAATACTTTAATGTATCAACTTGAGCTGAGTCGTAATCAGCTTAGTTCTGTTGATGTTTCTAATAGCCCTGATTTATTTGAGCTTTATCTCTATGATAATGATCTTTCATCGGTTGATGTTTCTCATAATACTAAGCTAGCTCGTCTTGATATTTTTGACAATAATATTACATTTGTTGATATTTCTGCTAATAAAACTAGATTGAAAACTTTAATGTCAGATGATATTTTGATTTATACTGGTGTGATGCCTACGAAAGTGAGTAGTGGTTATGCATATGATTTGAGTGGGTTGCAATATCTTAAAAATGGTAGTCATGGTCCTGAAAGTAGTGTTACTTTTTCGATAAGCGATACCGCTTATTATAGTTATGATGGAGCAAATAGAATTCTTACGGTGAGTGATCCGATTAATGCTGGAGGATATGTACAGATAGACGGTAGCGTTGAGAAGTTTTCTTATAAGATGAAGCTTCCTAATATATTGGATTTTGATGTAAATAGTGGTGTTGGAAGTTTTGACACGTTAATCTGTTATTCGACAACTGGGGCTGCGAGTTGTAATGTTACTCTTCCTAATACTGCTCCAACTAAAGATGATTATTATTTCTTGGGTTGGGGGACTTCGGCTAGCGCTACGACTGCTGCTTATCAACCTGGTGCGGAAATTACTTTGAATGCAAGTCAAACTCTTTATGCTATTTGGGCGCCAGTTTATACTTTGAGTTATGATGGTAACGAGGGTGAAGGAGCGCCTGCGGCGCAATTTTGTCATCCGAATAGTACTTCTGGTAGTTGTAGTATAACTGTTAGTGCGGTTGAGCCGACTAGAGATGATTATTATTTCTCAGGTTGGGCTGATAATGCGACTGTTTCAACGGCGACTTACCATGGTGGAGATTCTATTTCACTTTCTGCTGATAAAACTATTTATGCGGTTTGGGCATCGATTAATACATATACACTAAGCTATAATGGTAATGGCGGAGGTGTTGCGCCTGGGTCGGATTCTTGTAATGCGAATAATTTAACGAATACTTGTAATGTAACTGTCAGTTCAGCTGAATTAACTAGAGACGGATATGATTTTCTAGGTTGGGCGACTTCGGCTGACGCTACGACAGCAACTTATCATGGTGGAGACGAAATTACGCTAGGTGCAGATCAAACTCTTTATGCCATTTGGGCACCGATTTGGACATTAAGTTATAGTGGCAATGGTGGGGATGGAGTACCTGGAGGCGAATCTTGCCATACAAACGCTACTAATGGAACTTGCACAGTGAGTGTTACAAATGCGGCTTTAACTAGAGATGGATATTATTTCTTAGGCTGGGCGACTTCGGCTAGCGCTACGACGGCAGCTTATCATGGTGGGAATGAAATTACATTGAGTGCGCATCAGGCTCTTTATGCCATTTGGGCACCGATTCGGACATTGAGCTATGATGGTAATGGTGGTAGTGGGGCACCTGCGGCGCAGTCTTGTCATGCAAGTAATACTACGAGTGGATGTAATGTGACTATTAGCTCGGCGGCTTTAACTAGAGATGGATATTACTTCTTAGGTTGGGGAAATTCGGCTGGTGCTACATCGGCAGCTTATCAAGGCGGAGGTTCTATTACCCTTTCCGCCGATAAAACACTTTATGCTATTTGGGCACCGATTCGAACATTAAGCTATAGTGGCAATGGTGGTAGTGGGGCACCTGCGGCGCAGTCTTGTCATGCTGATGATACTATGAGTGGATGTAATGTAACTATTAGTTCGGCTGAATTAACTAGAGACGGGTATTATTTCTTAGGTTGGGCTGATAGTGCGACCGCTACGTCGGCAGCTTACCATGGTGGGGACCCTATTACATTATCTGATAATAAGACTATTTATGCGGTTTGGTCTTTGATAAATGTATATACATTAAATTATGATAGTAATGGTGGAAGTATGGTGCCAGGGGGAGAATCTTGCAATGCGGATATTACAACAAATAATTGTAATGTGACTGTTACTGCGGCCGAGTTGACTAGAGATGGATATTTCTTCTTGGGTTGGGGAGATTCGGCTAGTGCTACGACGGCAGCTTATCAAGGTGGAAATTCTATTACCCTTTCTGCTGATAAAACACTTTATGCTATTTGGGCGCCAGTTTATAATTTGAGTTATGATGGCAATGAGGGGGAAGGAGCACCTGTAGCACAATCTTGTCATGCAGGTAATACTACGAGTGGATGTAATTTAACTATTAGTTTAGATGAATTAACTAGAGACGGATATTTCTTCTTGGGTTGGGCTGATGAAGCAGACGCTACGGAAGCGATTTATCAAGGCGGAGATGAAATTACGCTAAGCGGAAGTCAGATTCTTTACGCTATTTGGGCGCCAGTTTATACTTTAAGTTATGATAGTAATGAAGGTGAAGGTGCGCCTGTAGCACAGTCTTGCCATGCGAATGATACTACGAGTGGATGTAGTGTGACTATTAATACGATTGACCCAACTAGGGAGAATTATAAATTCTTAGGTTGGGCTGATGAAGCAGATGCTACGACGGCAGTTTATCAAGGGGGAGATGCTATTTCACTTTCTGCCGATAAGACCATCTATGCGGTTTGGGGAGAAATAGATGACGAAGAAGAGCCGGGCGGTGATGAATCGGGTAATGATAATACTGACGAAGAAGATTTGCCAGTGCCAAATACTGGTGCAGGCACTGTGGCTAATAGTGGAGCGATGCTTACTATGACGATGGCTCCGGTTATAATAGCAGTTGTTTATAGAATAATTCGTCGTCACAGTCATAAGAATTAGTGATGTTGACCTAAAGGGGTGGGTGTGGTATAATAGGGCACATGATAACAAAAGAGAATAAAGACAAGGCTATTGCCAAAGTTGCCCGTAATAAGGCGGACGTTGGTTCTCCTGAAGTTCAAGTTTCTATTCTTACGGAACGGATAAAAGAAGTTACCGAACACGTAAAGAATAATAAACATGACTTTATGGCCAAAAGAGGTTTAATGCAAATGGTGGGGAAGCGAAAGAGATTACTTCGCTATCTTGAAGAGACCGATTTTGAGCTGTATAAGAAGACTGTGAAAAAACTTGGTCTCAGGAAATAAATTTTAAGAATGAGAAAACCCGCCTTATTTGGCGGGCTTTTTCTTTCTTTTGATTTCCGGGTGTTCTTTGAGATATTTCTCGCTAGAAGCACGTTTCTCAGCCTTAGATTTTTTCTTTTTTTCGGGCTTTTTTCGCGATGGCATTTCATATCCGATGTGGCTAACAAAGTTTTTGATTATCTCATTGCATTTCTGATAATCTTGTCTTTGTAAGGCTTTTTCCCAAAGTTTCAATCCAGATTTCTCTGTAAAAAAGAGTTCTAGAATCGCCGTGTAGTCGGCGAGTATTCCGGAATTTTCAGAATCGCCACCCTTTAAGCATTTTATTGCATCTTTGAGAAAAACATCGTTAGGGCGGGATTTATGGTTTGAGGCGATCAAAGTGCATGTTATTGAACTCTCTTGACGGTCAGTGAGGACCACAAATAGCATTTTATCTTTCTGTTTGTACCTGATCGGACGAAAAAGTTCCACTATTGGATCGTCGCATTCGTTCGGCACG
This sequence comes from Candidatus Nanosyncoccus sp., assembly GCA_045535655.1. Taxonomy (GTDB): domain Bacteria; phylum Patescibacteriota; class Saccharimonadia; order Saccharimonadales; family Saccharimonadaceae; genus Nanosyncoccus. Next base: position 10,874 of record JAZSMA010000029.1, read on the forward strand.
GTTAACTGGCCTTCAATAACTATCCGACCCGTCCCTGAAATTTCATCGGTGCTGATTGAAGATATATATAAAACCATATTATCTTCCTCCTTAATGTGCTTTGTTTTTTAGGGGTTAGCCTGAAACAACTTATGTCTATATTATAGCATACTTTGCGAAAAAATGCAAGTTTTGGTATAATAAAAGCCATAGAAAATTAACAGATTTGGGAAGACGGCAGATATAAGACGGGGCTTATACCTGAAGTTTTCCCGAGAAAGGATTATTTTTATGGACATTATAAACCCTAATGGGAAGAAAACGGTGCGGGTTTCGACCGAATGGTTAGGGAGAGAATTAACTCTAGAGGTAAATAGAGTAGGTTTTCGCACGACTTCATCGGTTTTAGTGACTTATGGAGATACGGTAGTTTTGGGGTCGGTGGTAGTAGGGACAAAACCGGTAGTGCAAGACTTCTTCCCTCTTTCAATTGATTATGAAGAGAAGTTTTATGCGGCGGGGAAAATTTCTGGTTCGAAATTTATTAAAAGAGAGGGGAAACCAGCGGATGAGGCAGTTTTAGTTGGGCGGTTGATTGATCGTCCAATTCGGCCGTTGTTCCCTAAGGGCTATCGTCAAGAAATTCAAGTAGTTTGTACAGTACTTTCGATGGACCCGAGTTTTCGGCCAGATTGTATTGCAATGATTGCAGCATCGTCGGCTCTTATGAATGCGGGAGTGCCGTTTGATGGACCAGTTACGGGAGTAAGGATTGGACAAGTTGATGGTAAATTTAAAGCCTTTTTGTCGCCAGAAGAAAGAGAGACTTCGCCACTGGATCTTGTAGTGGCTTGTAAAGATGGGAAAGTGATGATGGTTGAGGCGGGGGCGAATGAAGTGTCTGAAGAAACGATTATTGAGGCGATGAAGTGGGCGGTAAAAGAAGTGCAACCAGTTTTAGATTTGCAGAGAGAATTGGCGAAGCAAGTTGATGCGCCGTTACAGGAATACGAATTAGTGTTGCCGAGTGAAGAGGTTTTGGAGGAAGTGCAGAAATGGACAGAAGGGAAATTTGGTTCGAAGGTGCGGGGGAATGTAATGGAAAGAGCGCACATTTTGGATGATATAAAATATGCCATGCATGATGAATTTGCGTTAGCGAAAGGACAAGGCAAAACGGATAATGAGAAAGTTGAATGGTATGACGAGAATTTGCGTGATATTTATGATCAAGCGTTTGAATTAGCAGTGCATAAAGAGGTAAGACGGGGGATTGTAATGGATGGAGTGAGGCCGGATGGGCGGAAGTTAGATGAAGTGAGGCCGCTTTCATCACAGGTTGCGATTTTGCCACGAACACATGGTTCTTCCCTCTTTACTAGAGGCGTAACGCAGGCGATGAATATTGTAACACTTGCTCCGCTTTCGTATGCACAGGAAGTTGATACGATGGAAGTGACGGATGGCAAAAGGCGTTATATGCATCATTATAATGCGCCGTCTTATACAGTAGGTGAGCCGGGGCGGATTGGTTCGCCGGGGCGACGAGAGATTGGACATGGTTACTTGGCGGAAAGAGCGTTACTGCCGGTGCTTCCTTCTGAGGAAGAATTTCCTTATGCAATTCGTTCGGTGACGGAAATTATGTCGCAGAATGGTTCGACTTCGATGGCGGCGACTTGTTCGTCTTGTATGGCTTTGATGGATGCGGGGGTGCCTTTAAGACGACCGGTATCTGGAGTAGCGATGGGGCTAATGGTAGATGTTCCGAAAGGGTCGGAAATTAAAGCTACGGATATTGATAAGGCGTATGTTTTAACAGATTTGATGGATGCGGAAGATTTTGCGGGTGATATGGACTTTAAGGTAACTGGGACGACGGAAGGAATTACGGCGCTTCAGATGGATATGAAAGTGCATGGGCTTCCGGTTGAGATTATGGAAAAGGCTTTGAAACAGTCGCACGAAGGAAGAATGTTTATTTTGAATCATATTTTAGAAGTTATTCCGGAGCCGAGGAAAGAAATTTCGCAGTATGCGCCGAGAATTGAGAAGTTAATGATTAATCCGGATAAAATTGGAGCGGTAATTGGAAAAGGTGGCGAAGTAATTAATAAAATTACGACCGAGACAGGAGCAGAAGTAAGTATTGAAGACTCTGGTTTAGTGACGGTGGCTGGGAATGATCCGGAAAAAATTCAGAAAGCATTAGATTGGATTAAATCATTGACTGAGGAGCCAGAAGTAGGAAAAATTTATAACGGAACGGTAGTTTCGATTAAGGATTTTGGAGCTTTTGTGAATATTTTGCCTGGGATTGATGGAATGCATCATATTTCGCAGATTAGAGAAGGTAAGAGATTAAAATCGGTAGATGAAGT
>JAZSMA010000002.1:0-7114 GCA_045535655.1 Candidatus Nanosyncoccus sp.
AGCAGATTGGGACGGTTTTTATAAAGAGTTGGATGAAAAATTGGAATTAGTAAAAGATGAGCTATTAGATAGATTTGATTTTCAAGCCAATCAACATGTTAGGAATTTCCCATTTTTGATGGGCCAAGGTAACTGGTTCGGTTCGGAAAAGTTAGGGCCGAACGATACTTTAAGAGATGTAATTAAACATGGGACGCTTTCGATTGGTTTTATCGGTTTAGCGGAAACTTTAGTAGCAATGACAGGAAAGCATCACGCAGAAGATGAAGAATCGAGAGAGCTAGGTCTTGATATTATTTCGCATATGCGAGAGAAGTGTGATGAATTTTGTAAGAAATATAAATTGAATTTCTCGCTTCTAGCGACGCCGGCAGAGGGGATTGCGGGACGATTTACGAAGTTGGATCGGAAGGAATATGGTGTTATTCCGGGTGTAACGGATCGTGACTTCTATACAAATTCTTTCCATGTGCCAGTTTATTATCCAATTTCGGCGTTTGAGAAGATTGAAATAGAGGCGCCTTATCATAATCTTTGTAATGCGGGGCATATTACTTATATTGAGTTAGATGGTGACCCGTCGCAAAATTTGGAAGCGTTTGAAGCGGTAATTCGGAAGATGCACGATGAAAATATTGGCTATGGTTCAATTAACCATCCGGTTGATCGTGACCCAGTATGCGGATTTTCGGGGATTATTAGCGGAGATAGATGTCCACATTGTGGAAGATTAGAAGGGGATTTGCCTTTTGAAAAGATTTGCCAGTGCGAATGCGGCGCCTAAAGGATTTTAAATGGTAGATTATCATAAAATTTCGTTAGAGAAGATTAAAAAGCAGCTCGAAACGCCGGAGGGGTTTATTCGGCTTTCGGCGCCGCTTGAACACGATAATATTGTAAATGGTGATGGGCTAAGGGTAGTTTTATGGACACAGGGTTGCCCGAATCATTGTCCTGGTTGTCAAAACCCGGAAACTTGGGACTACGAGGCGGGATACTTAGTAAAAATTGAAGACTTAAAGAAGGAGTTAGCGAGTTTTAAAGGGCAGGCGGGAATTACGTTTTGTGGGGGTGAGCCGTTTGTGCAGCCAAAGGCTTGTTTAGAAATTGCCAATTGGGTGAGAAAAGAACTAGGTTGGAATGTTTGGAGTTTTTCGGGATTTACTTATGAAATCATCAAAGAAGCAGGGGGTGAGGTCTGGGAGTTTTTAAAAGCTCTAGATGCGTTAATTGATGGGCCATTTATTTTAAGTAAACGGGATTTAAGTTTAAGATTTCGAGGTTCGAAGAACCAGAGATTATTAAGGTTGGAACGAGGAACAGGGAAAATTTTGGCAATCGAATAGTAGTTTGGTATAATTATTAGTAAGTAATGTGGAGGGATGAATGGAAAACAGCACTTTTACGGTTTTGCCGATGAGTCAGCGTTTTTATCTTGAGGCCGGTAAGACTTATCAGGGCTTTATTAATGTGGTAAATCCAGCGGATGCGACGGAAGATTTTTTGTATAAAATAGAAGTTTTGCCCTATGGTGTAGAAGGGGAAGATTATCGAGCTGACCTTTCGACGGTTTCTGGCCATACGGAAATTGCTAAGTGGATTGAGATACTTGAGCCCGAGGGAGCAATTGAACCGAATGAAACGAAACGGATTGATTTTACGATTAATGTGCCAGAGAATGCGCCACCAGGAGGACAATATGCGGCAATTGCAGTTAGTTCTAATCAAAAAGAACAGGCCGAGAATGGCGTGGCGGTCAAGAATGTTTTTGAGTTGGCGAGTTTAGTTTATGCGAATGTGGCGGGAGAGATAAAAGTAGGGGGAGAAATTATAAATAATGAAGTGCCAGGATTTGTAATGACGCCGCCGATAGTATTGGGGGCGACGCTTAGTAACGAAGGAAATACACATCAAGATGCGACTTTTGTGATTACTGCATCAAATTTCTTTACTGGTGAGGTGATTTTGCCAGATGAAAAAAACGAGGGGCATTATTCGGAGTTAATTATGCCGGATACGACGAGGCATGTGACGAGAGAAGTAAGTAACTTGCCGTTAATTGGAGTAATTAAAATAAATCAGACAGTTTATTATAATGGAGATGTCTCGACGGTGGAGAAAAATGTCATGATTTGTCCGATTTGGTTTATGGCGCTAGTTTTATTGACTTTAGCAGCAATTATCGCTTCGATTGTGGGGATTATTAAGAAACATAAACGTAAAAAAGCTTTTGTTTAGTGATAAAATAGTAATATAAATAATAATATTAGGATAAAAGAGGGTGATGGATAAACAAAATCAGGAAGAAAAAAAAGTTAGTTTAGGGGGAGCGATTGTTATATCGGCAGCAATGTTGGTCATAGGAGTTATTGTAGGTTTAAATTGGAACACGCTTTTTAATGGGTTTGCGCCTTATTTAGGTTTAGAGAAAAGTATAAAGTCTGAAGTAGATTGGTCGGTTTTAGACGAGGTTTATGAGAGATTGGCGCTTTCTTATAATGGTGAGCTTTCGGTAACGGATATCGTCGAAGGAGCAAAAAAAGGTTTAGTTGAGTCTCTAGACGATGTCTATACGGTTTATATGGATGCAGAAGAGGCGGAAGAATTCAACAATGATTTGCACGGAAATGTTGGCTCAGGAGTTGGGATCGAGATGGGACTTCGAGATGGTTATGTAAGAGTTTTAAGGACGTTACCGGATAATCCAGCAAGAAAAGCGGGGATATTAGCTGGGGATATTTTATATAAAGTTGATGACGAAGAAGTTTATGATATGTCGGTGGATGAGATTGCTAAGAAAGTAAGAGGTGAGACGGGAACTGAGGTAAAAATTACCATCGTGAGAAACGGCGAAGAAAAATCTTTTACGATGAAGCGGGAGACGATCAACAATGTTTCGGCTTATGTTGATTATGATGGAAAAACTGCGATTGTTACTGTAACACGTTTTGACGAGGATACGGGAACAATGGTGAGAGGTTTTGCGAATGAATTTGCCGACAAAGGAATTAATAAAGTAATTTTGGATCTTCGGGGTAATGGGGGTGGATATGTGTCGTCGGCACAGGATTTACTGAGTCTTTGGTTGGATGGAAAAGATATCTTAATTCAGAAATCTAAACATTTCGATGATAAAATAACTTCTACGAGTTCGGGTAAGGCAATTCTAAAGGACATGAAAACGATAGTTTTAGTCAACAAGTCGTCAGCTTCGGCTTCGGAGATTGTGGCAGGAGCTTTACAGGATTATAAAAAGGCGACGGTGGTTGGAGAAACGACTTATGGTAAGGGTGTCGTGCAAGAATTATTTAGGCTTTCGGGCGGGAGTTTATTAAAGGTGACGACGGCGGAATGGTATACGCCACTAGAACGTTCAATTAATAAGACTGGTATCGAGCCAGATGTAAAAGTTGAGCGAAGTTATGAGGATATTAATGCGATGCGTGATCCTCAGATGGATAAAGCAAAGGAATTGTAATGAAAATAGTAATTGCAACGGCGGTATATTACCCAATGACTAATGGGGTGGCGGTCTTTTCGCATAACTTGGCGGTTGGGTTAGTAAAAAGAGGGCATGAAGTTTTAGTAATTTGTCCAAGCCAAACTGGGAAGAATTATACGCGGGTAGTTGACGGGGTGAAAATTAGTTATTTGAAATCGGTGCAGGCGAAGGTTTATCCTGATCAGATTCATGCGGTGCCGAAAAAGAAGAAAATTATGGGGGTGGAGTTACCGCATTTATTCTATAAACATGGATTTAGGATTTCGATTTTTCCTGTTATAGAGATAAAGAAGGCGTTAGACGAGTTTTGTCCTGATGTTGTGCATGTGCAAATTTCAGATCCGATTGGGCTTTCCGTAGTTTCTTATGCGAGAAAGAAAAATATTCCGATTGTAACGACTGAGCATAATCAACCGGAAGTAATTACGGATCCTTTAAAAATGCCGAAAGTGGTCAAAAAACCAATGAATTATTTACTTTCTTCTTATTTCCGAAATCGGCAGAGTAAAAGTGATTTTGTTACGATGCCGACAAAACAATCGATTGACAATTTGTTATTATCTTCGGGTAAGGATTTTAAAGTGCCGGTTGCGGCCGTGTCGAACGGAGTAGATTTAAGTAATTTTAAACCGGGAAAGGCATCGGCGGAGATTTATGATAAATATCAAATACCAAAAGATAAGCCGATTGTGCTTTATGTGGGAAGGGTTGACCCAGATAAAAAGGTCGGAACCGTCGTAGAGGCATTTTCGCAAACTTTAACTAAAGTGCCGGATGCGGTTTTAGTTGTGGTTGGGGACGGAGTAGATAAGGCTAGGTTGCAAAAAATGGTTTCGGGACTAGGTATTACCGATTCGGTGCGATTTTTGGGGCGAGTTTTGCCACCAGATTTATATGAAGTATATAAGGTAGGGTATTTATTTGCGACGGCGAGCGAAATTGAAACGCAGGGGATTGTTTTAATTGAGGCGGCGGCAACAGGACTTCCTTTAATAGCAGTTAATAAAGGGGCAGTGGCAGAAGTTTGTTTAAATGATAAGAACGGGTATTTATGTAAGCCTGGTGATGTGAAGGGGATTTCTGGGGCGATGACGAAGATTTTGTTGGATGAAAAAATGAGGTTAGATTTTTCGAAGAAGTCGGTGGAAATTGCCTCGGAACATGATCTTGAAAAGACCTTAGACAAATTTATTAATATTTATCATAAAGTAATAAGTAATAAAGAAATGATTAAATAAATTTATTATTTAAATGACAATGTTTAATAATTTAGCTTTTTTGATGAAAATAGTCTTTTTGACGCCTTTTTTAGTGTATTTTTGAATTTTCTCGTCTTTTAAGGCAAGTTTAGTAATTTTTTCTTCATCTTCTAGGTCGCTAGCGTCGACGGTTAGTTTGGCGCGGAGTTTGCCGTTGACTTGAACAACGACTTCAACAGTATCGGCAACAAGATATTTTTCGTCCCATTTTGGCCATTCATCGTCAGATTTTAGTTTCTCGAGCATTTCCGAAGCGAGATGTGGAGCGAAAGGTTTTAAGAGTTTGGCTAAAGTAATTAAATCTTCTTTTGAGGCGTCGATTTTATAAAGTTCATTGACATATTCCATTAAGGCGGCGACGGCGGTGTTGAAATTGTAGCGGTGGAGATCTTCGGTGACTTTTTTGATGGTTTTATGTCTAGCAAAAAGCGAATTTGCAAAACCGTCTTCTTCGGGACGCTCGTCGCGCCCGTCTTCACGGGGCTCCTCGCTTCGTCCTCGTAGCAACTGCGGATGCCCCTCAGAAGAGGTTTTCGCAAATTCGTTGTCGAAGCATAAAGTCCAGCAACGATTAAGGAAGCGGTAAACGCCACCGACGGAACGAGGGTCCCAAGCGGCATCCATGTCATATGGGCCAATGAACATTTCGTAAGTTCTTAAGGTGTCGGCACCATAGCCATCGTTAATAACATCGAGTGGGTCGATAACATTACCTTTAGATTTAGACATCTTTTTGCCATCGGGAGCGTTGATATAGCCATTATAAAGAAGGCGTTTTATCGGTTCACGGAAAGGTAAATAACCTTCATCGGCAAAAAATTTGCACCAAAAGCGAATATAAAGCAAATGGGCAACAGCGTGATCGGCACCAACATAATAGTCGATCGGCTCCCAATATTTAATAGCTTTTTGATCCCAAGCGGCTTTTTTATCATGAGGTGAGGCGTAGCGCCAGAGATACCAAGATGAACAAGCATAACCGTCCAGGGTATCAGTTTCGCGCGTCATTTCTTCTAGATGGGTTTTACCGGTTTTTAGATCCTTGACCTCTATTTTAACTTTAAGCCAATCTTTAGCTTTAGCGAGAGCGGAATGACCAGAGTGATCGGGCATATAATCTTTGACTTCTGGGATAATAACAGGGAGTTGGTCTTCTGGAACGGGATGAGGGTTACCCTCTTTATCATAAGCGATCGGAATTGGACAGCCCCAATAACGTTGGCGAGAGATGAGCCAGTCGCGCATGCGATAAGTAGTTTTTGGCGTGCCAAATAAATCACGGTCGCAGAGTTCAGCTTCGACAATTGGTAAATTGAATTTTTCGGCGAATTCACGGTCGCGTTCATCGTAAGCAGGGACAGCCATAATAGCACCGGTGCCGTAGCCGGCTAGGACGTAATCGGCAACGTAGATAGGAATTTTTTCTTTAGTCGCTGGGTTTAAAGCGTAAGAACCGGTAAAGACGCCAGTTTTCTCCTTATTTTCTTGGCGTTCGATTTCGGATTTTTTGAGAGACTCGGCTTTATAGCTAAGAACTAAGTCGCGGGTGTCGTCGGTTATTAAAGCGTTGAGATGAGGATATTCGGGGGCAACAACTAAAAAGGTAGCGCCGAAGATTGTATCGGGACGCGTCGTAAAAACTTTGATTTTAAGGGAGCTATTAGTTACTTTAAAATCAATTTCTGCGCCGGCGGAACGGCCGATCCAATTGCGTTGCATGGTTTTGATTTTTTCGGGCCATTCGAGGTTATCGATTTCATCAAGAAGTTCATCTGCGTAGGCGGTAATCTTAAAGAACCACTGTTTCATTTTCTTTTTTTCGACTTCGTGACCGCAGCGCCAACATTTACCGTTTTCGACTTGTTCGTTAGCAAGAACGGTTTGGTCCTCAGGGCACCACCATTGGTAGGATTCTTTTTGATAGGCGAGTCCTTTTTTATATAATTGCAAGAAACACCATTGGGTCCATTTATAATATTCGGGGTCAGAGGTGTTAATCTCGCGGTCCCAGTCAATTGCAAAACCGAGGCTTTTAGCCTGTTTACGGAAATTGTCAATATTGGTTTTTGTCGCGGATTGAGGAGAAATGCCAGTTTTAATAGCATAGTTTTCGGCTGGTAGACCAAAAGTATCGTAGCCGAAAGGACGAAGAACGTTAAGACCTTGTTGTTCATAAAAACGAGTTAAGACGTCGACAATAGTAAAATTACGGACGTGACCGACATGAAGCCCGGCGCCGGAGGGGTATGGGAACATTTCAGCTAGGAACATTTTAGGCTGATTTTCGACTTCGGTAGCCTTAAAGGGTTTTTCAGTTTCCCAAATTTTTTGCCATTTTTGCTCAATTTTTAGG